>CAYUYC010000108.1:0-10653 GCA_964448945.1 uncultured Burkholderiaceae bacterium
AGGTCACGGTGGGCAGCGTGCGGCCGCCCGCGATGCGGCGCTCGCCGGTCTGCAGCTTGGGCAGTTCCTGTCCCGGAACGATGTCGTAGAACACCTGGGCCAGATCGCCCGATTTTGCGTTCACGGTGCGCAGGTACTGCACTGCGACGGTGAACTTGATCTGGATGACGGCATGCGGGCCGTCGCGCCGGATGTCGACATCGTCGAACACCTGGGCGTGCGCCAGGGTGCCGAGACCGATCAACACGACGGTGGCGAAGATACGAAGCAGAGTTGAGGTTCGCATGCCGGATTCTTGAGGGAAGATCATGGGGCCCTTGCGCTCCTGCGCTCGGGGCTACTGCGCCCGACGGCATTCGTCGGGGTCAATCCATCGGGCACCGTCGACGCGCGCAATGCATGCGCGTATCGACGGTGTTCATTGCGCCATCAATCCCAGTTCGAGTAGGGCGTGCCCTTGTTGCCCAGCGGACGGTGGCAACCGGACTCGGAGCAATCCGTTGCCGGCGGGGTCTTGGTCCGGTGGGTCAGGCTCTTCTTCTCCATGCTGCCCAGATAACTCGTGCCCGATTGGTGGCAGGTCTTGCAGCCGACTTGCATGCTGTTGTGGTTCATCCGCATCGTGCCCCAGCTCGACGTGCTGGTATGGCAACCCTTGCAATCGAGCGCACCGAGCACCGAGACCGGAATGTGATTCGTCGGCTTGGCCAGCGCGCCGGTGTTGCCTTGCGAGGTGTACGAACCGTTGTGGCAGGACTCGCAAGTCGCGGACGCCACGATGGTGTGGTTCATGGTGTACGTCGTCCATGCAGTCTTCGAGGTGTGGCACGCGTCGCAGGCCGCAGTGGTCGGGATGTGCGACGCAGTCTTGCCGGTGGCCGTGCTGCCGTTGTGGCAAGTCGCGCACGAACCTGCGGCAACACCGGCATGGTTGAACGTCGCCGGCGTCCACGCCGTGGTGGTATGGCAGGTGTCGCACGAGGCCGTGGTGACGACGTGAGACGCGTTCTTGCCAGTCGCCGTAGTGCCGTTATGGCAGGTCGCGCAAGTACCGGCCACGACGCCGGTATGGCTGAACGTCGCCGGAATCCATGCCGTCGTGCGATGGCAGACATCGCACGAAGCCGTCGTGGGCACATGGGTCGCCGTCTTGCCGGTGGCGGTGGTGCCGTTGTGGCAGGTCGCGCAGGTGCCGGCAGCGATGCCGGTATGGCTGAAGGTCGCCGGCGTCCAGCCGGTGGTCTTGTGGCAGGTGTCGCACGAGGCCGTGGTGGGCACATGGGTCGCGGTCTTGCCCGTCGCCGTGGTGCCGTTGTGGCAAGTCGCGCAAGTGCCCGCCGCCACGCCGGTATGACTGAAGGTCGCCGGCGTCCAGCCCGTGGTCTTGTGGCAGGTGTCGCACGAGGCTGTGGTCGGGATGTGCGTCGCGGTCTTGCCGGTGGCCGTGGTCCCGTTGTGGCAAGTCGCGCAGGTCCCGGCGACGACGCCGGTATGGCTGAAGGTCGCCGGCGTCCAGCCCGTGGTCTTGTGGCAGGTGTCGCACGAGGCTGTGGTCGGGATGTGCGTCGCGGTCTTGCCGGTGGCCGTGGTCCCGTTGTGGCAAGTCGCGCAGGTCCCGGCGACGACGCCGGTATGGCTGAAGGTCGCCGGCGTCCATCCGGTGGTCTTGTGGCAACTGTCGCAGGACGCGGTCGTCGCGACGTGGTTGGCGGTCTTGCCGGTGGCGATCGTGCCGTTGTGGCAGGTCGCGCAAGTGCCGGCAGCGATGCCGGTATGGCTGAAGGTGGCCGGCGTCCAGCCCGTGGTCTTGTGGCAGGTGTCGCACGAGGCCGTCGTGGGCACGTGGTTGGCGGTCTTGCCGGTGGCGGTCGTACCGTTGTGGCAAGTCGCGCAAGTGCCGGCAGCGATGCCGGTATGGCTGAAGGTGGCCGGCGTCCAAGCGGTGGTCGTATGGCAGGTGTCGCACGAGGCGGTCGTCGCCACATGGGTGGCGGTCTTGCCGGTCGCGATGCTGCCGTTGTGGCAGGTCGCGCAAGTGCCGCGCGCAATACCGGTATGACTGAAGGTCGCAGGTGTCCAACCGGTGGTCTTGTGGCAGGTGTCGCACGAGGCGGTGGTCGGCACGTGGTTGGCGGTCTTGCCGGTGGCGGTGGTGCCGTTGTGGCAGGTCGCGCAAGAGCCGGCGGCAACGCCGGTGTGACTGAAGGTCGCGGGCGTCCAGCCCGTCGTCTTGTGGCAGGTGTCGCACGCCGCGGTGGTCGGCAAATGGTTGGCCGGTTTGCCGGTAGAGATGGTGCCGTTGTGGCAGGTCGCGCAAGTGCCTGCGGCGATGCCGGTATGACTGAAGGTTGCGGGCGTCCAGCCGGTGGTCTTGTGACAGGTATCGCACGAGGCCGTCGTGGGCACGTGGTTGGCGGTCTTGCCGGTGGCGGTCGTACCGTTGTGGCAAGTCGCGCAAGTGCCGGCAGCGATGCCGGTATGGCTGAAGGTGGCCGGCGTCCAAGCGGTGGTCGTATGGCAGGTGTCGCACGAGGCGGTCGTCGCCACATGGGTGGCGGTCTTGCCGGTCGCGATGCTGCCGTTGTGGCAGGTCGCGCAAGTGCCGCGCGCAATACCGGTATGACTGAAGGTCGCAGGTGTCCAACCGGTGGTCTTGTGGCAGGTGTCGCACGAGGCGGTGGTCGGCACGTGGTTGGCGGTCTTGCCGGTGGCGGTGGTGCCGTTGTGGCAGGTCGCGCAAGAGCCGGCGGCAACGCCGGTGTGACTGAAGGTCGCGGGCGTCCAGCCCGTCGTCTTGTGGCAGGTGTCGCACGCCGCGGTGGTCGGCAAATGGTTGGCCGGTTTGCCGGTAGAGATGGTGCCGTTGTGGCAGGTCGCGCAAGTGCCTGCGGCGATGCCGGTATGACTGAAGGTTGCGGGCGTCCAGCCGGTGGTCTTGTGACAGGTATCGCACGAGGCCGTGGTCGGTACATGGTTGGCCGGTTTGCCGGTGGACGTGGTGCCGTTGTGGCACGTGGCACAAGTGCCCGCAACCACGCCGGTGTGGCTGAAGGTCGCAGGCGTCCAGCCGGTGGTCTTGTGGCAGGTGTCGCACGACGCCGTGGTCGGGATGTGCTTGGCCGGCTTGCCGGTCGCGCGGCTGCCGTTGTGGCAAGTCGAGCAGGTGCCGGGCACGACGGTCGAGTGATCGAAGCCCGCCGCCGGCGTCCATGCAATCGTGCGATGGCAGGTCTGGCACGACGCGGTGGTCGGCATGTGGTTGCCCGGCTTGCCGGTCGCAAACGTGCCGTTGTGGCAGGTCATGCACGAGTTCGGCGCCAGCATCGAGTGGTTCACGCGCGCGTTCGCGAACGTCACCGTGTTGTGGCAGGTCTCGCAGCTTTGTTGAGTCGGAATATGGGTTGCGGATTTGACCGTTGCGCTGCTTGCGCCACGTGCGCCCGCGGTGTGACAGGCGACGCAATCCTTGGGCGTGCCCTTGAACAGTCCGTTGATGTGGCAGGACTCGCAGCGCTGATTGACGTGGCTGCCGGTCAGCGGAAAGCCCGTCTTCACGTGATCGACGTTGCGTGTGCCGATCTGCGCGAACGCAATCGAAGCACAGGCCCATAGCGCAAAGAAGACAGCGTACCGGGTGACGCTGCGACAGATCGATTCAAAGGCGTTCATGGCAAGCGTTCCCCCGTCGTGGCCACCTTCGCGCGCGGCGTTGCGCTCGCAACCTGCCCGTACTGCGGCAGTGACGCGATTGTCCGTTTGGTTTCTGAAGATAGCCTTATCCCGCTGTGTAACGTCTTCCAATCTTTAGTGACGTGGCACTGATCGCAACGACTGCCGAAGCTGCCGTCATGCACGTCGTCCGAGCGGTGGCAACCGATGCAGGTGCTTGGCACGCTTGCTGCGTCCTTACCCGCAGGCGCCGTGTGGGTGTGGCAACTTTCACACGCCACCCGTACATGCGCGCCGTCGAGCGGGTAGTCCGTACGCTTGTCATGGTCGAAGTCCCAGATCTTCCAATCGCGCGCGTTGTGGCAGGCCTCGCAACGCACGCCGAACTTCGCCTTGTGCTTGTCTTCCTTGAGGTGACACGCGACGCACTCGCGCTTGGCATCCTTGAAGCGCCGTGTCTCATGGCAGGCCTTGCATTCGGTCTTCATGTGACGCCCGACCAGCGGGAAGCGCGTGCGGCCGTGATCGAAGCGCGTGGTCTTCCAGTCGCGATCGTTGTGGCATTGCTCGCATTGCTTGCCCTGCTGGCCTTCGTGCTTGTCGTCCTTCTTGTGGCAGGTGTAGCAATCGCGCGCGGTATCGCGGTAGCTGCGCAAGTCCTTGTGGCAATCGGTGCACTTGATCTTGGGGCCGGTATGCCCGCCGCGCAGCGCAAAGCGCGTGCGGTCGTGATCGAAGGTCGACTTCTTCCATTCCTGCTCGGTGTGGCAGTCCTTGCACTTGTCGCCGAGCGTGCCCTCGTGCTTGTCCTCCTTGCGGTGGCACTCGATGCAAGCCGACGGCGCCTCCTTGAACATCTGCGACTTGTGGCAGGCCTTGCACTCCGCCTTCACGTGCTTGCCCAGCAACGGGAAATGGGTGCGATCGTGGTCGAACTTGCCGGTCTCTTTCCAGGTGCGCTCGTTGTGGCATGACTCGCACGCGGTGCCGAGCGATCCTTTGTGCTTATCGTCCTTCTTGTGGCAATCGTTGCAGCCGGTCGGCGTCTTGTCCTTGTACAGATTTCCGGTGTGGCAGGCGTCGCACTTGGTGGTGCGATGCTTGCCGCGCAAGGCGTACTTGGTTTCGGTGTCGTGATTGAAGTCGATGGTCTTCCAGTCACGCGTACCGTGGCAGGTCTCGCACTTCTCGCCGTACCGGCCCTTGTGCTTGTCTTCCTTGCGGTGGCACGCCAGACAGGTCATCGGCGCGTCCTTGTACTGGTTGTTTTTGTGGCAGGCGGTGCACTTGGCATCCGCGTGCTTGCCGGTCAGTGCAAAGCGCGTCGTCGAATGATCGAACTTGACTTCCTTCCAGTCGCGTTCGGTATGGCAGTCCGCGCATTTGGCGCCCAGCGACCCCTTGTGAACATCGTCCTTGCGATGGCAGCCCAGGCAGTCCGACGGTGCCGCGCGGTACTTCTTGCCCGCGGTGTGGCATTTCACGCAATCGGTCTTCTCATGCTTGCCGCGCAGCGTGAAGTCGCTTTGCTGGTGGTCGAAAGTCTTGGGATCGAAATCGATCACCCGGGCATCGCGCCCGCGATGGTCGGTGTGGCATTCGCGGCAGGGTTGAGGCTTCTGACGGCCGTGAAAGCCGGCCTTTTGCCGCATGTCCTGCCCGACTTCCTTGTGGCAGTCGATGCACAGCCCGTCTTGGGCCGCACGATCGAAGCGCACATGGCAGCGCTTGCACTCGGCTTCGACCTTGGCGTGCCCTTCGATCACCTTGCCCGGCGACAGCACGGATTCCACCGTCTGCGCCTGCGCGCCGCCATGGATCGCAAACGTGATGGCGATCGCCGCCAGCGTCATCAGGACGCCGACGCATCGCCTCAGAAGTTGGATCCAACCATGCGTGAAGAGCACCGTCACCGACTCAGTAGATGTGCACGGCCACGACGTGCACGACGGCGCTGATGACCATGATGTAGAGCAGCGGCACGTGGAACACATGCCACATCGAGAACAAGCGGACGAACGACGAGAACTGCGCGACGCGCACGACGCTGGCGAGAAAATCGAACACGAGGGCGCGCGCCTTGGCCTGACGCGCGTGCGTCTCGCTGCGCGACCAGCCGCGTTGCCGCCCGAGTTCGCCGAGTTGCGCGTCGAGATGACGCACGCACCAGCGATAGGTCATGAATTGCCTGACCGGCAGCATCGTCACATGCCACAAATGCCGTGTGGCCTGGTCCTTCTTGTCGAGCACATGCGACTCGAAATCGAACAAACGCGCTTCGACCAAGGGCGCGAAGTGCAGGCGCGATTTGATCGCGTCGTGCTGAAATCCGGCCACGGTGCGCAACTCGGCCAAGGACGCCTGCTCGCCATACAGCCCGCGATGGATGCGCACATACAGATACCGCCCCACCACGCCGCTGCCCGCCACGATGAGCATCGAATACAGCGCCACGGTCGCGTTGATCGACCCGGTCTTGAACGTCGAATGAATCAGGATCAGCAGCGGCCCGGCAATGCCGAGCACCATGTGCCCGACGAACCAGTACTTGCCGTGGCCCAAGGTGCGCATGATGCGAAGCCGCTTGCGCATCGGATACAAGAACAACAACAGCATGAACGAACCGCCGACCACGCCGATCCAGTACGCGATGTCCGACGCGGCCGTGAAGAGCTCGAGCCGCGAGAACTGCCACGCGCCGAATACCAGTACAGCAAGCAGCAAATAGATCGCGCCATCATGATGGCGCGGCGCATGCTCGCCTGCACGCGCGCTCGGACGCGTGGCGCTGCGAACCGCACTTGCTTCAGGGACTCCATCCATAACGACCTCTTCGCATTCCCGTGTTGCGCATCTACGCTTGCACACACATCGCAACCTGAATTCGGTGCGAAGCCGATAGACTCCGCCTCCGCCAAAGCATGGCATGACGCAACGCGCCGCGAATGTATCTGCAACTCATCTCTAGGTGAATCGGTCGAACACCTAAGGTTCTCGCGCATAGCATCGCGCAGTTATGGGCATGAAGTACGGATCGATATAGGCGCGATTTACTTATCTCTTAAGCGTTTCCTAAGAAAACACCGCAATGGGCAATTGGCTTTACACACTCATTTACATAGCAGGCGCTGCGGTCGTCGTCGCGCTGTACATCCTGCACCAGCGCCGCTTCGAGCGACGCAGTGCGCAGGCGCTCGAAGAATCCGCGCGTTCCGGACTGACCGAGCCGCCTTCGCTGCATCCGGTCATCGACGACGTGCGCTGCATCGGGTGTGCCTCGTGCGTGCATGCATGTCCCGAAGAAGCATTGGGCATCATCAACAACAAGGCGGTGCTCATCAACGGATCGGCATGCATCGGTCATGGCGCATGCCGCGATGCATGTCCCGTCAGCGGCATCACCTTGGTGTTCGGCAGCGCCAAGCGCGGGATCGACATTCCGGTGCTCAAACCGAACTTCGAAACCAATGTGCCCGGCATCTTCATCGCAGGCGAACTCGGCGGCATGGGCCTCATCCGCAAGACCGCGGAGCAAGGTCGAAAGGCCATGGACGCCATCCGCGCGCGCAAGACGCGCGACAAGGCCGAATACGATGTCGTGATCGTGGGCGCAGGCCCCGCCGGCCTGTCCGCCACCCTCAGCGCCATCGAACACAAGATGCGCTATCGCCTCATCGAGCAAGAGGATTCTCTGGGCGGCGCGGTGTACCACTACCCGCGCAACAAGATCGCGATGACCGCGCCGGTAAAGCTGGCGATCGTGGGCACCGTGCGCATGAACGAAATCCAGAAGGAAAAGCTGCTCGAGTTCTGGCACAGCGTCGTCGCCAAGACCGGCATGAAGGTGCAGTTCAGCGAACGCATGGAAGGCATCGATCATCAAGGCGACGGCTTCATCGTGCGCACGACCAAAGGCAGCTATCACACGCGCTCGGTGTTGCTGGCGCTCGGACGCCGCGGTTCGCCGCGCAAGCTCGACGTGCCCGGAGAAGATCAGGCCAAGGTGGTGTATCGCCTGATCGACCCCGAGCAATACAAGGGCATGGCGGTGCTGGTGGTCGGCGGCGGCGACAGCGCACTCGAAGCCGCGATCGCGCTATCCGAACAGCCCGGCACGACGGTGACGCTCTCGTATCGCAGCGAGGCCTTCTCGCGCGTGAAAGAGAAAAACCGTGCGGCACTGAAAGCCCAGGAAGAAGCCAAGCGCCTGCACGTGATGCTGGGCTCGACCGTCAAGCACATCGACGCCGGCACGGTCACCATCGCCCATCAAGGGCGCGAGATCGCGCTGCCCAACCAGGCGGTGATCATTTGCGCGGGCGGGATCTTGCCGACGCCCTTGCTGCAGCAGATCGGCATCAACTTCGAGACCAAGTTCGGCACCGCCTGATCGATGGCGATCAGAACTTGCGTGCGATCCCGAATTGATAGAACTGCGCCTTGAACGGGTCGAGTCCCGGGCTGCCCTTGCCGCCCAGACGCCATGCGTCGCGCTGCTGGTAGTACTCGCCTTTGAAATCGACGGTCCATAGCCGATCGATGTTCCACACCAGCTTCGCGCCGACGGTGATCGCACCGAACGCGGACAAGCGCTGATCGCCCGACACCGTCATCCCCGGCACGTAACCGACCGGGTAAGGCTCCCCGAGCACCGGGTCGAACACCGGATCGAAGTAGAACTTGGCCGCGCTTTGCGTGTAGTAGCGCACCGACGGGATGACGCTCCAGTGCGCACTCAACGGCTGATCCCATTCCACGCCGAAGGTGTGTGCATTGATGTCCCAGCTGTCGCTGTAATAGCGATAACTCGTGCGCAACGAGGCGTCGGCCGCGTCGACGTGATGATTCCACCGCGCCATGATCACCCAGGCATTGCGCGTGTCGGGCCGGTTGTCGGGGAACTTGTAGGGGTCCGAGAAGTACCCGCGTCCGCGCACCACCTGCAGATTGATCTGCGCAATGTCGTCGGGCGTCAGCACTTGCGTCACGCCGACGATGAACTCGCGCGTGCGCTTGCTTTTGCCGCTGATGTCGCCGCTGTATCCGCCATCGGTCGGATCGATGGTGTCTTCGGTCGCGGCGACGCCGACATTGAACGTGGTGTTGTTGTCTTCGCTCGCAAATCGCGCCTCGCCCGAGACCGAGTTCGACGCATAGTCGTGCTCGCTCGAATGCGAGATCCCCACCGAATAGGCCGACCGATCGAAATAGCGCGTGAGCCGAACATCCTCCGCGCGCCGGTCTTCGGTCATGGGCGAAGCGCTTGCGATCGACGAATGATGGCGCGGCGTGGCACCCGAGACCTGATCGCTGACCAACGATCCTTCCAGACTCCATTTGCCCGCATACGGCACAAGGAAATACAGCGACGGGCTCTTCACATCGATGCGGTCGAACCCAGGCTGGTAGTCCTTGTATTGCAGGTACTTCAGGCCGATCACGCCCTGCTCGGGCGCGTTCTCGGCCTGCGCCGTTGCCGGCATCAACCCCGGCAAGGCCATCGCCGCGGCGACAATGCCTCCCACCTTGCCGAGGGCAAGCTTGCGTTGCTCGACTTCGCTCACGCGGTCTCCGTGTCGTTGTTGGTCGTGATTCCGCGCACCATCAATTGCAGCCGCATCCGCCGCCGCCCACGCCGGCACCGCCTGACGCGTTTTCCTTGCTGGAGTAGATGTGCTGCGCATAGCGTGCTTCGAGCGGATCGCCGTCGAAGGTCATGCCCGGCTTGGCGAGCGTGCCCTTCTCCCATGCCGGCACGGGCTGTAACGCGCTGCATGCGGCGAGCGCGGCCACGGCGGCCGATCCGACCACCAGCCGCTTCAAGACGGTCGGACTCACTTGGCAGCCGCCTTGAGCGCGGCGACGATCCTGGCCTCGAGTTCGGCACGCTCGTCATCGCGGAATCCTGCGTGCATCAAGATGACCTTGCCGTCGGCATCGACGAGCGCCGAACTCGGCATGCCCTTGATGCCGTAACTCTTGGGCGTATCGCCGGCGACATCGTAGGCAATCAGGAATTTGGCCGGGGTCTGCGCCAGGAAGGCATTGGCGTCCTCGCGCTTCTTGTCGAGATTGATGCCGACGACCTGAAAGCCTTGCGCGCCGTACTTGGCCTGCATCGCATTGAGCCAGGGAAAGGACTGCCGGCACGGACCGCACCAGGACGCCCAGAAGTCGACGTAGACCACTTTGCCCTTGGCCTCGGCAAGCTTGAAGGTCTTGCCGCCTGGCGTGGGCAGACTGAAGGTCGGTGCCGCCACGCCGGTCTCGAGCGCTTGCGCCGGCGACATGCCCGCGGCCACGCCCCATGCCAACACCGCGGTGCTCAGGTATTTGGTGAACTTCATCTGCTTTCTTTGCTCCGAAAAGAAATCCGAACCGCGCTTGGATCAGCGACGGCCTTGTAGCGCGATCTTCGCAGAGCCGGCGGGCAAAAGTCTTGACGCCGTGGGGGATGTTCCGCATCGGGCGTGTAACGGCGTGTTGGACGAGGGCAGACTCCGGTGACCCGCTCGGTGGAGTACCTAGGCCACGCCCGGCGTCGATTCAACTCGCGAGGCGTCGCTGCTATGCTCACCCACTTGATCGTCCGTCCGCAAAGCGCTCCGGCAAGCCGACATGACCGACGACCTTGGAAATCACGATCGATGATGAAATTTCTGAACGGCGCCTTCGCGCTCTTGCTTTTGATCTGCGGCGTCGCGCATGCGGCCGACGACTTCCTCGACCCGCAGCAGGCTTTTGCCTTTCGTGCCCGCGTGCTCGATGCACACACCGTCGAGGCGCGTTGGTCGATCGTCGACGGCTACTACCTCTATCACGAGAAGATCAAATTCGCGGCCAGCGCCGGCGTGGTGCTGGGCAAGGCCGAAGTCCCGCGCGGCAAGGTCAAGTTCGACGAGAACTTCGGCAAGGACGTCGAAACCCATCGCGGCGAATTGGTGGTGCGCATTCCGATCGTCTCGGGCAGCGGCAGCTTCACCC
>CAYUYC010000109.1:0-10593 GCA_964448945.1 uncultured Burkholderiaceae bacterium
AACGCGGCGTCATCCGCGCGCATCAACAAGTCGTCACCGGCGCCGGCGCGGGCGAAGTCACCAGCGGCACCTTCTCGCCCACCCTGGGCTTCTCGATCGCGATGGCGCGGGTCCCGCTGGGGCTCAAGGCCGGCGATGCGGTCGGCGTCGACATCCGCGGCAAGGGGCTCGCCGCGCAGGTCGTCAAGCTTCCTTTCGTCCGTCACGGTCAGGCGTTGATCTGAACGTCCGGCGTTCGCATTGCGTTTTCTTCCATCCCATCGATTCACTTTCCGCGCTCCAAGGAGAAGCTCATGAGCCTGCCCGCCAACCTCAAGTACACCAACAGCCATGAATGGGTCAAAGTCGGCGACGACGGGCTGCTCTGGGTCGGCATCACCGACGCCGCGCAGGAAATGCTCGGCGATCTGGTCTATGTCGGCGATGTGAAAGTCGGCGACACCCTCAAGGCGGGCGCCACCGCGGGCGTGGTCGAATCGGTCAAGGCCGCGTCCGATGTCTACGCGCCGGTCAACGGCGAAGTGGTCGCCTTCAACGAAGCGCTCAACGACGCGCCGCAAGCGATCAACGAACAGCCTTACGAAGCCTGGATCTTCAAGCTCAAGAGCACCGACAAGCTCGACGGCCTGCTCGACGCCGCCGGTTATCAGGCTGCGCTCGACGCGGCGCAGTAAGCCGTCGCTGCGTTTACGTCGGCACCACGCTCTCTCACGCCTACGCGCATGCGCATCCTGCTGACCGGCGCCAACGGCTTCATCGGCTCGGCCATCGCGGCCGCGCTCGAAGGCGCCGGCCATGCGGTGGTGCGTGCGGTGCGCCGCCCGCGCGCGGCCGATGTCGAGGCCGGCCGCGCCGTCGCCTGCGACATGGCGCGCGACCGGTCGGTCGAGATCTGGCGCGCGCGCTTGGCCGGCATCGATGGCGTGGTGAATTGCGCCGGCATCCTGCGCGAGCGTCCGGGCGAGCGTTTTGCGCAAGTGCATCTGGACGCGCCGCTCGCATTGTTCAAGGCCTGCGAGCAAGCGGGTGTGCGGCGCGTGGTGCAGATCTCGGCGCTCGGCGCGCCCGAAGACGCCGAGTTCATCGCGTCCAAGCACCGGCTCGATGCGGCGCTGGCCGCGCTCGCGCTCGATTGGACCGTGCTGCGCCCCTCGGTCGTCTATAGCGCCGCGGGTTCGTACGGCGGCACCTCCTTGCTGCGTGCGATGGCCACGCTGCCGGGTGTGATCGCGGTGCCGGGTGACGGCGCGCAACGCTTGCAACCCGTGGCGCTCGAAGACCTCGCGCAAGCGGTGGTCGCTTGTTTTGCCGATGCGCGCGCGGTCGGCCAGACCGTCGAGATCGGTGGGCCCGAGGTGTTGACGATCACCGAGTATCTGGGCGCCTGGCGGCATTGGTTCGGCTTGCCGCAAGCCTGGGTGCTGCGCACGCCGCGCGCGCTGGTGGGCCTGAGCACCACGCTTGGCGAATGGTTGGGCGCCGGGCCGCTGGGCCGCACCATGCAACGCATGCTCGAACGCGGCAATGTGCTGCAAGCCGGCGCGCTCGAACGCATGGACGCCTTGCTCGGCCTGCGCCCGCAGCCGATCACGCGCGCATTGGCCGCGCGGCCCTGCCAATCGCAAGACCGTCTGCATGCGCGCACCTATTTCTTGTTTCCCTTGCTGCAATGGATGCTGGCCATCGTCTGGCTGGTCTCGGGCGTGGTCGGCTTCATCACGCCGTCCGAGACCATCCGCGCCTTGTTCGCCGAAGCGGGTCTCGCACCCGATGCCGGCCCGGCACTGGTGCACGCGGTGAGTGTGCTAGACCTGGTGCTGGGCGCGGCCGTGCTCTGGCCGCGCATGGCGCGCACCGCCTTGTGGCTGATGCTCGCCTCGGTGCTCGGCTATACCGTGATGATCGGCGCCGGCTGGCCGCGCTTGTGGCTCGAACCCTATGGCGGCTTGCTCAAGAACCTGGCGTTGTTGCCCGCGATCGCCTTGCTGCTGGCCGCGCGCGAGCGGCGCTGAACCGGACCCGCCTCGCATGAATACCTACTTCGCGCTGCGCATGGTGCACATCGTCTCGGCCACCGTGCTGCTGGGCACCGGCAGCGGCATCGCCTTCTTCATGTGGATGGCGCACCGCACCGGCGACAAGCATTTGATCGCAGGCGTCGCGCGCCTGGTCGTGCTGGCCGATGCCTGGTTCACCGCGCCCGCAGTGATCGTGCAATTCGCGAGCGGCTGGTGGCTGGCCGACCTGACCGGCCGCCCGTTGTCCACCGGATGGATCGCCTTGGCGATCGGCTTGTTCGTGCTGGTGGGGGCGTGCTGGCTGCCGGTGGTCTGGCTGCAGATGCATGCGCGCGATCTGGCCCGCGCGGCGCTCGCGCAAGACACGCCTTTGCCTGCGCAATACCGGACCACGATGCGCTGGTGGTTCGCGCTCGGCTGGCCCGCGTTTGCCGCGGTGATCGCCATCGTGGTGTTGATGGTGACCAAACCGACTTTTTCCTGAACCGTTTTTCTGACCCGACGTTTGCCGGATGCCCCATGACTGCTGATCTTTCTCTGACCCAACTCGAAGCGCATGACGATTTCATCGCGCGCCATATCGGCCCCAACGATGCCGAGATCGCCGAGATGCTTGCCGCCGTCGGGCAATCCTCGCTCGATGCGCTGGTCGATGCGATCGTGCCCGCGGCGATCCGGCTCGCGCCGCAGGACGGCCGCACCCTTGCGCTGCCCGATGCCATCAGCGAGCACGAAGCCCTGGCGCGCATCCGTGCGATCGCCGATCAGAACCAGGTGTTCCGCAGCTTCATCGGCATGGGCTACCACGGCACCCAATTGCCGCCGGTCATCCTGCGCAACATCCTCGAGAACCCGGCCTGGTACACCGCCTACACGCCTTACCAGGCCGAGATTTCGCAAGGCCGCATGGAAGCGCTGATCAATTTCCAGACCATGGTCTGCGACCTGACCGGCATGGAAATCGCCAACGCGTCCTTGCTCGACGAAGCCACCGCCGCGGCCGAGGCGATGACGCTGGCCAAGCGCAGTGCCAAGTCCAAGAGCAATGTCTTCATCGTCGCGGGCGATTGCCATCCGCAGACCATCGAGGTGATCCGCACCCGCGCCGAACCGCTCGACATCGAGGTGCGCGTGGGCGTGGTGCCCGAACTCATGGCCGAGGGCGACTACTTCGGCGTGCTCGCGCAATACCCGTCGACCGCGGGGCTGGTGCACGACTTGCGCTCGCTGGTCGAGGTGGCGCACGTCAAGGGCGCCTTGTTCATCGTCGCGGTCGATGTGCTCGCGCTGACCTTGCTCGAAGCGCCGGGCACCTGGGGCAGCGCCCAGCAAAGCGCCGACATCGTCATCGGCAACACCCAGCGCTTCGGGGTGCCGTTCGGCTTCGGCGGGCCGCATGCGGCGTTCCTGGCTTGCAAGGACGCCTACAAGCGCTCGATGCCGGGGCGGCTGATCGGGGTGTCGGTCGACGCGCAAGGCAACAGCGCGTACCGCTTGACGCTGCAAACCCGCGAGCAACACATCCGCCGCGAAAAGGCCACCTCCAACATCTGTACCGCGCAAGTCCTGCTCGCAGTCATCGCGAGCATGTATGCGGTCTATCACGGCCCGCAAGGCCTCAAGCGCATCGCCCAGCGCGTGCATCGCCTGACCGCCATCCTCGCCAAGGGCATCGAACGCGCGGGCTGGCGCGTCAACGCCAATTTCTTCGACACCATCGTCGTGCGCGGCGCGCCCGACCACAAGCTCGACGCGGCCAGCGTGCATGCCGCCGCGCGCGCTGCACGCATCAACCTGCGCGAATTCCCCGGCGAGATGGGCGCCACCATGGTCGGTGTCGCGCTCGATGAAACCACCACGCGTGCCGACATCGAAGCGATCTGGCGCGCCTTCGGGGTGCAGGCCGACATCGATGCGCTCGACGCCGAACTCGCCGCGACCGGCAACGTCGCCATCCCCGAGGTGCTGGTGCGCAAGACGGCCTTCCTCACCCATCCGGTGTTCAACGCCCACCATAGCGAGACCGAGATGCTGCGCTATCTGCGCGCGCTCGCCGACCGCGACCTCGCGCTCGACCGCGCGATGATCCCGCTGGGCTCGTGCACCATGAAGCTCAACGCCACCAGCGAAATGATCCCGATCACCTGGCCCGAGTTTGCCGATGTGCATCCGTATGTGCCGGCCGATCAGGCGCGCGGCTATCACCAACTCGTCGACCAGCTCGAGCGCATGCTGGTCGAATGCACGGGCTACGACGCGGTCAGCCTGCAGCCCAATTCGGGCGCGCAAGGCGAATACGCGGGCTTGCTCGCGATCCGCGCCTACCACGCCTCGCGCGGCGAGGACCATCGCCGGATCTGTTTGATCCCCGAAAGCGCGCACGGCACCAACCCGGCCTCGGCCCACATGGCCGGCATGGACGTGGTGGTCGTCAAATGCGATGCCAACGGCAATGTCGATGTGGCCGATCTCAAGGCCCGCGCCGAGGAGCATGCAGGCCAGCTCGCGGCCTTCATGATCACCTACCCCTCGACCCACGGCGTGTTCGAAGAAGGCATCGTCGAGATCTGCGAAATCATCCATGCCCACGGCGGCCAGGTGTATACCGACGGCGCCAACATGAACGCGCTGGTGGGCACCGCCAAGCCCGGCGCCTGGGGCAGCGATGTCTCGCACCTGAACCTGCACAAGACCTTCTGCATTCCGCACGGCGGCGGCGGACCGGGCGTGGGGCCGGTGGCGGTCAAGGCACACCTCGCGCCGTTCTTGCCGGGCAAGCTCGGCGCCAAGAACCGCGCCGGCATGGTCAGCGGCGCGGCCTACGGCTCGGCCAGCATCCTGCCGATCTCGTGGATGTACGTGACCATGATGGGCGCGCAAGGCCTGCGCCGCGCCACGCAGGTCGCGCTGCTCAACGCCAACTACATCGCGCGCCGTCTGGCGCCGTACTACCCGACGCTCTACACCGGCAGCAACGGCTATGTCGCGCATGAATGCATCCTTGATCTGCGCCCGCTCAAGGACGCCAGCGGCATCGGCGCCGAAGACGTCGCCAAGCGCTTGATGGACTACGGCTTTCATGCGCCCACGCTGAGCTTCCCGGTCGCGGGCACCTTGATGGTCGAGCCGACCGAATCCGAGCCCAAGGTCGAACTCGACCGTTTCATCGACGCGATGATCGCGATCCGCGAAGAAATCCGCGCCGTCGAAGAAGGGCGCCTGGACCGCGAAGACAACCCGCTCAAGCACGCGCCCCATACCGCGGCCATGGTCATGGCCGAAACCTGGGCGCATGGCTATCCGCGCGAAATGGCGGCCTTTCCGCTGGCCTCGCTCAAGCGCCAGAAGTATTGGCCGCCGGTCGCGCGCGTGGACAACGCCTGGGGCGACCGCAACATCATGTGCGCGTGCCCGCCAGTGGGCGCTAGCGCCTGAATCGGCGACTGATCCGGTGCTTGCGCCGGGTCGCGGGCGCGGTTTGTGATTGAATGCGCGGATTGGTTCTTTTCATCCGGCCGATCCGCGTATTCACGAGATGTCCACGACCCTTCCTTCCGCTGCGCCCGACGCCATCGCCCACGTCCGCGACAGCGTCATCGACCAGGCCTGGGCCTGTGTGCCCAAGACCTTGCCGGCCGAGCAGCGCGCCGCGCTGAAGGCCCGCGCCGCGCAATTGCTGCGCGACATCGGCGCGGTGCTGGTCTCGCATTACTACGTCGATGCCGACTTGCAGGACCTCGCGCTCGAGACCGGCGGCTGCGTGTCGGATTCGCTCGAAATGGCGCGCTTCGGGCGCGACCATGCGGCCGGCACGCTGATCGTGGCCGGCGTGCGCTTCATGGGCGAGACCTCGAAGATCCTGAGCCCGGACAAGCGCGTGTTCATGCCCGCGCTCGAAGCCGAATGCTCGCTCGACCTCGGCTGCCCGGCCGATGAATTCGCCAAGTTCTGCGATGCGCATCCGGACCGCACCGTGGTCGTCTATGCCAACACCAGCGCCGCGGTGAAGGCGCGCGCCGATTGGTGCGTCACCTCGAGCGTGGGCCTCGACATCGTGCGCCATCTGCATGAGCAAGGGCACAAGATCCTGTGGGCGCCCGACAAGCATCTGGGCCGCTACATCCAGGAACAGACCGGGGCCGACATGGTCTTGTGGCCGGGCGTGTGCATCGTGCACGACGAGTTCAAGGGCGTGGAACTCGAACTGCTCAAGGCCGAGCATCCGCAGGCCAAGGTGCTCGTGCATCCGGAATCGCCGCGCAGCGTGGTGCAACTGGCCGATGTGGTCGGCTCCACTTCGCAAATGCTCAATGCCGCGCGCAGCCTGCCGGCCACCGAATTCATCGTCGCGACCGACAAGGGCCTGCTGCATTCGATGCGCAAGGCCGTGCCCGAAAAAATCTTCATCGAGGCGCCCACGGCCGGCGACAGCGCCACTTGCAAAAGCTGCGCGCATTGCCCGTGGATGGCGATGAACGACCTCACCGGCCTCGTGCATCTGCTCGAAGACATCGCGGCGGGCAAGCCGCAAAGCGCCCACGGCGGCGAGATCCTCGTCGACCCGGCGCTGGGCCGGCGCGCCTACACCTCCATCGATCGCATGCTCGGCTTTGCCGCCGCGCACAAGGCCAAGATTTCCACCTTCGCTAGCACCGGCTCCGAGCACATCGGCCCGGCCTGAACCTTCATGAACGCACCCTCCGATTTTTCGAGTCTGCTCGACGCCGGCCTGCGCGCCGCGATCGAAGCCAATGTGGCCGCCGCACTGGCCGAGGACGTGGGCGACGGCGACCGCACCGGCGCGCTGGTGCCGGCCGATGCGCAAGTGCATGCGCGCCTGATCGTGCGTGAAGACGCGGTGCTCTGCGGCCAGCCTTGGGCCGAAGAAGTCTTGCGCCGCATCGATCCGCGCATCCGCGTGCAATGGGCGCAAGCCGAAGGCGCGCGCCTGGCGCCCGGCGCCACCGTCTGCGAATGGACCGGCCCCGCGCGCGGCATCCTGACCGCCGAGCGCAGCGCGATGAACTTCCTGCAATTGCTCTCGGGCGTGGCCAGTGCCACGCGCCGCTATGTGGACGCGATCGCCGAGGTGCCCGGCAACCGCGCCGTCATCCTCGACACGCGCAAGACTCTGCCGGGCCTGCGCCGCGCGCAAAAATACGCGGTGCGCGTGGGCGGCGGCAGCAACCATCGCATGGGGCTGTACGACGCCATCCTCATCAAGGAAAACCACATCGCCGCCGCCGGCGGCGTGACGGCCGCGCTTGTGGCCGCACGCGGCGCAGGCGTGCCGGTACAGATCGAGGTCGAGACCATCGCCCAGCTCGAAGAGGCGATTGCTGCCGGCGCCAAGTCCATCCTGCTCGACAACTTCGAGCCCGAGCGCATGCGCGAAGCGGTACGCGTGGCGGCCGGGCGCGCGGTGCTCGAAGCCTCGGGCGGCGTCAACCTCGACACCGTGCGTGCCTATGCGGCCACCGGCGTCGATCGGATCTCGATCGGCGGCCTGACCAAGGATGTGAAG
Organism: uncultured Burkholderiaceae bacterium; assembly: GCA_964448945.1. Classification (GTDB taxonomy): domain Bacteria; phylum Pseudomonadota; class Gammaproteobacteria; order Burkholderiales; family Burkholderiaceae_E; genus CAXBRX01. Next base: position 7,543 of record CAYUYC010000109.1, read on the forward strand.
GCGACCGACTTCTCTTTGCGCATCCTCTGATAGCGGAGGCTGCGCGCGACATCGTGAGGCGAGCGATGCGAACGCAATGGTGGTGGGGCAGGGCCCTGATCGGCGTGGCGGTGTGCGTGTGCTCGTCTGCGTGCACGCTGCTTCAATTGCGGCAGGAGTCGCAGCAGATCGTCGCGTCGACCGTGCTGGTCGGCTTCGTGCAGACCGAAGCACCGTTGTCCGCACCGATCGTGGTTGCGGCCTATGCCGGGCAGGGCGCCGACGCCACGCTGGCGCATTGCACGCTCTTGCACACGTCCGGCGGGTTCGAGTTGATCGTGCCCAACGGCAGCTACGAACTGATGGCCTTCGTCGACGAGAACCGCAACCTGCAACTCGATCGCGGGGAGCCGACCGCGCATCGCGGCGACCGGCAACATGCCATCGTCGCCACCGGCACCGGCATCATCGGCGAACTCAATCTGCAAATCGCGCGCGCCGATGCGCCGCCGCTGCCGATCGGCACCGATTTCTCGCGGTGCGGCGCCAAGCTCACCCACAGCACCCAGGCCGGCGCCATCGCCGATCTGAACGATCCGCTGTTTGCCGAGGCCTATGGGGTCAAGGCGTATTGGAGCCCGCTCGAGTTCTTCCGCGAAGTCGGCGGCAATGTCTACTTCCTCGAGCCTTACGACCCCAAGCGCATCCCGGTGTTGTTCATCCATGGCGCCGCCGGCACGCCGCAGGATTGGCGCTATTTCTTCGAGCATCTCGACCGCAAGCGCTACCAGGCGTGGTGCTTCTATTACCCGTCGGGCACCTCGCTGGAATCGATGGCGCATCTGCTGAGCTGGAAGCTGCTCAACTTGCGGATGCAATACCGCTTCGAGCATCTGTACGTGGTCGCGCACAGCATGGGCGGCTTGGTCGCGCGGTCCTTCCTGGCCGATTACAGCGCCATGGTTCCCGGCGTCGATCTGTTCGTCTCGATCTCGACGCCCTGGGCCGGCGAATCGACCGCGGCGATGGGCGTCAAGCATTCACCCGCGGTCGTGCCCTCATGGATCGATCTGCAGCCGCAAGGGCGCTTTCTGCAGACCTTGTTCGACCGCAAGCTGCCCGCCGGCATCGATTACTACCTCTTGTTCGGCTTCAAGGGCGGGGTGACGCTGCTGCGGCCAAACAACGACGGCGCGGTGACGCTCGCCAGCCAGTTGCGCACCGCGGCCCAGGCCGAAGCAAAACAGGTCTACGGCTTTGACGAGGACCATGTCGGCATCCTCTCGTCCGCGCAGGTGTGGTCGCAGTTTGAAGCCATTCTCGATGCGAGCGGGAAGTCGCTGAATGAGCGCGCCCGCAGCTCGGGGCAGGTGCGCCTCGATCTGAGTTTCGTCGACGATCCCGACCCCGCGCCGCACACCACCACCTTGTGGCTGAGGCCGGTGGATCGTGCGCGCGACCCGATCGCGCTTGCGCTGCGGCCGGAAACGCACGCGCTCGATATCGGCCCGATACCGCCGGGCGATTACGAGGCCAGCCTGATCGATCCCGCCTACCGCGCCGAGCCCAAGTCGCAAGTGGTGCACATCCGCGCGGGCGAAAGCCCGGTGCTCAAGTTTGCGCTGCGGCCGCAAGGCGTGTTGTCGGGCTATGTCAGCACGCGGGCGCCGGATGAACCGGTGCCGGCCGGGCTGTTCGTCGCGCCCGCGATCGCGATCAAGATCGAGTCGATCCGTTTGCGCGGCCCCGGCGTCGATCGGCAATTGGTGCCGCGGCCCGTTGCGTCGGTGGATTGGTTCGAGCGTTATCTCGACCAGCAGGACGATGCGGCCGGGGCGCAATTCTTCTTCGTCGGTCTGCCGGGCGGGGAGTACACCTTGACGGTGCTGGCCGAGGGCTATTTGCCGTACGAGGAGCGCACCGTGGTGCAGCCTGGGCGGGCTGGGCAGTGGAAGCCGATCGTGCTGACACCGCGGTGATCGTGTTCTTTCTGCACGGGGTGGCTCGGGCCTGCGCAGCGTGCGGCCTCATACGCTCGCGTCGGCCTGCGGCCGAGCGGTCGGGCGGGGCCCACGCGCGCAGGCGACGCCAACCCAAGGCGTCGCCCCCGCGCGTACCCGCCTCTCCCTCGCGAGCGAAATCGGCCGCCCGCTGCGCAGGCCCGAGCCTCGGATGGGTTGGTTCAACGAGATGAACCCCTTGCTGGCCTCTTCGGCTGAACACTGGATCGGCACGATTTGAATGTCTCAAATCGTGCCGTCGGCAATACTCAGATACTCATCTTCCTAGTTACGTCGCGATATCGACGCCGTTCAGAACGCTCGGACGGTCGGACTATCAATAGCTTGAGTTGCTCCTAATTTCTGCGCTCATCGACGATCTGCGTCGGTGCGAGCAGGTCGCCGAGCCAGCTATCTAGAGCGTCAACGCGTACAAACGCGGTAGCGACAGGATAGGGCGGGTACAGGAGAGACCAATAGATTTCACGACTTACATACGCTGCGCGAATTTTCGGTGGCCCCATTCCAGAAGGGGTCGGCCACGACAATAACGACCGGAGGCGGTCACTGTGGTTATGCAGGAACTGGAGCCGCCTTTCAATTTTCGCGAATTGTGCGCGATCGCTTTCGTTGCCGAAGATGCGGTCCCTCAATCGTCGTGCGTCCTTCAAACAGAAGGGAGGCTGGTTGTATTTGCATTCCACGGCCAGCCAGAGGTTGCGGTCTGGCCAGTAAGCGAGAACATCGAAGTCGCCGACGTCCTCGAAACGCTCCTGAGAGAAGCGCCGTCGAAAATCGATGCCTTGAGAAGCGTAAGCTGTATACCGGCTGCAGATTTCGTGCGCGCGCACCTCCAACTGCTTCTCAATCGTCCGTTTGATGTCCTCGACGACTTGGGTGACGCGTGGCCAAGGGAAATCGGCGGGGAGGTATCCGTCGTAGATTGCGCCCAACCAGATGGACCGCGTGCGCTCTGTTGTCGCTGCCCCCCAAGTGACCTCGCCGTTCAGCAACGGCACGAGCGGACGAATTAAATATCGGTGTACGCGCTTGAAATGTTCCCATACTGGAA
>CAYUYC010000110.1:0-10536 GCA_964448945.1 uncultured Burkholderiaceae bacterium
CCCGATCCGGCCAATCCCAACAGCGCGGGCGGCGGCGGCTATACCGACCTCACCCAGGTGGCGTTCACCTTCACGCCGCCGCAAAGCGCAAGCGGCACGCTGCCCCAGGCGTTTGCGACCGGCCGTGTCTTCGACGTGACGATGATCAACGCCGGCACCGGCTATACCGGCGCCACCCAGGTCTCGTTCGACAACACCGGCGCGTTCACTGCCGATCCGGCGATCACCACGACCAGTGCCGCGGCGACCACCGACACGCTGGCCGGTCTGACCCAGGGCAGCATCCTGGTCAAGACCAAGGCGATCCAGGAGTTGTTCGACTCGACCTACGGCCGCCTCAACGCGACCCTGGGCGTGGAAATTCCGTTCACCAGCGCGCTCACCCAGACGACCATCCCGCTCGGCTACATCGATACGCCGACCGAGAAGTTCGAAGACGGCGAAACGCAGATCTGGAAGATCACGCACAACGGCGTGGATACGCACCCGGTGCACTTCCACTTGCTCAACGTGCAGTTGATCAACCGCGTGGGTTGGGACGGCTTCATCTCGCCGCCGGCACCCAATGAAGTGGGCTGGAAAGAAACCGTCAAGATGAACCCGCTCGAGGACGTCATCGTCGCGGTGCGCGCCAAGAAGCCCGCCACGGTCGGCTTCGGTCTGCCCAACAGCGTGCGTCTGCTCGATCCGACCCAGCCCTTGGGTTCGCCGTTCGGCTTCACGCAGATCGACGCCAACACCGGCAATCCGGCGACGGTCGTGAACCAGTTGTTCAACTTCGGTTGGGAATACGTCTGGCACTGCCACATCCTCGGCCACGAAGAGAACGACTTCATGCGTCCGATCGTGTTCGACGCCAAGGAAGCCCCGGCGCTCGCACCGACGATCACCGCACCGGCGAACGGCACCAGCTACGCAGTGGGGGCGGCGTTGCCCGCGTTGACGTGGACCGACAACGCGCAGACCGAGTACCAGTACACGGTCGAGCGTTCGGTCAACAGCGCCGCGTACACCACGGTGGCCACGCTGCCGGCGAACTCGACGACCTACACCGATGCCGGCTACCCCGCGATGACGGCCAACACCAGCATCGAATACCGCGTCACTGCGGTGGGCGCCAACGGTGCGGGCAGCGCAATCACCAAGGTGCAAACCGCGGCTGCGCAACTCGAGTCGCCGGCCAACCTGGTGTCGCTGGGTGTGACGAGCACCAACGGCGGTCGTCCGCGTGTCACGCTGAACTGGACCGACGCGTCGATCAACGAAGGGGAGTTCCGCGTCTATCGCAAGGTCACGGGCAGCGCCGCAGCGCCGGTCATGATCGGCACGGTGACGCGTACCAACGCGCAGCGTCTGGCGACGGGTGCCACCGTTGCCTTCGTCGACGGCAACCAGGCCGCCAACCGTCCGGCCTACGGCACGAGCTACGACTACTACGTGGTCGCAGCGACGGCGGCGGGCGCGGCGGCCACGGTGTCGGCACCGACCCCGACCTTGACGGTGCGTGTGGGCACCACGGGCACGCCGTTCGCGGCGGCGCCGACGGTGACCTCGGCCGGCGCGTATCGCCTCGCCACCTCGGGCTTCAACGCCAACGTCGATGTGGTGTCGCTGATCTGGAACGACGAGTCGAGCAACAGCAATACCAACTACACCGCGCGCTATCGCGTCTGCCAGAACACCGCAGTGCCTTGCGCGTCGTGGGGTGGTTGGAACAACGCAAACTGGACCGGCACCGCGCCGGGGGCGAATGGAACCGCGGGCAGCTTCCGCATCTTCAATTTCATCCGCAACCGCCAAGCCGAAGTGCAACTGCGCTCGACCAACGCCATCGGCAACAGCGCCTGGTCGGCCAGCAACACCGTCGTGCTGCCGTAAACCGCAGGACCGGATCGCCTTCGGGCGATCCGGATCGAACACGCGCGCCGCGACATGCGTCGCGGTGCCCAATCCGTCACCTTCAGCGCGTGGTCGTTCGGATAGCTTGAGCCTGTTTTCAACCGTTGGGAGCGACGATGACGATGCAACTTCAGACTGTGCTGCAAGCCGTGCGCTTCAAGCGCCTGTGTTGGTTTGCGGCCTCGATGTTGGCGAGCGCGGCAGTGCATGCGCAGGACGCCACCGACGCCGCGGCCGCATCCGCCGCAGCGAGCAAGGAAAAAGTCTCCTACGCCACCGGTGTGTCCACGGTGCGCAACTTCACCAAGAACAGCGTGCCCTTCGATTTCGATGCCATGGTGCGCGGCATGCGCGATGCGCTCGAAGGCAAGAAGCTCGAGATGTCGGAAAAGGAAATGCGCGCCGTGCTGCAAGGCCTGCAGGCCGATCTGCGCCGCGCGATGGCCGCGAATCATCGCGACCTCGGCGACAAGAACCGCAAGCGCGGACAGGACTTCCTGACCGAATTCAAGAAGAAGGACGGCGTCAACGCGCTGCCCAACGGCGTGCTGTACCGCGTGCTCAAGGCCGGCGACGGACCCAAGCCGACCGAGAACGATTCGGTGGTGGTCAATTACCGCGGCAGCCTGATCGACGGCACCGAGTTCGACGCTTCGCTCGAAGGCAAACCGGCGACGCTGCGCATGAACCAGACCATCATGGGCTGGCGCGAAGCGCTCAAGCAGATGCCGGTCGGCTCCAAATGGCAGATCGCGATTCCGCATCTGCTGGCCTACGGCGATCGCGGCGTGGGCGAGACCATCGGTCCCAACGAGACCCTGGTGTTCGAAGTCGAACTGGTCGGGATCAAGTGATCATGCCCCGCGCGCGCGCCGTTCTCACGTGGTCGATGGCCGCCCTGATCGCCGGTGCGATCGGCACGGCAGCGGCGGCGCCGCAGACCGCGGGTCCGGCGCGGCCGCGCGCGGTCGCGCATGCGGGCATGATCCCGACCTCGACCACGCCGCCGGGCGCGGACAGCATGATCATTCCCGAAGGCGGCGCTGACGAGATCGAGATCGGCCGGCGCATCTATCGCGAAGGTCTCGGTGCCAACGGCCAGCCCATCGTCGGCGTGCGTTTCGGCGGCATCGAAGCCACCGGCGCGACCGTGGCCTGCGTGAACTGCCATCGCCGCAGCGGACTGGGCGCGGTGGAAGGGCAAGACCAGGTGCCACCGATCGCGGGCCGGTTCTCGTTTTCCGACGATCAACGCGCCCTGGTCACGATGAATTTGCGCAATGTGCGCAACTTCAACCAGCGCCACGCGCCGTACACCATCGAAAGCTTTGCCCAGGCGGTGCGCGCCGGCCGGCACGAGACCGGACGCGAACTCGGTCCGATCATGCCGCGCTACGACTTGAGCGATGGCGAGGTGCGCGCGCTCGCGGCCTACCTGCGCACGCTGTCGCGCGAATGGTCGCCGGGCGTGACGCGCCAGCGCATCCATTTCGCCACCGTCATCGCGCCGGGCGTCGATCCGCAACGCAAGCAGGCGTTCATCGACACCATCCGCGCCGCGGTCGGCCAGAAGAACGGCAATACCGTGCCGGGCCAGCGCTCGATGACGAGCGCCGCCGAAATGCTCCTGCATACCGAGCGCATGTGGGATCTCGACCTCTGGGAACTCGAAGGCGCGCCCGAGACCTGGGGTGCGCAGCTCGATGCGCGCCAGCGCGCCAACCCCGCGTTCGCGTTGGTCTCGGGGCTGGGCGACGGCACCTGGCAGCCGGTCCATGATTTCTGCGAGCGCTCGCGCGTGGCCTGCTGGTTCCCGAGCGTGGACCTGCCGCCGGCCGGCGCAAGCACCGATTTCTATTCCTTGTACTTCTCGCGCGGCGTGGCGCTCGAAGCCGATGTGCTCGCACGCCGCCTGGCCGCGACCAACCCCGCGCCGGCGCGCGTGGTGCAGATCATCGGCGGCGACGACACCAGCCGTGCCGGCGCGCGCGCCTTGAGCGATGCGCTCGCCAAGGCCGGCAGCAAGATCGCGATCGAAGAACGCGTGGTCGCCGCCGGCGATGCGGCGAGTTTCAAGCGCGCGTTCGCCAAGCTCGGCAAGAAGGACGTGGTGGTCGGCTGGTTGCATCCCGCCGAAATCGCCGCGCTCGCCGATGTCGCGCCGGTGGCGGCACCGACCTATTTCTCGGCCTACATGGCCAATGGCGAGCACGCACCGATGCCCGCGGCATGGCGCAGCCAGGCGCGTCTGGTCTATCCGTTCGAACTGCCCGAAAAGCGGGCCGCGGGCCTGCTGTATTTCCAGCAATGGCTGGGCATCCGCAAGCTGACGCTCGCCGACGAGATCATGCAATCCGAGGTGTATTTCGCGCTGACCTATCTGAGCGAGACCGTGGCCGAGATGCTCGACAACCTGCACACCGATTACATGGTCGAGCGCGCCGAGAACATGCTCAGCCTGCGCGAATCGGCCAAGGCCGAAGACCAGGCGCGCGAGATGTCGATCGCCAAGCACCAGGTGCGCGACGGCGCGCAATCGGCCATGGAACGCATGCAGGACGCCGCCGCGCGCAAGTTGCCGCGCCCGCTGCCGGGCCACAAGGAATATGTGTTCGCCAAGCGCGAAAGCACCACCATCTATCCGCGCCTGGGCCTGGCGCAAGGGCAGCGCTTCGCGTCCAAGGGCGCGTACATCGTGCGCTTTGCTTCGGCCGAAGGACACGGACTGGTGCCCGAATCGGAGTGGATCATTCCTTAGTACACCACGCGCCGCGTGCCAGCACCGGCGCCCATTGGAGACTTGTCGATGAAGACGACCGTACGACCCACGCAACGCCTGGCACTGATCGCGGCATGTCTGGCCGCTGCGGGTGCGCTCACCAACGTCGCGTACGCCACCGACGATCACAGCCAGCATCAGCATCAGCACGCCCAGCCGGCCGCAGCCCCCGCGCCGATGGACCATTCGGCCCACATGGCCGGCATGGATCATTCCGCGCACATGGCACCCGCGGCGACCGGCCATGAAGGGCATGCCATGCCCGCGTCCGACAAGGTCAAGCGCAGCGAAGCGCAATACAAGCCGGCCGCGGTGTCGCTGGTGCGTGCCGACGGCAAGGCCGTGACGCTGGCCAAGACCATCGACGACGGCCGCCCGGTGATGCTCAACTTCATCTACACCACCTGCACCGCGATCTGCCCGGTGACGACGCAGGTGTTCTCCGAAGTGCGCGCGAAACTCGGCGCCGATCGCGCCAAGCTCAACGTGGTGTCGATCTCGATCGATCCCGAGTACGACACGCCCGCGCGCCTGACCGAGTACGCCAAGCATTTCAACGCCGACGCGTCGTGGACCTTCATGACCGGCACCGCGAAGGATTCGATCGCCGTGCAGAAATCGTTCGCCGCCTACAACGGCGACAAGATGAACCATGTGCCCGTGACCTTCTTGCGCGCCGCCCCGGGCAAGCCCTGGGTGCGCGTCGATGGGTTCGCGAGTCCGGACATGCTGCTTGCGGAAGTGCGCAAGCTGCTGAAGTCGTAAGCGCGCTCGTACAGGCGCGGTATCGAGGTCCGCAGGCGGTCAACGCGACCGGGCTGCGGGATGTTGTAGTGCGTATGGCGGGCGCATGGCGCGTCGGCCCCCACCGAAAGGATGAATCCGATGATCAAGCAACTGACTTGCGCCGTGTGTCTGGCCATTCCGATGGCTGCCTTCGCGGCCGACCAAGCGCCGGCGGCCGCCGCCCCTGCCGCCAAGCCCGCCGTCGTCACGCCGGCCCAGGCACGCGCGGTCCAGCAAACGCGCAACCTCAAGATGAGCGCATGCACCAAGGAAGCCGCCGACAAGGGCCTGCAAGGCGAAGAACGCAAGCTCTACGTCGGCAAGTGCGTCAACGCGCAATGAGCCTGCGCGCAATGCCGCAATGAACCAAGGGGCGCCGCGGCGCCCCTTGGTTTTTGTGCGTCGGCGTTCAGATCAGACGCGCGAGCACGCCTTCTTCGGCGCGCGGATTGAAGCGCGTCGCATAGCTCGGGCGCTCGATCAATCCCATCTCCAATGCGGCCAGGATGAGTTCGGCCGCGTTGCGCAGTCCCAGCTTGCGCATCAGCTTGGCGCGATGCTTTTCGACCGTCTTCGGGCTCAGGCTCAGGAATTCCGCTGTGGTGCGGTTGGTGCGCCCTTCGGCGATGAGCTTGAGCACGCTGCGCTCGCGCGGCGTGAGTGCGCCGATGCCGTTGGGCGCCGCCGCCTGCCCGCCGCCGTTGAGGAAGGTGCTCACCACATGGTTCGAGACATCGGGGCTGAGGAACTTCTTGCCGCCCAGCACGCTGCGGATCGCGACCATGAGTTCTTCGTAGGACGCGTCCTTGAGCACATAGCCGTCCACGCCCGCGCGCAAAGCCTCGCGCACGTATTCGTCGCTCTTGAAGGTCGACAGCGCGATCACCCGCACGTCCGGATTGCGGCGTTTGATGTGCATCGTCGCTTCGATGCCGTTCATGCCCGGCAAGGTCATGGCGAGCAGCACCAGGTCGGGACGCAGAGTGTCGGCTTCGCGCACGGCGGCCTTGCCGTCGGCGGCCTCGCCGATGACGGTGAGATCCGGGACCGAAGACAGCATCGATCTCAAACCTTGACGCAGCAGGGTGTGGTCGTCGGCGATGAGGATGCGGTAAGTCATGATGGCCTCTCGTGATGGCATGAGTGCGTGAGCAAAGAAATCAACGTTTGGACCCGGGCGGCACAGGCCGCTGCGGTCCGGCATTCGGTTTGGGCAACTCGACGATGAATTGCCATTGGTCGTAACTGGCCTTGTTCTCGAGCGTGGCCAGCTTGGTGCTGAAATTCGTCTTCTTGATCGGTTCGCGGCGCGAGGTGCTGTACACGCCCTTGATGCGATTGCCTTCGCGGACCAGGCCCCATTCGGCGGTGCCGGTCATCGGATCGGTGTAGATGCGGCGCAGATGCCGCACCGGCATCGGGAAGCGGTCGTCCTCGAGCAATTGTTCGAGCGTGCTCGGCAGCGCCTTGGCCTGACCCGGCGAGCGCAGGTAATAGCTGAGCAGCGCGGCCTGGAACTGCTGGCCGATGAAGATGAGTTCCTGTTCGTCTTCGCGCTGACGCACCGTGGCCCAGGATTCGAGCGCGGCCATCGCGGCGACCGAACCCAGCGCCATCGTGATCAGGAGTGCGAGCAGCACGATGCCGCGCGCAGGGCGGCGCTGGCGGGCGGGACTATTTCTGCGCATCGTCCGCTCCCGAACCGTAAAGAATCGCCGGCGCGCCACCGCGTTCGGTAGGCCCGAGCGGCGCCGCGCTGCGCACGTCATAGACGCCGGTCTGCCCCGCATCGGAGGTCGGCGCGATCGCGACCCAGTCGGTCTTCTCCGTCACCGGATCGAAGGGCACGCTGCGCAGATAGCGCTTGGTCACCAGTTCGTCGAGGTTCTCCGGATAGCGCCCCTGGTCGCCGTAGAACTTGTCGATCGCATCGCGCAAGGACGCGATGTTCTGCTGCTGCACCTTGAACTTGCCCTGGTCGATCGAATTGAAATAACGCGGCAAGGCCAGCGTGAGCAAGAGCGCGATGACCGCGAGCACGACCACCAGCTCGATGAGCGTGAAGCCTTGGCGTCGTACGTGCAGGCGCATGGTCGGTCGCCTCACCATTGGTGGTAGGGAATGCCGTTGAGGCCGACCTTGGTCGACCGCGACGACACATCGAAGACATCGCGCCCGGGTTCGGGCCGGCTGGGCGGGCTGCCGTAGGCGCGCTGATTCCAGGTGTCGGCGTCGGCGGTGGCGGCATCCGGATAGAAGGGATCGCGCGGCACGCGGCGCAGGAACACCAGGGCTGCACCGGCCGGGTTCTTGGCATTGGGCACGCCTTCGGCCAGCACTTCGAGCGACGGCGGATAGCCCGAGTCGTCGGCCTTCTTGTCGATCTGGCCGGCATCGGACGCCGTCTTGTACGCGTCGATCGCGGAGCGGATCTGGCGCAGCGCCACGCGCAGTTCCGATTCCTTGGCGCGCACGCTCGCGACTTCGGCCAAGGGCATGGCCACGAGCGCGAGCAAGCCCACGAGCGCGAGCGTGATCACCATCTCGATCAGGGTGAAGCCCCGGATCGATGGGTGGCGCGGTGCGTGCTGTGGGCGCATGGTGGTCGCGATGATTGGTGATCAGACCCGGACGGAGAACGCGAGCGCGCCGACGGTTTCCTTGTCGGGTTGCGGGGTTTCGCTCGGCGTGGTCGGCGTGCCCGCGGGCGCGGCCGGCGCGGCGGGATTGAAGGCACCGCCGGGCTTGAGCGTGGGCGGCATGTTCTCGGGCGTGTACTTGACCGGCGAGCCCGGCGTGCCGGGAATCACGCGCGGCATGACCGCCGGATACCCATTGACCGGGGTGCCCGGCGTACCGCTCGCACCCGCGGGCGAACCCGAGCCATAGGCGCCCGGCAAGGGCGCGGCGCTGCCGGTTGCGCCGGCCGCACCGGCCGCGCCTGCAGCCGGCGCGGCTGCAGGGTTGCCGCCTGGCGCCGCGGGGGCGAGCGGATTGGCCGCGGGCATCACATTGGGCGCGCCGCCCAAGGCACCGGCGCCTTCGCGCACGCTGCCGATCGGGTCCAGGCGCAACGGGGTCTCGCGCACGCTGGCCTCGGTGCCCGAATACACATCGCGCACCGTGTTGTCGGCGATGGCGGGTGCACGCACGATGCGCGGCGTGATCGACAGCACGATCTCGGACTTGGAGTTGGTGCCGCTGTTGTTCGAGAACAAGCGGCCCAGCACCGGCATCTGACCCACGCCCGGGACCTTGGCCGAGGTGGTGCGGTCCTGGTCGTTGATCAGGCCCGCGAGGATCTGGGTCTCGCCATCGCGCAAGCGCAGCGAGGTCTGCGCGCTGCGGGTGCCGATCTGATAGGCCAGCGAACCGTTGGGGCCGGCGATCTCCTTGGCGATGTTGCTGACCTCGAGCGAGATCTTGATGCCGACTTCGCCTTCGGAATAGACCTGCGGTTCGACTTCGAGCTTGAGGCCCACGTCGAGGTATTGCACCGAGCCCGTCACCACCGAGCCGCCGGTCGTCACCGGCGTGACCGAGTTGGTGATCACCGGCACCTTGTCGCCGATGAGGATCTTGGCCTTTTCCTTGTTGCGTGCGCGGATGCGCGGGCTCGCGAGGATGTTCGCGTCGGTGTCCTGCAACTTGAAGTTGAGCGACACGCCCAAAGCGCTGAGCAGCAGCTCGTCGCGCTTGGTGTTCTTGAGGCTGCCGATGGTGAGGGTGTCGGTCGCCGGATCGTTGGGGATGGTGACCGACAAGGTGTCGGGCCATTTGACGCCGATGTTCTCGAGCCGGTCGCGCGAGACTTCGAGCACCTCGACTTCGAGCATCACCTCGGGGTCGGGCACGTCGTGCGCGGCGATGATCTTCTCGGCCACCGCGATCGCATCGGGCGTGTCGCGGATGACCAGTGCGCCGGTGCGCTCGTCGATGATCGCGTCCTTCACCTTGAGCAGCGACTTGAGCAGGTTCTGGATGTACTTGGGGTCGGCGTTGGACAGCATGAAGGTGCGCACCTTCAGGTCCTGATATTCCTTTTGCTTGGCCGCGGTCGCGGGGTAGATGAACATCGTGTTCGCGTTGAGCACCTTCTTTTCGAGCTGGTTCTGCAGCAGGATCAGATCGACGGTGTCTTCGACCGCGGCGCTGTTCACGAAGATGGTGGTCTTGAGATCGGCGCGCACGTCACGGTCGAAGATCACGTTCAGGCCCGTGGTGCGCGACAGCGCCTCGAACACCATGCGCAGATTGGCGTCGCGAAACTGCAGCGTGACCGGCTTGCGCATCACCGATTGCGCGGCGATCTGCTGCTGGCGCGAGGTGCGCTGCTTGTCGATCTGTTCGTCGATCGCGCGCATCGTCGCCTGCGCGGTGGTGTTGCCGATGTTTTCGTTGAGCACCGCACGCGTGCGTTCGCGGGCCATGTCGAGCTGGCCGGCCTTGATCAGCTTGTCGACTTCGGCGAGCGCTGCGCGATGGCGCAGATCCATCTCGATGTTCTCGAGTCCGCGCCGGCCGCGGTCGTTGGCCGGATCGACGCGCACGACCGAGGTGTAGAGCGTGCGCGCGTCGTCCAGGTTGCCCGCGCGGCGCGCGTCGTCGGCCTTTTCGAGCAGATCGCGCGCATACAGCGCCTGCTGGCTCAGATAGCTCATGCGGTATTGCGGATTGGTCGGGTCGATCTGCTGGGCTTCGCGCAATTCGCGCAAGCCGTCTTCGCGCTTGCCGTCGGCGATGAGCTTCATGCCCTCGGTGTGATGACGCTGGGCCGCGCATCCGGCGAGTGCGATCGCGCAGACGAGCACCAGGGCTGGTCGCACGATGCGGTGCACGATGCGTTGATGGATGGGCTTCATCACTGTCCTCCGGTCATCGGAATGGTTTGCCGTTGATTGAGCGGCAGATAGGTCAGTACGACTTCGGTCTGTCCGAGGGACTCGACCTTGTAGAGGTTGTCGAGGGTGTCGCCCGCCGACACGATCACCAGCGCCTCGCCCTTGGCAAGAAAGGCGCGCGGCGCAGCGTTCCTGGCTTCGAGCTTGCCGACGAAGCGATAAGGCACCGGC
>CAYUYC010000111.1:0-10485 GCA_964448945.1 uncultured Burkholderiaceae bacterium
TCGAACAGGCGCTGCGCCGCCGCCATCATCGGCGCGTGCGCCGGGTCGCCCGGCGGCGGGGCATACGCATCGGAATCGGGGCGCGCGCTGGCATAGGCCTGCACCCGCGTACCGAAGCGTTCGGTCGAGGCCAGACTCATGCCGAGGCTCCCGCACCGAGCGCGCGACCGATCAGGATCTTTTGGATGTCGCTGGTGCCTTCGTAGATCTGGCACACGCGCACATCGCGGTAGATGCGCTCGACCGGAAAATCGCTCACATAGCCGTAGCCGCCATGGATCTGGATCGCGTCGCTGCAGACGCGTTCGGCCATTTCGCTCGCGAACAGCTTGGCCATCGCGGCTTCTTTCAGGCAAGGCCGGCCCGCGTCCTTGAGTGCGGCGGCATGCCAGACCATCTGGCGCGCGACTTCGATTTGCGTGGCCATCTCGGCCAGACGGAATTGCACCGCCTGATGCGCGAAGATGGGCTGGCCGAAGGCGACGCGCTCGTGTGCGTATTTGAGCGCAGCCTCGAACGCGGCGCGCGCCATGCCGATGGCTTGCGACGCGATGCCGATGCGCCCGCCCTCCAGGCCGCCGAGCGCGATCTTGTAGCCCGCGCCTTCGTCGCCGAGCCGATAGGCCGCCGGCACCCGGCAATCCTCGAACACGATTTGCGCGGTGTCGCTCGCGTGCTGGCCCATCTTGTCTTCGAGCCGCGCGACGGTATAGCCGGGCGTGTCGGTCGGCACCAGAAAGGCGCTGATGCCCTTCTTGCCCGCGGCCTTGTCGGTCACCGCCATGACGATGGCGACATCGCCGTTCTTGCCGCTGGTGATGAACTGCTTGACGCCGTCGAGCACATAGTCGTCGCCGTCGCGGCGCGCGCTGGTGCGCAAGCCCGAAGCGTCGGAGCCCACTTGCGGCTCGGTCAGGCAGAACGCGCCGAGCATGCGGCCTTGCGCGAGCGGGCGCAGGAATTCACGTTTTTGCTGTGCATTGCCCCAGGCCATCAGGATGGAACAGACCGGGCAATTGTTGACGCTGATGATGGTGCTGGTCGCGCCGTCGCCGGCGGCGATTTCTTCGAGCGCGAGCGCGAGGCTCACGTAATCGAGCCCGGCGCCGCCGTCGTCCTCGGGCACGCAAATGCCGTAAGCGCCCAGGGCCGCGAGCCCCGCGAGGGCCTTGCGCGGAAACTGGGCTTCCTTGTCCCAGCGCGCGGCGTTCGGTGCGAGTTCGCGCTGCGCGTAGTCGCGCATCGCATCGCGGATCATCTCTTGTTCGCTGGTCAGCAGCATGGGGGTCGTCGCTCCAGGTTCACCACGCGATCGGCGCGCCGTCGACGTTCAAGAACGCGCCGTTGTGCGCGGGTGTGAGTTGCGCGATCACGCCGCGGATGCCGGCCGCGCTTTGCTCGACCGACAGATCGGCGCCGGCACCGCCCATGTCGGTACGCACCCAGCCCGGATGCATCGCGACGCAGATCGCGCCCTGGGCGCCGAGCACCAGCGCGGTATCGACGAGCACCGAATTGAGCGCCGCCTTGCTCGCGCGATACAACCAGCCGTTGGGCTGCGAGCGCCCGGCCTTGGCGCCCATGCGCGAGGAGATCATCGCCAGACGCCCGCCGCCGCGTTGGCCCTGGGCCGCGAGCATGGGCGCGATGGTTTGCGCCATGCGCATCGCGCCTTGCACATTGGTGCGCATGACCAGGTCGAAGTCGACATCGGTCGGCGCGTCCAGCCCTTGGGTGCTTGGGCCATAGACGCCGCTCGCATAGATCGCAATGTCGAGATGCTCGCCGTCGAGCTTCCAACCCAGGCCCGCCCAATCGTTGGCCGCGGTCACATCGAGCGGGATCGGCTCGGCGCCGAGTTCGGCCAGGTTGACGAGGTCGTCGTCCTTGCGCGCGGTGGCCAGCACGCGCGCGCCTTCGGCCAGGTATTGGCGCACCAGTTCGCGGCCGATGCCGCGCGAAGCGCCGACGACGAGGACGGTGGCCATCAGAGCAACTCGAGTGCGAGCGCGGTGGCTTCGCCGCCGCCGATGCACAAGGACGCCACGCCACGCTTGCCGCCGGTGCGGCGCAAGGCGCCGATGAGGCTGGTCACGATGCGCGCGCCGCTGGCGCCGATCGGATGGCCGAGCGCGCAGGCGCCGCCGTGGATGTTCACTTTTTCGTGCGCGATTCCGTGGTCGTGCATCGCAGCCATGGTCACCACCGCGAAAGCTTCGTTGATCTCGAAGAGGTCGACGTTCGCGGTGCTCCAGCCGGTCTTGGCATAGACCTTGGCGATCGCGCCGACCGGCGCGGTGGTGAACAAGCCCGGCTTTTGCGCATGGGTGCTGTGCGCGACGATTTGCGCGAGCGGCGTGAGGCCGCGGCGCTCGGCCTCGGAGCGCTTCATCAGCACCAGCGCCGCAGCGCCGTCCGAGATCGAGGATGAATTCGCGGCCGTCACAGTGCCGCCGTCTTTGCGAAAGGCCGGCTTGAGCGTGGGGATCTTGTCGGGCCGCGCCTTGAAGGGCTGCTCGTCGAGCTCGATGAACTTCTGTTCCTTGCCCGCCTGCACCGCGACCGGCACCGTCTCCCAGGCGAAGGCGCCCGACTTGTTCGCATCGAGCGCGCGTGCGAGCGAGGCGAGCGCGAACTGGTCCTGCGCTTCACGCGTGAAGCCGTAGCTGTCGGCGCATTCCTCGGCGAAGGTGCCCATCAGGCGGCCTTTGTCGTAAGCGTCTTCGAGGCCGTCGAGGAACATGTGGTCGTAGACCATGCCATGGCCCATGCGCATGCCGGTGCGCGCCTTGGGCAGCAGATAAGGCGCGTTGCTCATCGATTCCATGCCGCCCGCGACCATCACGCTGTTGCTGCCGGCGAGGATGAGATCGTGGGCGAACATGATCGCCTTCATGCCCGAGCCGCACATCTTGTTGACCGTGGTGCAGCCGGCCGCGAGCGGCAGCCCGGCGCCGAGCGAGGCCTGGCGCGCGGGCGCCTGGCCCTGGCCCGCGGGCAGCACGCAACCCATGATCACTTCCTCGATCTGATCGGGCGCGATGCCCGCGCGCTCGACCGCAGCCCGGATGGCGGCGGCGCCGAGCTGCGCGGCGGTGAAGTCTTTGAGTTCGCCCTGAAAACCGCCCATGGGCGTGCGGGCCAAGCCGACGATGACGACCGGATCATTCATGACGTGACTCCTGTGTAGACCAACTCGAAACGCTCGCAGACCACCGGCATGTCGAGCGCGGGTTCGCGCCCGAGTTCGCGCGCGAGCGCATTGAAGACGCGGTAATGCGCGTCTTGCCAATAGGCGAGCGAGCCGTCGCCTTCGCCTTCGACCGCGGCGAACTCGTCGTCCACATCGCAGATCGGCATGACGTCGACGCGGGTGGTGCGCACCAGCGCGCGCGGCGCGCCGGCCGCGTCGAGGATGATGTGCAGATCGCCGGGGCGAGGCAGCGGCGCGTCGCTCGCTTCATGCTCCCAATACAAGGCGGTGGTGGCGCGCTTGGTGCCCGCGACCACCAGCGCCGCGAGTGCATCGACCTCGGCATCGTCCATGCCCGGAGCGCCGAAGGCGAAGGCGTCCCAATCGGCATCGGGATCGGTGCCGCTCGCTTCGCAATAGGCGTCCCAGAAATCGAGAATGGCCTCGTCGATCGCGTCGTCGTGCTCATGCGCATGCGCGTCGTGCGCAGGCAGGGTGTCGTCGGTCTTCATCACGCTCCCTTGGGCAGCGGTGCACTCGCCGGAAAGATGAAGCAGGTGGTGGTGCCGTGCGAATACAGCTTGCCGTTGGCGTCGACGATGCGGCCTTCGGCGGTGCCGATCTGGCGCCCGACATTGATCACCCGGCCTTCGGCGCGGATCGGCCCGACCGCATCGGTCAAGGCACGCACGAAGTTGATCTTGATCTCGAGCGAGGTATAGGCCTGGCCGGCGGCGAGCGTGGAATGCACCGCGCAAGCCATGCACGAGTCGAGCAAGGTGGCGTGATAGCCGCCATGCACCGAGCCGAGCGGGTTGTAATGCATGCGCTGCGGTGTGCCGGTGAACACGACGAACCCATGCTCGGCCTCGGACATGGTGAAGTCCAGGGTGTGGGCGATCGGCGGTCCGGGCAATTCGCCGCGCGCCATCGCGCGCAACAATTCCAGGCCCGACATCGTCGCCATCAAGGCGGGGTTGACGGTGCCGAATTGGCTGGCTGCATCCATGCGGGTCTCCGTAACAGCGATGGGTTTACGCCGGGCGGCGGCTGGCCGCGAGCCACAGCGCCAACACGCCGAAGGCCGAGCCGAGCACGATGCGCTGGGTGCGCAACCAGGCCGGATGGCGGGTGAGCGAACGCGCGACCATGGCGGCCACGAGCACGAGCGAGACATCGGCCAGACCGGTCACGACGATCTGCACCGCCCCCAGCCCCAGGCCTTGCAGCATCGTCGAGCCGCGCGACGGATCGATGAATTGCGGCAAGAGCGCGAGATAGAACAGCGCGATCTTGGGATTGAGGATGCTCGAGACCACGCCCTGGGTGAACAGCGTGCGATTGGGCACCGGCGCCAGATGCGCATCGGGCCCGGCCAGATCGCGCGCGCCGCGCAAGGTGCTCCAGGCCAGATACAGCAGATAGGCCACGCCCGCCCAGCGCACCGCGTCGTAGGCATAAGGCACGGCGAGCAGAAGCGCCGACAAACCCAGCACTGCCGCGCCCATGTGGAAGGTGAAGCCGACCGTGGTGCCGGCCCACGACACCACGCCCGCGCGCCGCCCTTGGCACAAGGTGCGTGAGAGCAAATACACCCAGTTGGGTCCGGGTGTGAGCGCGAGCATGAAGGAGGCAAGCGCGAACAACAGCAAGGTGTCGAGCGGAAGCAAGGTCATGGCGTTCTCCAACGGTCAGGCCAAGCCCGGATCATGACACCGCGCACGCGCGGCGGCGCACGCCGGGCATATGGCGCGCGGGTCATAGCGTCTCGGCGAACAATTCGCGGCCGATCAGCATGCGGCGGATTTCGCTGGTGCCGGCGCCGATCTCGTAGAGCTTGGCATCGCGCCACAAACGCCCGGTCGGGTTCTCGTTGATGTAGCCGTTGCCGCCCAGGATCTGGATCGCTTCGCCGGCCATCCAGGTCGCTTTCTCGGCGCAATACAAGATCACGCCCGCGCAATCCTTGCGCACCGTGCGCGCATGGCCCGCGCCCAATGCGTCGAGCTGCTGGCCGACCGCGTAGCAATACGCGCGGCAGGCCATCAGCGTGGTGTACATGTCGGCGACCTTGCCCTGGATGAGCTGGAATTCGCCGATGCTCTGGCCGAATTGTTTGCGGTCGTGGATGTAAGGCACCACCACGTCCATGCAGGCCTGCATGATGCCCAGCGGCCCGCCCGAAAGCACCGCGCGTTCGTAATCGAGGCCGCTCATGAGCACCTTGACGCCGCCGCCCACGCTGCCGAGCACGTTGTCTGCAGGCACTTCGCAATCCCGGAACACCAGCTCGCCGGTATGGCTGCCGCGCATGCCGAGCTTGTCGAGCTTTTGCGCGATCGAAAAACCTTGCATGCCTTTTTCGATCAGGAAGGCGGTCATGCCCTTGGCGCCCGCAGCCGGATCGGTCTTGGCATAGACCACCAGCACATCGGCATCGGGGCCGTTGGTGATCCACATCTTGGTTCCGTTGAGCACATAACGGTCGCCCTTCTTCTCGGCGCGCAGCTTCATGCTGACCACGTCGGAGCCGGCACCGGGTTCGCTCATCGCCAAGGCACCGATGTACTCGCCGCTGATGAGCTTGGGCAGGTATTTCTGTTTTTGCGCCGCGTTGCCGTTGCGATGGATCTGGTTCACGCACAGATTGCTGTGCGCGCCGTAGGACAGGCCGATCGAAGCGCTCGCGCGGCTGATTTCTTCCATTGCGACCATGTGCGCGGTGTAGCCCATGTTGGCGCCGCCGTATTCCTCGGCCACGGTGATGCCGAGCACGCCGAGGTCGCCGAATTTGCGCCAGAGATCCATCGGGAATTGATCGCTGCGATCGGTCTCGGCCGCGCGCGGCGCGATCTCGGCCTGCGCGAAGGCGCGCACGCTGTCGCGCAGCATCTCGACGTCTTCGCCGAGCGGAAATTTCAGGCCCGGCAAGTCGATCTGGGGCGTGGCTTGGCTCATGTGGGTCTCCTCTTGGCTTTTAGGATTGGTAGCGCTGCGCCGGTTCCAGACCCGGCATCGTGAACAAGGTTTGCTGCATCACCGCGACGTGTTTTTCTTCGCCGTCGCGCAGCGCGTAGATGTCGGCACTGGTCACCGTCAGCGTACGCCCGGCGCGCAGTACGCGGCCGCGGCCGATCAGGCGTTCGCCGATGGCCGGCGCGAGGATGTTGAGCTTGTATTCGACGGTCAGGATGCCGTCGTCGTCGCCGATCACGGTATAGCCCGCGTAACCGCCCGCGATGTCGGCCAAGGCGCCGATCGCGCCGCCATGAAAATACCCATGCTGCTGCGTCACCTTGTCGGAAAAGGGCAGCTCGATGTCGCATTGCCCGTGCGCCAGATGCACGATGCGTGCGCCCAGATACCGCATCAGGCCTTGCGCCATCAGACTGCCGCGGATCTTGGCCGCGACGACCTCCGACACCGGCGCGGGGGTATTGGGCGAAGCGATGGTCGTCATGCGCAGCTCCGGACGGCACGTGGTTGGCCGGCCACCGGCGCAAGGCAAGTGCCCAGCGCACACGACCGACCTGCCCGCAACGGGCAGGAGCGGCGATTCTAGTTGACGTTTACGTAAACGTAAACAATGCAGCGCATCAGGTGCGGGTGCGTTTTGCGGCCGTGCGCTTTGCGGCGGTGCGCGTCGCGCCTGCGCGTTGACCCGCAGAGGCACCGCGTGCCGCAGCGCGCTTGGGCGCCGCGCCCGCGGCCTTGCGCGTCTTGGCCGCCGCGGCTTCGTGCCCGGCGAGCAATCGTTTGCATTGCTGTTCGAAGTTGGCGATCTCCGACAAGGTGATCTCGAGATCCTCACGCTGCTGTTCGAGCAACTGCCGCTGTTCGACGAGCTTGGCCAGGAAACGCTCGACCTGGGGCACGGTGTCCTGCGGCGATTCGTACATGTCGACCATCTCCTTGATCTCTTGCAGCGTGAAGCCCAGGCGCTTGCCGCGCAGCGTGAGCTTCAGGCGCGTGCGGTCCTGCCCGGTGTACACGCGCCGGCTGCCTTCGCGCTGCGGCGCGATCAGGCCCTGGTCTTCATAGAAGCGGATCGCGCGCGGGGTGATGTCGAACTCTTTGGCGAGTTCGGAGATCGTGTAAGTGGTCATGGACAAGACGAAGGATGAACGCGCAGGCCGCGCGTGGTTGGCGGCTAGAATCATAGGCGCCGTGTGCGGCCCCCGCCAACACCGATGTGCCGCCCCTTGCGGCACGCTGCGAGTTCCGATGCCCGAATCGATCCGATTGTTGTACGACGCACCGCCCGCGCATGGCGAGCGCTTGCGCATTGCCGATGGCGTGTATTGGTTGCGCATGCCGCTGCCCGTCGCGCTCGATCACATCAACCTGTGGCTGCTCGAAGACGAAGGCGGCTGGACCGTGGTCGACACCGGCGTCGCGACCGATGCGACGCGTGCCGCCTGGGAGCGCGTGTTCGCGACCCAGCTCGACGGCAAACCCATCGTGCGCGTGCTGTGCACCCATATGCATCCCGACCACGTCGGCCTCGCCGACTGGCTGTGCCAACGCGACGGCGCCTCGTTGTGGATCACCACCGGCGAATATTTGAGCGCCCGCGCAATCGCCGCCGGCCTGCCGGGCACCGATACCGAAGCGCAGATCGCGCATTACGTGCGCCATGGCGTCGACGCGCAACAACTCGCGGCGATCACCGAGCGCGGCAGTTTCTATCGCAAGATGGTGCCGAGCGTGCCGCATGCCTATCGCCGCATCAGCGACGGCGAACGCGTGCGCATCGGCGCGCACGATTGGCGCGTGCTGGTCGGCACCGGCCATTCGCCCGAGCACGCGTCCTTGGTGTGCGAAGCGCTCAACCTCGTGATCTCGGGCGACATGCTGCTGCCCAAGATTTCGACCAATGTCTCGGTCTGGGCGATCGAGCCCGAGTCCGATCCGCTCGCGTGGTTCCTCGAATCGATCACGCATTACCGCCATCTGCATACGGCCACGCGCGTATTGCCCTCGCATGGCCTGCCGTTCGAAGGTGCGCATGCGCGTGTCGACGAATTGATCGCGCATCACGCCGCGCGTCTCGATGAAGTCCGCGCGGCCTGTCGCCTGCAGCCGCAGACCGCAGCGGCGATCGTGCCCATCTTGTTTCGGCGCACGCTCGACATCCACCAGACCACCTTCGCGCTCGGCGAAGCGCTCGCGCATTTGCACGCCTTATGGTTCGCGGGCGAACTCGCGCGCGAGATCGATGATCAGGGGGTGGTGCGGTTTCGGCTGCCCCAGGCCGCGCGCAATGGCCGACGCCCGACAAGTAGGTCGCGCAGCCGGCGGCGCCAGACCGTGACGCCGGCACGCGGCGATGAAGGTGTCTCGGCCACCGGCTGCGGCTCGAAGGGCTGCGTAGCGCCGGTGTCGGCCGGAGCATCGGGCGGGCGGTCGGTGCCGAGATCGACACCGAAGTCGAGGGTCTGCTGTCCGAAGGTCGCGACATCGTCCGCTGGCGGCGCAGCCGCGGCGCGCGGACCGGGCAGGATCTCGTAGCGCGGCTTGCGCGGCGCACGGGCAAACAACTTGTCGTACAAGGCGATCGGCATCCAGCGCAGCACGCGCGCGACGATGGCCATGGGCCAGGGGATGACCGCATACGGCTTGCCGCGCGCAATCACGCGCATCGCGCGCCGCGCGAAATCTTCGGCGGTGATGAGAAACGGCATCGGATACGGATTGCGCTCGGTCATCGGCGTGTCGACATACCCGGGGGCGATGGTCACCACTTTCACGCCGTATTGCGCCATCTCCAGGCGCAGGCTTTCGCTGTAGGCGATGACCGCCGCTTTCGACGCGCTATAGGCGCCGGCACCGGGCAAACCGCGCATGCCCGCCACGCTGGCGATCGTCACCAGGGTGCCGCGTCGGCGCGCTTTCATCGCCTCGATGAAAGGCTGAAACGTCGCTACCGTCGCGATCAGATTCGTGCGCACGATGTGCTCGAACACCGCGAGGTCTTCCTGAATTTCGGTGATGGTGCCGTGCGACACGCCGGCGTTGGCGATCACGATATCGGGGCACTCGAATTCGCGCATGTAGGCCAATGCCGCGTGGCGCAGCGCCGCCGCGTCGTTGACATCGGCCACGTACACCTGGCGCGGCGAGGACAAGGATTTGGCCAGCAATTCGAGCGCGCTGCGGCGGCGCGCCAGCAGGCCCAGCGTCGCGCCTTCACGCGCATACGCGCGCGCCAGCGCCGCACCCAGTCCGCTGGAAGCCCCCGTGATGAAAACCTTGAGCGCCATGCGAACCTTGATCCGAAGAAGCCCGTGGCCGGGCGGTGCGGTTTAGCGGTTCCCGCCCTTGCGGGTCTGTGCGAGCAGGTATTCGACGACGCGGATCGCCTGGTCCGCACCATGCGCATCGGCCGGCGAGGTGTAGTAGCGCCCGGCGACGCCGATGGCGGGCGTGCCGTCGATGCGATACGACTCGAACACCCCGCGCGCGGCTTGCGAGCGCGAGACCACGCCGAAGGAATTGAAAGTCTTGAGCCAATCGGCGCGGTTCACACCGTTCTTGGCCATGAAGTCGGCAATCGAATCGACGGTAAAGAGTTTTTGCCGCTCGACCGCGATGGTCTGGAACATCTTTTGATGGAACTTCTCGATCAGGCCCATCGCTTCGAGCGTGTAGAAGATGCGCGAATGCAATTCGCGATCGCCCTCGAAAGCCACCGGCACGCGACGGAAGTACACGTCGGAAGGCACCGCCTTGAGCCACTTTTCCATGGTCGGCTGGAAATGCGCGCAATGGATGCAGCCGTACCAGAAGAACTCGATCACATCGATCTTGCCGGGTTGGGTCGCCGCGATCGCAGGCTGCACGAGCTTGTATTCGGCACCCGCTTGCGGCGCGCCTTGTGCGGTGGCCCGATCGGGCGCGAGCGCCCAAGCGGCGGTGCCGAGCACCGGTGCCGCCAGCAACAGACGGCGGCGCAATTGGGAAGGATCGGAAACCATGGCGTTCTTCATGCAACACACCTTTCGAAACTTGCGGCGACCGCCGCGTCGATGACCCAGCATACCAAGCGTGGAACGGCCGACCGGCCGAAAGGTTCACACCACGCGTGTTGCAGCGTGCAACATGCGCCCGCGGTGTGCGCTCATTTGACCGTCATCACCGAAGCGTCGACACCGGCCTGGGCCAAGGTCTGACGCGCCTTGTTGGCATCGTCGAGTTTGTCGATCGGGCCGATGCGCACGCGATAGATGGTCGCGCCGTCCTTCTCACCCGAGCTCACTGCGGCATTGAAGCCGAGCAGGGCGATCTTGGCC
>CAYUYC010000112.1:0-10420 GCA_964448945.1 uncultured Burkholderiaceae bacterium
CCCATCTGCTGGGCCAGGAAGGCGTGCTCGAAATAGGCCGAGTTGTACATGCCCGGCGTCATGACCACGACGGTCGGGTCGGCAATGCCTTGCGGCGCGACCCCGCGCAGGTTTTCGAGCAACATGTCGGGGTAATGCGCGACCGGCGCGACCCGGTATTGCGCAAACAACTCCGGAAAGAGCCGCATCATCATCTTGCGGTCTTCGAGCATGTAGCTCACGCCCGAGGGCACGCGCAGATTGTCTTCGAGCACATAGAACTCGCCCTGGCCCGCGCGCACGACGTCGATGCCCGCGATGTGCGAATAGATCTGCTGGGGCACGTCGATGCCCTGCATCTCGGGCCGGTACTGCGCGTTGCGGAAGATCTGATCGGCCGGTACCACGCCCGCCTTGACGATGTTCTGGTCGTGATAGATGTCGTGGCAGAACATGTTCAGCGCCTTGACGCGCTGACGCAGCCCCGCTTCGAGCGTGCGCCATTCCTTGGCCGGAATGATGCGGGGGATGATGTCGAAAGGAATCAGGCGCTCGGTGCCCGCATCGTCGCCATACACGGCGAAGGTGATGCCCACGCGGCGAAAGGTCAGATCGGATTCCGCGCGCTTGGCCGCAAGCATCTCGGCGGATTGGGACTTGAGCCAACCGTCGAACAGTTGGTAGTGCGGTCGTACGCCGTTCGCCGGGTCGACCATCTCGTCATAGAACGCTGCGGGCATGAAGACTCTCTTTCCGTCGATCTCGCTGATTCCTGGCTAACAAGTTTCGTGCCACGCAATGACAAGGCGCTGACGTCCGCGCGCATCGGGCCTCAGCGCGGGTCTTGCCAATACCGCGGGCGCTCGGCCCGCCACGCGGTCCAGGCCAGGCCGGTGGGCGCTACTTCCAGCATGATCGCGCCGTCGCGATCGGTCCGGGCGATTTGCGCGCCCTGCTTCGCATAGCGTTCGAGCACTTCGACCCGCGGGTGTCCGAAGCGGTTGCGATAGCCGACCTGCAATACCGCCAGGCGCGGCTGCACTGCCGCAATGAAGCCCGCGCTCGACGACGACGCACTGCCATGATGCGGCACCAGCAGCGCGTCGGCGCGCAATCCGCCGCCGTAGCGCGCGATCAGATCGGCCTCTTGCGCGGCCTCGATATCGCCGGCGAGCATCAGGGCGCGCTCGCCCGCCGCCACCCGCAACACGCAACTGCCGGCGTTGGAATGCTCGCGCGCCGGCAGCGCATCGGCTTGCGGATGCAGCACCTCGAAGCGCACGCCGTCCCAATCCCAGCGCAACCCGGCACTGCACCGCCCGGTGGACCGCGCCCCCGTCAACAAGGCATCGCCCGGGTCCAGGGGCGAAACGACCTGCGCGACGGCCCGTTCGGCCAGGAGCGATTGCAGGCCGCCCGCATGATCGAGATCGCGGTGCGACAGGACCACGGCGTCGAGCTCGGTCGCCCCCACCGCGCGCAAATGCGGCAGCACCACGCGGTTGGCGGCATCGGCGTCCTCGGTATAGCGCGGGCCCGCGTCGTACAGGATGCGATGCCGTGCGGTCTCGATCAGCACCGCCATGCCCTGCCCGACATCGAACACCGTGGCCCGAAACGTCCGCTCGGCCGGCAGCGCATGTTCGGTCAACAGCAAGGGCAGCAAGAGCGCCATGCCGCCGATGCGCCCGGGCACGCCGCGCGGCGCGGCCAGCCACGCCAGCCCCAGCAGCGCGAGCGCCACCGCCGCGGTGGTCGGTACCGGCCATTCGAGACTGGCGATCGGCCATGCGCCCATGGCCTGCAAAGGCCGCGCGAGCCAGGCAAAGACGGTGTGCGCAAGACGCAAAGGCCAATCCAGTCCCATGACCACGCTGGTCAGACCACCCAGCAAGGCCAAGGGCGTGACGACCAGGCTGACGACCGGAATCGCGATCGCGTTGGCGAGCGGGCTGATAAGCGAAACCTGCTGAAAGAACAGCATGGTCAAGGGAACCAGCGCGACCGTGACCGCGATCTGCGCGCGCGTGGCCGAGCGCAATGCCGCCCACCACGCCCGGCGACGCGGCCCGGCCTCGCGCGCGTGCTCGGTCGCCCCGAGCGCGGCGTACATCAAGGCCGCGACCGCGCCGAACGACAACCAGAACCCCGGCGCGTCGACCGCCCATGGATCGAGCGCCACCACGATCGCCAAGGCGGCCGCCAGCACATACGAAGGCCGGAACCTGCGCTGGGCAAACAAGGCGAGTGCCACCACTGCGAGCATCCACAAGGTGCGCTGCGCCGGCACCGCAAACCCGGCCAGCAAGGTGTACCCCGCCGCGGTGAACAAGCCGGCCGCCGCCGCGGCTTGCGCGCGCGTCCAGCGTTGCGCCCAGCGACGCCCGCGCGCCGCGGCGCGGCGCCATGCCCAGGCCATGCCGGCCGACCCGAGCGCCGCGAGCATCGTGATGTGCAGGCCCGAGATGCTGAGCAGATGGCCGATGCCGGTGCGATTGAACAAGACCCAATCGTCGCTGGCGATGCCGCGCTGCTCGCCGACCACCAGCGCCACGATGACGCCGGCATACGGCGCGCCGGCCAGCGCGGTGCGGATGTGGCGCGCAATCGCATCGCGCGCGCGATCGATCCCGATCATCGGCGACATCACCGACGCATCGAGCCGCTGCGGCGGCTGCGCCTGGGCGCGCACGGTACCGGTGGCGCGCAGATCCTGTTCGAGCAGCCAGCGCTCGACATCGAACCCGTACGGATTGGCACCGCCATGCGGGCGGCGCAAGCGCAATACCCAGCGCCAGCGCTCGCCGGGGGTGAGCACCGGGACGGCGCCGTCCGCGCTCGACGCGTACCACGTCAAGGACATGCGGCGCGGCACGATGGCGCCCGGGGTTTCGACCCGTTCCACCTCGAAGACGAAGCGCGTTCCGCCAGCGCTGATGCCCGCAACTTCGAACGGCAGGCCGCGCACCACGCCAGTCACGACGACGTCGCGTCCTTCCCATGCGATGGGCAAGGCATCGGCCAGGCGCGATTGCGCGCGCAGATGGGCCCAGCCGAAACCGAGCATCAAGGCCAGTGCGACAAGTGCAGTGCCGCGCACCCGGGCGCGTCCACGCCAGGCTGCCGCGATGGCCAGCGCGCATGCCGCCCCCGCGCAGCCCCATGCCGCCAGCGTCGTGAACCCGGCACCGGGCCATGCCGGCACATCGGGTTCGGTCCACAGCCGCGCCTGCTGCTGCAACAGCCACACCCCGCCCGCGAACGCCACCGCGAGCCAGCGCGTCATGGCGTGATGCAGTCGCCGATCAGATCGCCCAGGCGCGGCATCGCCACGCAGGCGTTGAGCGCGGTGGCATTGGCCAGCGCGTGCGCATCGATGCCGCGCAATTGCGCCAACACCTGGGCGATGCGCGCGAGATGCGCGGGCGCATTGCGCTCACCGCGGATCCACGCCGGCGCGATGTCCGGCGCGTCGGTTTCGAGCACCAGCGCATCGAGCGGCATTTGCACCGCCAGACGGCGGATCTGCAACGCGCGTTCAAAGGTCATCGCACCGCCCAGGCCGAGCTTGAAGCCGAGATCGACGAAGGCCTGCGCCTGCTCGAAGCTGCCGTTGAACGCATGCGCGCAACCGCCCGCCACGCGCACGCGGCGCAAATGCTTGAGCAATGCGTCTTGCGAGCGACGCACGTGCAAGAGCACGGGCAGACCGAACTCGGCGGCAATCTCGAGCTGCGATCGATAGAAATGCTCTTGCCGTGGCGTGACCGCAATCGCCGCGGGGTCGAAGAAGTCCAGCCCGATTTCGCCGATCGCGACGAAGGCAGGGTCGGCCATCGCGTCGCGCACCGCGTGGCGCAATGCATCGAGATCGGCATCGTCGGCATGGGCGACGTACATCGGATGGATGCCCAGCGCATAGACCGCGCCGGGCGTGGCCTGTGCCAGCGCGCGCACGGTGGTGAAGTTGGCGCGCGCGACGGCCGGGATGACGATGCAGCCGACCCCTGCCGCGCGCGCTTGCGCCGCGACATCGGCGCGGTCCGCATCGAACTCGGCTGCATCGAGATGGCAATGGGTGTCGATCAGCATCGACCGATTGTAGGCGAGCCCGCCCGCGCTCGACAGGGCCGGCGCGGCCAAGAAGACGGGACGATCAGCGGGGGAAAGCTCAGCGCGCGTCGATGACGCCGTCGCGCATGGTCGCCACCGCATCGAGGCGCGTGGCGAGTTGCATGTCGTGGGTCACGATGACGATGGAGGTGCCGAGTTCGGCATTGAGTCCGAGCATGACGTCGAACACCGCATGGGCGGTGCTGCCGTCGAGGTTGCCGGTCGGTTCGTCGGCCAGCACGCAGGCCGGACGGGTGACCAGGGCGCGCGCGATCGCGGCGCGCTGCCGCTCGCCGCCCGAGAGTTCGCCCGGCACATGCGACATGCGATGCGCGAGTCCGACCGCGCCCAGCATCTGCGCGGCTTGCTGACGCGCCTGTTCGCGCGGCATGCGCCGGATCATGAGCGGCATCGCGACATTGTCGAGCGCACTGAACTCGGGCAGCAGATGATGAAATTGATAGACGAAGCCCAGCGACGCGTTGCGCGCCTGTCCTTGCTCGACCTCGTTCATGGCCGAGAACGGCTGGCCCAGCAGCCGCACTTCGCCGGCGGTCGGGCGGTCGAGGCCGCCGAGCACATGCAAGAGCGTGCTCTTGCCCGAACCGCTGGCGCCGACGATGGCCAGACGCTGGCCGCGTTCGATGGTGAGATCGATGCCGCGCAGCACATGGACCGCCTGCGGGCCTTGCCCGAAGGTGCGCGTGACGCCTCTCGCCGCGATGACCGCGTTCACGTCATTCATACCGCAAGGCCTCCGCGGGCTTGACGCGCGATGCGCTCCAGCTCGGATACAGCGTGGCGACCAGACTCAGCACCACCGACACCAGGCCGATCGTGCCGATGTCCGACCAGCGCGGATCGCTGGGCAGACTGGTGATGACGTAGATCTCCTTGGGCAGGAATTTCACGCCGAACAAATGCTCGATCGCGGGCACGATCACATCGATGTTGAACGCGATCAGCACGCCGAAGCCCACGCCGAGCGCGGTACCGATCAGGCCCACGAGCGCGCCCTGGACCACGAAGATCTTCATGATCGATCCGGGCGATGCGCCGAGCGTGCGCAGGATGGCGATGTCGCTTTGCTTGTCGGTCACGGTCATGACCAGGGTGCTGACCAGATTGAAGGCCGCGACCGCGATGATGAGCGTGAGGATGATGAACATCATCCGCTTCTCGGTCTTGACCGCCGCGAACCAGGTCTGGTTCTGCTGCGACCAATCGCGGATCAACAGATTGCCCTCGAGGATGGTCGTGAGCTGCTGCGCGATCTGCGGCGCGGACTGCATGTCGTCGACCTTGAGCCGCACGCCGGTCACGCCTTCGACGCGAAACACCTTGGCCGCATCGTCGATGTTCACGAACACCAGCGTCGAGTCGTATTCGTAATGACCCGATTCGAAGATGCCGACCACCGTGAACTGGCGCAGCCGCGGCACGACGCCCGCCGGCGTGACGCTGCCTTGCGGCACCACCAGGGCGATGCGGTCGCCGATGCGCAAGCCCAGGCTGCCGGCCAGGCTGCGGCCAAGCACCATGTTGAATTCGCCCGGCACCAGCGCGCCCGTGGTGCCGGCCAGCATTTGCCGTCCGAGTTCGTCCACGCCTTCTTCGAGCTTCGGATCGATGCCGCGCACCAGCACGCCGCGGAATTCGTCGCCGCGCGCCAGCATGGCCTGGCCCGAGACGTAGGGGGCGGCGGCCAGCACATGCGATGAACGCTTGGTCTCGGCGGCGACGCGCTGCCAGTCCTGCATCGCACCGTTGTAGTCGAAGACCTCGATGTGCGCGAGCACCGACAGCATCCGGTCGCGCACCTCTTTCTGGAAGCCGTTCATCACCGACAAGACGATGATGAGCGCGGCCACGCCCAGGGCGATGCCGGCCATCGAAATGCCGGAAATGAACGAGATGAAGCGGTTGCGCCGCGCGCTGCGCTTGGCACGCGTATAGCGCAGCCCGATCAACCACTCGAAGGAAGAGAAGAAAGCCACGTGTTCGCCGTGAAAGAGCGGCGGAGTTTGCCATACTTGCGCGAACCTCCTTGCGAACCGCCTGCATGCATCTGCTGATCCCCGATTTGTTGTTGCCGCGCGCGCATGTGCGCAGCGTGCTGGCCGATCTCGATCTGCCCGGACTCACCGCCGTGCTGCGCGACGCCGACCCGATCGACCGCGAAGGGCAAGTGCCGGAGTTCCAGCGCAGCATGCCGGCCACACGCTGGCTGCTGCGCGCCTTCGGCCTCGAATCCCGCACCGAACACGCGACGCTCGCCCCGGTGCTGCGCGCCGCCGACGGGCTGGCCGACGACGGACGCGATTGGCAGGTGGCCTTGCTATGCCACTACGCACTGGCGCGCGACCATGTCCAACTGGGTGCCGATCGCCTTGCCTTGCCCGGCGACGAAGCGCTGGCCTTGCTCGAGACCGCGCGACCGATCCTCGTCGAGTCCGGCGTCGAATACGTGATCGGACGCGACGCCCGCTGGTATCTGCACGATCCGCAACTCGCCGGCCTGTGCTGCGCGGAGCCTGCACGCGGCTTGGGCCGCAACATCGACGTCTGGCTGCCGACCACTGCGCCCGACGCCGATCCCGCGCCCGCGCGGCGCTGGCGGCGATTGCACAACGAGCTGCAAATGCTCTGGCACGAGCATCCGGTCAATCAGGCGCGCGAGGCGCGCGGCGATCCCGCAGTCAATGGCATCTGGCTGTACGGCGGCGGGCGCATGGGTACCCCCATCGCCGCTCCGCGCGACATCCCTGCGCTTGCGCCACGCGCCGATCAGGCCACGCTGAACGGGCTTGCGCGCCTGGCGCAAACGCCGGTGGTGGCGCGCGATGCCGATGCGCGAGCCTTGATCGTGCTCGACGAACTTTCCGAAAGCGCGGTGCGCGAAGACTGGGAGGCCTGGCGCCAAGCCCTGCTCGCGCTCGATCGCGATTGGTTCGTGCCGCTCGCGGCGCGGCGCACCCCGCTCACGCTCACGCTGTGCTCCGAGACCGCATGGCAGACGCTGCGCACGTCGCCAGGCCGGCGCTGGAAGTTCTGGCAGCGCAAGACGCTGGCCGAGGCGCTGGGTACATGAACGTTCCCACCCGCATCCGTGCGCGCGTGCGCCGCCCCGACGCCGAGCGCAGTCTCGCCGACGCCGGTGTGCATCCGCTGCTGGCGCGCTTGCTGGCCGCGCGCGGCACCGATCGTCCGCCGGCCGAGGACGCGGGCGCGCTGCTGGCGCCCGACGGATTGCTCGACATCGACGTCGCCGCCAACCGCATCGCCGATGCCATCGATCGTCGGCAACGCATCGTCATCGTGGCGGATTACGACTGCGACGGCGCCACCGCCTGCGCGACCGGCGTGCGCGGTCTGCGTGCGCTCGGTGCGACGGTCGACTACCTCGTCCCCAACCGTTTCACGACCGGCTACGGCCTCACACCCGCGGTGGTCGATCTCGCCGTGCCGCTCGCGCCCGATCTGCTGGTGACGGTCGACAACGGCATCGCGAGCATCGACGGGGTCGCGCATGCGCGCGCCGCGGGCATCGATGTGGTGGTGACCGACCATCATTTGCCCGGCGCGCAATTGCCGATGGCGCAAGCCATCGTCAATCCCAACCAGCCGGGCTGCCGCTTTGCATCGAAAGACCTCGCCGGCGTCGGCGTGATGTTCTATGTGCTGCTGGCCACGCGCGCCGAACTGCGCCGCCGCGGCCGTTATGCGCAAACGCCTCAACCGCGTCTGGACACCCTGCTCGATCTGGTCGCGCTGGGCACCGTGGCCGATCTGGTACGGCTCGACGCCAACAATCGCCTGCTGGTGCGTTTGGGTCTTGCGCGCATCCGCGCCGGGCAGACTTCGGCGGGCCTGATCGCGCTGGCGCGTGTGGCCGGCCGTGAACCGCGCACGCTCACGACCAACGACCTGGGCTATGCGCTGGCCCCGCGCGTGAATGCGGCGGGCCGGCTGGCCGACATGCGTCTGGGCATCGAATGCCTGCTCGCAGACGATCCGACCCGCGCGTTCTTCCTGGCCGAGCAACTCGACCGCATCAATGCCGAACGGCGCAGCGTGCAAGACGACATGAACGAGCGCGCGGCGCAGATCGTGCTCGATGCCTACGACGCGGCCAACCACAAGTCCATCGTCGCTTTCGATCCCGGCTTTCACGCCGGCGTCACCGGCCTGGTGGCGTCCCGATTACGAGAAGCACACCACCGCCCGACGATCGTATTCGCGCCCACCAGTGAAGGTCTGCTCAGCGGATCGGGGCGGTCGATCCCGGGTTTTCATCTGCGCGATGCGATCGATCTGGTCACCAAGCGCGCGCCGGCGCTGGTGCTGCGCTTTGGCGGGCATGCCATGGCGGCCGGCCTCACCATCCGCGCCGACGATCTCGCCGAGTTCGAACGTCTGTTCGAGGAAGTCGCCTGCGCGGGCTTGACCGACGATGCGCTCGAGCGCGTGCTCGATGTCGATGGACCGCTCGAGGTCGGCTACATCCAGCCGCAGATCGCGCAGTTGCTCGATGCCGAGATCTGGGGCCAGGCCTTTGCGCCGCCGGTGTTCTTCGATACCTGGGAGGTGGTGGGGCAACGCGTGCTGCGCGACAAGCATGTGCGCGCCACCTTGCTCAAGGACGGCCGTCGGATCGAAGCAATGGCATTCAACTACACCAAGCCACTGCCCGCGCGTTGCCCCCTGGCGTTTCGGCTCGCCCTCAATGATTACAACGGCGAGGTCAGCGCGCGCTTGATCATCGAACGCGTGATCGACGCATAGGCGCCCATGCCGCAGGAGCGAAGCTGCAGGCCGTGCGTCAGAGCACGGCTTGCGCGTCTGGATAGCGGACTTCTTCGAGCGCGGTGAGGATGCTGTTCATCGCGCGGTCCATCAGGGGACCGTGATCGATGATGCGCATCTTGCCGTTGTCGAGGCGACCGGCGAGATGCTCGGCAGTCACGATGAGCGGCGCGCTGTTGAGGCGATTGGTCAGCAGATAGCGCGACTTGCCCTGGCTGATCCAGCCGAGCTTGTAGCAGACCCGCGCGCCGTCGTCCTTGGTCATTTCGAGGATCGCGCCGGGGCGCAGATCGTAGATCTGCTGGAGGAAGTCGTCGGGCTCTTCTTCGGGTTGCGCTTCGGGGACTTCTTCGACGACGTCGATCGGCTCGCCGATCACGGCGCCGGCCCAACGGTCGTCGAGCGTGCGCATGAAGTCCGACACTTCGTCGGCCGTCATCGATACGCGCGTCATGCCGCTGCGCAGTTGTTGTTCGAGATACGGGATCTTGATCAGCAGCTTGCGCCGATCGTCGGGGGCCGGCTTGGGTTCGACCGACCAGATCAGATCGTCCGCGGTATCGAGTGCATTGCGCAGCGGAACTTCGTCTTCGTCGTCGACGGCGAGCAGATCGCCGATGTACTCGGCCCAGGCATTGCGCAGGAAGTACGCGACGAAGGGCAAGGTGCGCGCTTCGCGCAGCCGCTCTTCGACGGCGCGCCGCGCATTGCGCATCGCAAGCTGGCGCTCTTCTTCGAGGATCGCCTCGTCGCGAACCGGAACGACTTCCGACGCCGCGGCTGCCGTGCTTTCGGACTCGATGCGATGAACGAAGCTGTCGACATCATCCGAAAGTCGGTCGAACATCGAAAGATCTTCTTCGAACTCTTCGAGCACGCGCTGCACGGTGCGCTCGATCAGCTGGAACAGCGGATCTTCGCGGCCGTCTTGCTCTTCCCAGCCCAGGCCGGCATTGGCCAGACCGTTGACCAGCCGCCGTGCCGGGTGGTTCTCGCGCTCGAAGAACTCGGTATCGAGCATCGCGGCCTTGAGGACCGGGATCTGCAAGCGCGACAACAAGACCTTGATCGCATCGGGCAGGTTGTCGTCTTCGAACACGAAATCGAACAGGCGCGCGACCAGTTCGATGACCATCGAATCGACCTGGCTCGCCTGCTTGCCGATCCCGGAATCCGCGATGCTGCGGATGACGTTGACGAAGCGCAGCGGCGTACGCAGCGCAACGTCGACCGGCGACATCGGGTCCATGTAATTGGATCCGAGTTCCGCACCGTCGTCGCCGACGATGGGCTCGACCTGCATCGCCTTGCCGAACACCGTCGGCTGCTGGAACTGAGCGCGTTGCAGCGCATTCAACGCGCCGACCGGTTGGGCATAGGCCGCAGGCGGATCGATGCTGGCCAAGGCCTGCGCGGCGGCCTGTCGCGCAATCATCTGGACCGCAAGATCCTCCGCAGCGGGCAAGGTGCTTGTGCCCGGCAACGAAGGCAACGGCTCGGTATCCGGAAACTCCACCGGCGC
>CAYUYC010000113.1:0-10392 GCA_964448945.1 uncultured Burkholderiaceae bacterium
GAATCCGCCGACGACGCCATCCGCGCGGAATTCGATAATATCACCGGCGCCATGACCTCGATCCTCACCGCCGTGGGCGCGGCGATGCGCGAAGCCCAGCAGGACAAAACCCGCATCGCGCTGGCGCAGCAAGGCCAGACCGCCCGCGATGACGAAGACGCCGCCGACGACCGCGCAAGCGCCGGCCAGCGCCAACAGGCCCGGGCGCTCGCCCAGCAGCAGCACCGCGCCGAGCGTGGAGAACAAAGGGCCGGTGCCGCGCGCGACCGGATAGACGATGGACAGATCGGCGCGCTGATAGCCGCGCTGCAGGCTGAGCGAATACCCGATGTGCAGGAGCGATGAGAGCAGCACGAAGCCGGCTTCGCGCCAGCCCCAGACCGGGCGGGTCAGCCAGACCATGACCAGCACCACGGGCGCGTAGAGCACGACATTGGCCGCGCTGTACAGCCACACGAAGGCCGCGCCGCCTGCGGCCTTTTTGGCGAGCAGATTCCACGACGCATGCAGCAGCGCCGCGCAGATCACGAGCGCGAGCGCGGTTGCGTTCATGCGCGCTTCATTCCTGCGGTTCCGGCGCCGGCCGGCGCAGGTTGAGCACCGAGGTGAGGGCGATCAGCACCAGCACGATCGCGGCGTAGTCCTGCCAGAACGGATGTTCGCCGAGCGCGACCGCGCCCGAGAACACGCCGAGCACCGGGATCAGCATCAACGACAGGCTGCTGGCCACCGGCGGCAAGGCGCGCGCGATCGAGAACCAGACCACATGGCAGAACCCGAAGACGATGATCGCGTTGTAGACGATCGCCGCCCATTCGCCCGTGTTGGGCATGCGCCAGTGCGGCAGCTCGATGACGACGGCGCCGATGATCACCGCCACCGTGGCGACCGCCAGCATCCAGAAGGTGAGCACGAGGGTGTCGATCTCGAGGTGGGTGCGCTTGAGCATCGCGGTGCCCACGCCCCAACTGGCCGCGGCGATCAGCATGACGAGCGTGCCCAGCGGCGCTCCGGCGATCTTGCCGAACTCGCTCGACAGCAAAAGCGCGGTGGCCGCGGCGGCCGCAGCCACGCCCAGCCATTGCCGCCAATGCGGGCGTTCGCCGTTGAGGCCCCAGGCGGCCAGCATCGCAAACACCGGCATGGTGTAGCCGAGGATGGCCGCGCGGCCCGAACTCAAAGAGGCGATCGCGTAGATGGCGAACAAATGCCAGATCACCATGTTCGGGATCGCGAGGACGGCGATGCGTTTGGCCATCGGCCGGTCGATCGCCAGCGCAATGCCGCGCCAGCGCGCATAGACGTACAGGCTGGCCAGGCCGCCCAGCATGCCCAGGGCCCGAAAGAACAAGGGCGGCAGGCTGTGCACGCCAAACTTCATCACCGGCCAGTTGATGCCCCAGAACAAGGTGAGCAAGCCCAGCAGGATGAGGTTGCGCGTCGACCAGTGGCTGGCGCCGGTGGCGGGCGTGGAAGGTGTGGTGGTGCTCATGAACGGCCGGCGCAAAGCGCGCATTGTAGGCGCGCATCGGATCGGTTCGGGCCCAGCGTAGAATCGCGCCCGCCCGACCCGCCTTGCCGAGGACCCCGCATGAAATTCGTCGATGCCGTGCGCGCACGCTGGCGCAATGTGAACAGCCTGTTGTGCGTAGGGCTCGACCCCGATCCGGCGCGCTTGCCCGCGCATCTGCCGCGCGCCGATGCGCTGTTCAAGTTCTGCACCGAGATCGTCGATGCGACTGCGCCTTACGTCTGCGCCTTCAAACCGCAGATCGCCTACTTCGCGGGCCAAGGCCGCGAAGACGTGCTCGAAGAAGTCATCGATTACATCCGCAACGCGCACCCGGGTATTCCGGTCATCCTCGATGCCAAGCGCGGCGACATCGGCAGCACCGCCGAGTTCTATGCGCGCGAAGCCTTCGAGCGCTACCGCGCGCACGCGGTGACGGTGAACCCCTACATGGGCATGGACTCGGTCACGCCTTACACCCAATACGCCGATCGCGGCGTCATCGTCTTGTGCCGCACGTCCAACCCGGGCGGATCGGATTTGCAGTTTCTCGAGGTCGAGGTCGGCGGCCGGCGCATGCCCTTGTACCAGCAGGTCGCGCATCTGGTGGCCGAGCGCTGGAACGGCAATGGTAATTGCGCCTTGGTGGTCGGCGCGACCTTTCCGGCTGAACTCGCGCAAGTGCGCGCCATCGTCGGCGACATGCCCCTGCTGGTGCCCGGCATCGGCGCGCAAGGCGGCGATGTCGAGGCCACGGTGCGCGCCGGCAGCACGACCGACGGCACCGGCATGATGATCAACAGCTCGCGCGCCATCCTGTATGCGGGCGCGGGACCCGATTTCGCCGCCGCTGCCGGCGCTGCTGCCAAAGCAACGCGCGACGCGATCAATGCGGTGCGCGCGGCGCACACTGCACAATAGGACGGGCAGCAGACCCGATAGACGAACCGACCGGAGGCATCGAGCATGCGCATCCTCATCGCCGAAGACGACAGTGTGTTGGCCGACGGTTTGCAGCGCTCGCTGCGCCAGACCGGCTTCGCGGTCGATGTGGTCACCAACGGGCTCGACGCCGATTCGGCGCTGCTGACCCAGAACTTCGATCTGCTCATCCTCGACCTCGGCCTGCCCAAGCTGCCGGGGCTCGAGGTGCTGCGCCGCCTGCGCGCGCGCAATTCGCATTTGCCGGTGCTCATCCTCACCGCGGCCGAGTCGATCGACGACCGGGTGCGCGGGCTCGATCTGGGCGCCGACGATTACATGGCCAAGCCCTTCGCGCTGGCCGAGCTCGAAGCACGGGTGCGCGCGCTCACGCGCCGTGGTTCGGGCGGCGGCCCGACCATGATCAAGCACGGGCCGCTGAGCTTCGACAAGGTCGGCCGCGTGGCCTATATCGAGGAGCACATGCTCGACTTGTCGGCACGCGAGATCGGTCTCTTGGAAATCCTCTTGCAGCGCACCGGGCGGCTGGTGTCGAAGGACCAGCTCGTCGACCATTTGTGCGAATGGGGCGAAGAAGTCTCGAACAACGCGATCGAGGTCTATGTGCATCGCCTGCGCAAGAAGATCGAGACCAGCGGCATCCGCATCGCCACCGTGCGCGGCCTGGGCTATTGCCTCGAAAAATGGGTCGAGCCCGAGGGCGACGGCAACGCTTCGACGCACCGGCAGGCAGGATGACCGAACCGGAACTGCGCCCGGCACCACCGCCGAAATCCATCGCCGATCTGCTGCGCCACCCCGACGAACGGGCCAGCGCGCAGCGCTCCTTGTTCGGCGAGATTCTCGACTGGATGCTGGCGCCTTTGCTGCTGATCTGGCCGATGTCGATCGCGGCGACCTACCTGGTGGCGCAATCGATCGCCGATGCGCCGTTCGACCGCGCGCTCGAAGCCTCGGCGCGGGTGCTGGCCCAGCAGATCAGCCAGGGGCCGGAACGGATTGGTTTCGTCATGCCGATCTCGGCCCGCGATTTCTTGCGCGCCGACGATGCCGACCATGTGTACTACCAGGTCTGGGGCGTGCGCGGCGATTTTCTCGCGGGCGATCGTGAACTGCCGCTGCCGCCCGAGGCCGATGGCGGTTCGGTCGGCACGGTGCGCTATCGCACCGAGGTCATGCACGGCGCCGATGTGCGCGTGGCCTATCTCTACGTCGAGTTCGAGGGCAAATACAAAGACCAGACCGGCTATACGCCCGCGCTCATCCAGGTGGCCGAGACGCTCGAAAAGCGCTCGCAACTCGCCAACGAAATCATCAAGGGCGTGATCCTGCCGCAGTTCGTGATCCTGCCGATCTCGGTCATCCTGGTCTGGGCCGGGCTGTCGCGCGGCATCCAGCCGCTCAAGAACCTTCAGCAGAAACTGCGTGAGCGCAAGCCCGACGACTTGAGCCCGATCGACGAGCACGAGGCGCCCGAAGAAGTCGCGCCGCTGGTGTCCGCGTTCAACGATCTGCTTGCGCGTTTGGGCCAATCGATCGGGCAGCAAAAGCGTTTCATCGCCGATGCCGCGCATCAGATGAAGACGCCGCTGGCGGGCCTGCGCACCCAGGCCGAGCTGACCCTGCGCGAGGACAACACCGACGAGATCAAGCGCAGCCTGCGCCAGATCGCGACCAGCACCGAGCGCGCGACCCACCTTATCAACCAGTTGTTGGCGCTGGCGCGCGCCGAGAATCAGGCCGGGCGCAATGCCACGCTCGCGCCGGTCGAGTTGTGCAGCCTGGCGCGCGAGGCGGTGACCGGATTCTTCGATGCCGCGCACGACAAGCGCATCGACCTCGGCTTCGAAGAACCGGGGCACAACGTCTTCATCCACGGCAATGCGCTGCTGTTGACCGAGATGCTCAAGAACCTGATCGACAACGCCTTGCGCTATACGCCCGTCGACGGCGCGGTGACCGCGCGCGTGAGCACCGACATGTATCACCAGTTCGCCACCGTCGAGGTCGAGGACACCGGCCCCGGCATCGCCGAGTCCGAACGGCCTCTGGTGGTCGAGCGCTTTTATCGCGTGCTCGGCACCGGACAGGATGGTTCGGGATTGGGCCTCGCGATCGTGCGCGAGATCGCGCAACAACATGAAGCCGAGATGGGGATCCGCGCCAATCCGCGCGCGGCCCAGCATACGGGCGGTGACCCGAAGCTGCCGGGCTGTCTGATCAGCGTGACCTTCCGGCAATTGCGCGCGCCCGATCGTCTCGACGATTGAGGCGCGGCATCCGGGCGCCGGCCAGCGGCCGACGCCCTGGGCCTTGAATCACTCGATCGTCGCCATGCCGCCCACGACGGCGTGCATGCCGCCGTCGACGAACAACACATCGCCGGTGATGCCGGCCGCCAGATCGGACAACATGAAGGCGACCGCATTGCCCACGTTCTCGATGCTGACGTTGCGGCGCAAGGGCGAATTGAGTTCGTTGAACTTGAGCATCTTGCCGAAGTCGGCGATGCCCGAGGCCGCCAGGGTCTTGATCGCGCCGGCCGACACCGCATTGGCGCGGATGCCGCGCGGGCCGAGCGCATCGGCCAGGTAGCGCACGCTGGCTTCGAGCGAGGCCTTGGCCAGGCCCATGGTGTTGTAGTGCGGCACCACGCGCGTCGAGCCCAGGTAGCTCAGGGTCAGGGCGCTGGGGCTGCCGCCTTTTTCGACGGCCTTGAGCAGCAAGGGCAGGGCGGCCTTGGTCATGGCCGGAAAGGAATAGGCCGAGATGTCGTGCGCGATGCGAAAACCTTCGCGCGACAAGCCTTCGAGGAAGTCGCCCGAGATCGATTCGCGCGGCGCGAAGCCGATCGAATGCACGATGCCGTCGAGCGAATCCCAATGCTGGGCCAGGCCGGAGAAGGTGGCGTCGATCTGTTCGTCGGACGAGACGTCGCAGTCGAACATCAGATCGGTGTTGAACTCTTTCGCGAATCCTTCGATGCGATCGCGAAACCGTTCGCCGACATAGGTCAGCGCGAGCGAGCCGCCCTCGCGCACGACCGCTTGCGCGACGCCGTAGGCGATGGAGCGATTCGAGAGTAGTCCGGTGAGCAGAATGCGTTTGCCGGCGAGAAAGCCCATGTGTGTGTCTCCATTGGAACGGCGCGGATTTTACTTGAGGCGCCGCCGATGCTGTGGCGCTCGTCCGCGATCGCCCGGTCAGTGCTGGTATCGAGCGAATTCTTCCTGGTCGATGTCGACGTAGCGCCACCAATCGCGCACGAAAGGCCAGCGCCGGTAGTTCTTGACCCACGGGTACGAAAAATCGATCGCGTAGGTGTGCAGCAGGAAGTTCATCGGCGCGTAGGCGATCAGCATCTTCTGCAGTTCGCGGATCTTGGCGATGCGCTCGGGGCCGTCGGGCATGGAGTCCTGTTCGCGGAACAGGCGGTCGTAGGCGTCGAGCTTGAAGCGCGCCAGATTGTCTCCTCCGGTGGCAGGGCCATAGGCGCGGCGCAGCGAGTCGCTGCTGTCCGGCCCCGCGGCCGAACTGCCCAGCCACCACGCCATGTATTGCCCGTTGCGCGCGAACTTGAGCTGTTCGGGCCATTTGGCCACCTTGAAGCGGGTCTTGAGGTGCATCGCGTCGAGCGACTTCTTCCAGATCTCGTCGCTCAGGCGCGAGCGCTGGTCGGGCTGGGTCGAGACTTCGATCTCGAGCGCAGCGCCGTCGGGCTGCTCGCGCCAGCCATCGCCATCGCGGTCGAGATAGCCGTAGGCGTCGAGCAAGGCATTGGCGCGCGCGCGATCGGTTTCGCCCATCTCGGAGCGCATGTCCGGGTCGTAGCCGTAGGTCTTGGGCATGATCGGCCCTTGCGCCGGAAAGCCCTGGTACTTGTACATGGACTTGATCAACTCGTCGGTATCCAGGCCGAGGTTGAGCGCACGCCGCAGCGCGATCTTCTCGGGCGTGTAGCCGCCGATCACCGGGTCGTCCATGTTGTAGATCGCCAGGCGGTAATCGATGAACGGCACGCGTTCGACCGTGATGTGCTTCTTGACCAGCGTCGGCGACGGCTTGCCGCCCGGCAACGCGACCGGCGCGAGTTCGAGGTTGATGCGGGTCAGATGGTCGTGCTCGCCGTTGAGGAACGCGAGCCAGCGCGGCTGGCTTTCTTCGATGATCGCGATCTCGACCCGGTCGATGAGCGGCAGGCGCTTGCCTTTGAGGATGCCCGCGATGCGCACCGCGTCGGCATCGCTCGGGTCGGGCGTCACGTTGAAAATGTCTTCGCGGTAGTTGGGATTGCGGGTGAGCACCATGCGCGACGAACGCCGCCATTCGCTCAGCATGAATGGCCCGGTGCCGACCGGGTGTTCCATGATCTTGTCGCCGTAGTACTCGACGACTTCGCGCGCGACCGCGCCGAGGATGGAGCCGTCGGCGAGCGTGGTCGAAAGCCGCGGATCGGGACGGTTGAGCTTGATCTGCAAGGTGTAGCGATCGAGCGCGCGCAAGCCTTCGATCTCGCGTTCGTAATCGTATTTGCCGGTCTTCACCGCTTCGTCGTGCAAGGCGTTGTAGCCGACTAGATCGGCGATCTCGAACATGCCGTACAAAGGACTCTTCCAGCGCGGATCGGCGATGCGCTTGTACGAATACACATAGTCCTGCGCGACCAGCTCGCGCTTGACGCCCTTGAACGCCGGATCGTCGTTGAAATAGATGCCGGGACGCAGGCGGATGGTGTAGGTGCGAAAGTCGGGCGAGATCTCGGGCAGGGCGATCGCGGTATTGGGTTCGATGCTGCCGGACGGGCCCAGATAGGCGAAGCGGTAGGGCGCATCGAACATGTGGTTGGTGACGGTGCGCGAATACAGATCGCTCAGTTGCGCGGGATCGAATCCGGTTTCGGAGACCTCGAAGGCGTAGCGCAACACCTTGGGACTGTGGGCAGGCGCTTGCGCCGATGCGAGTGTGGACACGACGGCCAGCACGACTGCGGCGATGGATCGGACGCCGTTGAATACGAAAGACTGCATGCGCGACCTTGGACTCGAATTCGGTTTCATCGGAACGGGGCGCATCGGCCTGGCCTCAGCGCTGCGGGTTTGCGGCAATATGCCTTGCCTGCTTGCGGGCCATAATGCCGCACTTTGATTCAACCGGCAGCTTGGTGTGCACCCCAACGCGGGCGCGCGCGCCGCCATCGACAGCAGGACCAATTCACCCGTGCTTGCCTACCTGCTGCGCCGTCTGTGGCAAATGATTCCGACCCTGATCGGAGTCGTGTTGCTCATCTTCGTGCTGTTCAAGCTGTTCGGCGGCGATCCGGCCGAAATCATCGGCGGGCTCGGTGCGACCGAGGCGCAGATTGCCGCGATCCGCCAGCAGCTCGGTCTCGATCAGCCTTGGTGGGTGCAGTTGGGCATCTACCTCAAGCAGGTCGTCACCTTCGACTGGGGCCGTAGCTGGGCCACGCAAGAAGCGGTGTCGGCGCTGTTCGCCACGCGCCTGCCGGCGACTCTCACGGTGATGACGCCCATCTTGCTGCTCGAGGTGCTGCTCGCGGTGCCGTTTGCGCTGGGGGTCGCGTATGTGCGCGGCTCGCTGACCGATCGCGCCATCATGGTGGGCACGACGGTGGCGATGTCGATTTCATTCCTGGTGTATGTGCTGATCGGGCAATGGTTGTTCGCCTTTCATTTCGCCTGGTTTCCGGTGCAAGGCTGGAGTGACAGCGTCTGGACCAATCTGACGCTGTACGCGCCCTTGCCGGTGTTGCTCGCGGTCGGCGTCGGGCTGGCGCCCCAGACCCGGCTGTACCGCAGCTTCTTCCTCGATGAGATCGGCCAGGACTATGTGCGTACCGCGCGCGCCAAGGGCTTGAGCGAATCCACGGTCATGCTCAAGCATGTGCTGCGCAACGCCTTGATTCCCATCCTCACCAATGTGTCGGTGACGCTGCCCGGGATCTTTGTCGGCTCCTTCCTGATCGAGGTGTTCTTCTCCATCCCCGGCCTCGGGCGCGAGATCCTCACCGCGGTCAATCGCAGCGATTACCCGGTGATCCAGGCCGTGACCGTCTACCTCGCGGTGATCACCATGTTCATCAACCTGATGACCGATCTGCTGTACAAGGTCGTCGATCCGCGCGTGGTGCTCAAATGAGCGCGATCGTTGCGAACAGCGCGGCACCGACCCGCTCGGCCGGCGTCTGGCGTGCCGCCTGGTTGCGCTTCAAGCGCGACCGCGTGGGCATGGTGTCGCTGGCCGTGGTGCTGATCTATCTCGCCATCGCGGTGGCCACGGCCACCGGGTTGTTGGCGTCGAACTGGTCGCGCGACGTGGCGGTGGCCTATGCCCAGCCCACCATGCTCGGCCCCACGCCCGATGAATCGGCGCAGATCGCCCGCCCGCACGGACCGATGCTCGATCTCGGCAGCATCGACCCGCTCGCGCCCAAGGCCGCCGAGGTCGAACAACTGACGCGCAAATACCAAACCGAAGCGCCGACCTTGAGCAACACGCTGCCCCTGGGCGGCGACCGCCAAGGCCGCGATGTGCTCGCCAAGGCGCTCAAAGGGGCGCAAGTCTCGATCTTCGTCGGGCTGGCCGCGGCCTTGGTCGCCACTCTCATCGGCACCGTGCTCGGTGCGGCGGCCGGTTATCTGGGCGGCAAGGTCGGCGATGTGCTCGAATGGCTGTACAACGTCTTCACCGCGGTGCCGGGCATCTTGCTGATCTTCGCGTTCGCGGCGGTGCTCGGGCGCGGCATCGGCACCGTGGTGCTCATCCTGGCGCTCACCGGCTGGACCGGCATCTATCGCCTGATGCGCGCCGAGTACCTCAAGCATTCCACGCGCGACTATGTGCGTGCCGCGCAGGCGATCGGTGCATCGCATGCGTCGCGCATGTTCGTGCACATCCTGCCCAATGTCAGCCACGTCATCCTGGTGCAGTTGTCGCTGCACATCGTTTCGTTCATCAAGGCCGAGGTGATTCTTTCCTTCCTGGGCCTGGGCGTGCCGGTCGATTCGGTGTCGTGGGGCACCATGCTCAACGAGGCGCAGGCCGATCTCATCCTCGGCAAATGGTGGCAATTGGCAGTGGCCACCGTCTTCATGGCGGTGTTCGTCACCGCGTTCTCGCTGCTCACCGATGCGCTGCGCGATGCGCTCGATCCCAAGCTGAGGTGAGACGATGCTGCTGAGCGTGCAAGACCTGCAGGTGTCGTTCCGCATCGACAAGAACGTCGTGACCGAGGCGGTCCGCGGCGTGAGTTTCGAGGTGCCCGAGAACGCGACCGTCGCCCTGGTCGGCGAATCGGGCTCGGGCAAGAGCGTGAGCGCGATGGCGGTGTTGCGCCTGTTGCCCGACAACGCGATCGTCGGCGCGCAATCGCGCATCGAATTCGGCGGCCGCAATCTGCTCGCCGAGCCGATCGAGACCTTGCGCGCGATCCGCGGCAAGGACATCTCGGTGGTGTTCCAGGAGCCGATGACCTCGCTCAACCCGGTGTTCACCGTGGGCGACCAGATCGCCGAGGTCTTGCGTCTGCACCTGGGCCTGAGTGCGCGCGCTGCGCGGGCGCGGGTGATCGAACTGCTCAATGAAGTCGGCATCCCGCATCCGACCGAACGCATCAACGCCTACCCGCATGAATTGTCGGGCGGCCAGCAACAGCGCGTGATGATCGCGATGG
Organism: uncultured Burkholderiaceae bacterium; assembly: GCA_964448945.1. GTDB lineage: Bacteria > Pseudomonadota > Gammaproteobacteria > Burkholderiales > Burkholderiaceae_E > CAXBRX01. The sequence goes on from CAYUYC010000113.1 coordinate 10,143, forward strand.
CGATCGCGTGCGAACCCAAGCTCTTGATTGCCGACGAACCGACCACCGCGCTCGATGTGACGGTGCAGCGCCAGATCCTCGAATTGCTCGCCAAGCTGCAGGACAAGCACCGCATGAGCGTGCTGTTCATCAGCCACGACCTCGGCGTGGTGGGCGAGATCGCCGACCATGTGGTAGTGATGCGCCACGGCATCGTGCGCGAGCAGGGGCCGGTGGCGCAGATCTTCAGCGCGCCGCAGGACGCTTACAC
>CAYUYC010000114.1:0-10311 GCA_964448945.1 uncultured Burkholderiaceae bacterium
GCGCGTGCGGGCGCCATGCCCGGCTGTCTGCCCTTCTCGGTGGTCTGCGGCACGTCGGCCGGCGCCATCAATGCCATGGCGCTCGCGTGCCGCGCCGACGTGTTCGACGAATCGCTCGACGCCTTGTCCGACATTTGGTTCGACATGCGCGCCGAGCAGGTCTACCGCACCGAAGCGATCGACGTGGTCAGCACCGGCGCGCGCTGGCTCACCATGCTCACCGCAGGCTGGGCGTTCTACCGCGGCAAGCGCAAGAAGCATGTGCGCCCGAGCGCCTTGTTCGACAACGCGCCGCTGGCTGATCTGCTCGCGCACATGATCGACTTTCAACGCCTGGAGCGCGAACTCGACAGCGGCCGCTTGCGCGCGCTGGCGATCGCCGCATCCGACTACAGCAGCGGGCGCCATGTCACGTTCTACGAGTCGCGCATGCTGGTCGAGCCCTGGGTGCGCACCCAGCGCATCGCGGTGGCCGACCGCATCACCGTCGACCACCTGCTCGCGTCGAGCGCCATCCCCTTCCTGTTCCCGGCGACGCCTCTGGCGCTCGAAGGCCATCGCGGCTGGTTCGGCGATGGCTCCATGCGCCAGATCGCGCCGATCTCGCCCGCGATCCATCTGGGCGCGCGCCGCATCCTGGTGGTCGGCGCCGGTCAGCTCAATGCGCCCAACCGCTTCATGCCGCCGCCGGGGACCAACGGCGACGCCAGCTATCCCTCGCTCGCGCAAATCGCCGGCCATGCGATGTCGTCGATCTTCCTGGATGCGCTGGCGATGGACATCGAGCGCCTGGAACGCATCAACAACACCGTGCGGCTGATCGCCCCCGAATCGCGCCACCAATCGCGGTTGCGCGAAATCGAAGTGCTGGTCATCGCGCCGTCGCAGCGCATCGACACCATCGCGGCGCGGCACGTGAGCGCATTGCCGCGACCGGTACGCGCCCTGCTGCGCGTGGTCGGCGCCACCGAAGCCAAAGGCGCGGCGCTGGCCAGCTATCTATTGTTCGAATCGAGCTTCACCCGCGAGTTGATGGAGCTCGGGTTCAACGATACCCTCGCGCGCAGCGCCGACGTCCTGAAGTTCTTCCGGGTGGCGGCGCCGGTGCAAGCCGCACCCGTGCCGACCCCATTTCCCGAATGAGGCCCCGTGCTCCAGTTCCTCTTTGGTCTGTCACGTCATGCCGTCTGGCGATGGGCGGGCATTGTCTTGCTCGCGCTCGCGGTATCGGGGCTTGCATCGGCGCGTCAGGCGCCGGGCGCACTGCCCACCATCGCCTGGGCCGATCTGCCGGTACAGGCCCAGCACACGCTCGCGCTCATTCGCAGCGGCGGGCCGTTTCCGTATCCGCGCAAGGACGGCAGCGTGTTCGGCAATCGCGAGGGCGCATTGCCGCGCCAGCCGCGCGGCTACTACCGCGAATACACCGTGCCCACGCCCGGTTCGCGCGATCGCGGCGCGCGCCGCATCATCGCGGGCAGCGGGCCGGCGCGCGATGTGCGCAGCTCGGGCGAGTACTACTACACCGACGACCATTACGCGAGTTTTCGCCGCATCGACGGCATGCCCACCACTCCCTGACACGAGGCCCGACCGCATGACCCAACTCAGGCACATCGCGCCGCACAGCGTGCAATCGACCAACGGACATACCCATGTCGATCTCGAAGCCGCGGCGATGGCGGCGGGCGAGCACTTCGTGCGCGTCGATCTGGCCGCGTGCCGCAACAAGCAGCAAGTGCTCGACGCGATCGCGCGCGCGTTTGAATTTCCGGAATGGTTCGGCGCCAACCTCGACGCCTTGTACGACAGCCTGACCGACCTCATGCCCGCAGAAGATCACGGGTATGTCGTGCTGCTGGAGCATCTGCCGGCAACGCACGACTTCGACACCGAGACCCGCGACGCCTTGCTCGACACCTTTCGCGACGCGGCAGAATTCCACGCGGAAACGCGGGTGCCTTTCCGCGTGTTCTATTCGTTCGCCTGAGCGTTCAGCGCCCGAACAATCCGCCGAGGGCGCCGAGTGCGTCCTGGATGCCGCCTTGCGGCAATTGCCCATCCGGCGTGAGCTTGTCGATCAATCCCGGCAGCACCTGCGCCAACTGGCCCGAGACCTCGCCCGGCGAAGTGCCGAGCTGCTGTGCCAGCGCGCCGATCTGTGAACTGCCCAAGGCTTGCTGGAGTTGATCGGCCGAGATCGGCAGGTTGGCGCCGGTGCCGATCCAGCTTTGCACCAGATTGCCCAGACCGGCCTGACTGAATTGTTCGACGAGTCCTTGCAGCCCGCCTTGCGCGCCGCCGTTGTTGAGCATGCCGAGAACCGCTTGGATCAACGGGCTGTTGCCGCCGTTGTCGTTCTGGAGCATCTGGCCGGCCGTGCCGGCGAGCGAATCGAGCAGTCCCATGGTGTCCTCCGTCGGGTGATGTGAGGCGCCATGATGCGCTTTGTCGCGGGATCGGACGCGCCATCGGCGTGCAGCCGATCAGGTTGCGGTGCCGTTGCCCCCGCCGTTGCCCCAGACCGCCTGGATCATCGCGAGCGCCGCCGGCGCTGCGGTCTCGGTGCGCAACACCCGCGGCCCGAGCGATACCGGCGTGAACCCGGCATCGATCGCCGCGGCCTCTTCGCCGTCCGACAAACCGGCCTCGGGGCCGATCAGCACCGTGACGGTCTGTCCTTCGACCGGTTGCGGATGGCCGCGCAAGACCTCGGTCATGTGCATGCGCGCCCGCGGCGACGCGAGCAGCTTGAGCCGCGCCGGATGGTTGGCGACGAAATCGCGCAAAGGCTGCAGAGGGTAGAGCGACGCCAAGGTGTTGCGCCCGCATTGCTCGCTGGCCGCGCGCACGATCGCGGCCCAATGCGCCTGGCGCCGGTGCGCGCGCTCGCCCACCAGGCGCACCACGCTGCGATCCGCGTCCAGCGGCACGATGGCCGAAGCGCCCAGCTCGACGCATTTCTCGACCGTCCAGTCCATCTTCTCGCTCGACGACATCGCCTGGGCGATGGTCACGGAATAGGGCAGTTCGACTTCACGGTCGATGAAATCGCGGATGAAGACGATGGCGTCGGACTTGCCCAATTCGGTGATCTCGGCGACGAATTCGCCGCCGTGGCCGTTGAACAAGGCGATCTCGGATTCCTTGGGCAAACGCCGCACCAGCACATGGTGAGCGACTTCGCGCGGCAAGGCGATGGTCAAACCCGGCACCAGGGTGGCCGAGACGAAGAAGCGCGGGCGATTGGCTTGTACGCGCGCGCCGAAAGGGGAGGTAGTAGCGACCGACATGGGCTGGGAATGTAGCCGATCCGCCGGGAGGCGCCTATCGGCCGGGGGCCGCAAGCCGAAGCGGTTAGAATCCGGGCTTTTCCGCAGGGCGCATTCGGCGCATTGCCGTGCGCATCTGACGCAGTGTCCGTGCACGCAAGGCGGACGCTGGCACAGCCTCGAGTCCCGAACATGACCTCTGCCGCCTCCCCGATTTCCGCCCCCAAGAACCCCCTGGCCAATGCCATTCGCGCCCTCGCGATGGACGCGGTGCAAAAGGCCAATTCCGGCCATCCGGGCATGCCCATGGGCATGGCGGAAATCGCGGTCGCGCTCTGGACTCGCCACTACCGCCACAACCCCGGCAATCCGGCCTGGGCCAACCGCGACCGCTTCGTGGTCAGCAACGGCCATGGCTCGATGCTGCATTACGCGCTCTTGCATCTGAGCGGCTACGACCTGCCGATGGCCGAACTGGCCAATTTCCGGCAAATGCATTCCAAGACCCCGGGCCACCCCGAGGTGCATGTGACCCCGGGCATCGAGACCACCACCGGGCCGCTGGGCCAAGGCATCACCAACGCGGTCGGCATGGCGCTGGCTGAGTGGTTGCTCGCATCCGAATTCAACAAGCCGGACTTCAAGCTGGTCGACCATCACACCTATGTCTTTCTCGGCGACGGCTGCCTGATGGAAGGCATCAGCCATGAGGCCTGCTCGCTGGCCGGCACGCTCAAGCTCAACAAGCTGATCGCGCTGTGGGACGACAACGGCATCTCGATCGACGGCAAGGTCGAAGGCTGGTTCGCCGACGACACGCCCAAGCGTTTCGAGGCCTATCACTGGAACGTGATCCGCCATGTCGACGGCCACGACATCGACGCGGTGGCCGCCGCCATCGCCCGTGCCCGCCGCAGCGACAAGCCCACCCTCATCTGCTGCAAGACCCGCATCGGCCATGGCTCGCCCAACATGGCCGGGACCGACAAGGTCCACGGCGCTGCGCTCGGCGACAAGGAAATCGCCGCGACGCGTGAAGCGCTGGGCTGGAACCACCCGCCGTTCGAGATTCCGGCCGAGGTCTATCGCGGTTTCGATGCGCGCATTGCGGGCCAAGGCGCCGAGAACCAATGGAACGACCTGCTGCGCCGATATGCCGCGGCCTATCCGGCGCAAGCGGCTGAATTCCTGCGCCGCACCCAGGGCTATCTGCCCGCCGGCTGGGCCAAGGCCGTGGCCGATTACGTTGCCGAATGCGAAACCAAGAAAGAAGGTCCGGCCACCCGCAAGGCTTCGCAAATGGCGATCGAAGCCTTTGCCAAGGCATTGCCCGAATTCCTCGGCGGCAGCGCCGACCTCACGGGTTCCAACCTGACCAACTGGAGCACCAGCAAACCGGTGCGCGCGCATCAGCCCGGCCAGCACATCAATTACGGCGTGCGCGAATTCGCGATGAGCGCCATCATCAACGGCGTCGCGCTGCACGGCGGCTACAAGCCTTTCGGCGGCACCTTCCTGACCTTCAGCGATTACGCGCGCAACGCATTGCGCATGGCGGCGCTGATGAAAGTGCCGAGCATCTTCGTCTACACCCATGATTCGATCGGCCTCGGCGAAGACGGCCCGACCCACCAATCGGTCGAGCATGTGGCGAGCCTGCGCCTGATCCCGAACATGGACGTCTGGCGCCCGGCCGACACCACCGAAACCGCGATCGCCTGGGCGTGCGCGATCGAGCGCAAGAACGGGCCGAGCTGCTTGTTGTTCTCGCGCCAGAACCTGCCGTTCCTGAACAAGCCGCAAGGCGCGATCGAACGCATCCGCAAGGGCGCGTATGTGCTCAGCGATGCAGTCAATCCCAAGGCCGTGATCATCGGCACCGGCTCGGAAGTGGCGCTGGCGCTCGAAGCGCAAAAGCTGCTCGCGCAAGAAGGCGTGCCGGTGCGCGTGGTCTCGATGCCCGCGACCACGGTGTTCGACAAGCAAAGCGCCGAATACAAATCGAGCGTGCTGCCCGAAGGCGTGCCGCGCATCGCGGTCGAAGCCGGCGTCACCGATTTCTGGTGGAAGTACCGCGTCGACGCCGTGGTCGGCATCGACACCTTTGGCGAAAGCGCGCCGGCCGGCGTGCTGTTCAAGCACTTCGGCTTCACCGCCGACAACGTAGCGCGCACCGTCAAGGATGCGATCGCGTTGCGTGCGTAAACCCGATTAAGAACACGATCGAGACCTCATCGATCGGCAATCATCGAACCCGCGGGAAGCGGACCCAAACGATTCAAACCAAGGAGAACCAGCATGACCATCAAAGTCGCCATCAACGGCTACGGCCGCATCGGCCGCAACGTTCTGCGCGCACATTACGAGGGCGGTAAGAAGCACGACATCCAGATCGTCGCGATCAACGACCTCGGCGATCCCAAGACGAACGCCCACCTGACCAAGTACGACACCGCGCACGGCAAGTTCCCCGGCACCGTCAGCGTCGAAGGCGATTACATGATCGTCAACGGCGACAAGATCCGCGTGCTCGCCAACCGCAACCCGGCTGAACTGCCCTGGGGCGAACTCGGCGTCGACGTGGTCATGGAATGCACGGGCTTCTTCACCAGCAAGGAAAAGGCGAGTGCCCACCTCAAGGGCGGCGCCAAGAAGGTCATCATCTCCGCGCCCGGCGGCAAGGATGTCGATGCGACCGTGGTCTATGGCGTGAACCAAGGCGTGCTCAAGGCCGCCCACACCGTCATCTCGAACGCGAGCTGCACCACCAACTGCCTCGCGCCGCTGGTCAAGCCGCTGCAAGACAAGATCGGCGTCATTGGCGGCCTGATGACCACCATCCACGCCTACACCAACGACCAGGTGCTGACCGACGTCTATCACGAAGACCTGCGCCGTGCGCGCTCGGCCACGATGTCGATGATCCCGACCAAGACCGGCGCCGCTGCCGCGGTCGGTCTGGTGCTGCCCGAACTCAACGGCAAGCTCGACGGCTTCGCGATGCGCGTGCCGACGATCAATGTCTCGATCGTCGACCTGACCTTCACCGCCGCGCGTGCGACCACGGTCGAGGAAGTCAACGGCATCCTCAAGGCCGCGTCCGAAGGCGAGCTCAAGGGCATCCTCGGTTACAACACCGACCCGCTGGTCTCGATCGACTTCAATCATGATCCCCGTTCGTCGATCTTCGATTCGACCCAGACGCGCGTCATGAACGGCACGCTCGTGAAGGTGCTGAGCTGGTACGACAACGAATGGGGCTTCAGCAACCGCATGCTCGACACCACGGTTGCCTTGATGTCCGCGAAGTAATTTGCCACCACAACGCCGAGGGTTTGCCATGCGTCCATTGACCATCATTGCAGCCCTCGGTACCGCGGGCGGGGTGCTAGCTGCCTGCGCGGGGCAGGCGATTTCGCCAGCGCAGCCGGTTCCGGCTTCCGCGCCCCCAACACGCGAGTCCGCCGGTGTTGCACCCACAGTCGGCGCAATTGCCGGCGTGCAGTCCATCCTCAAATTCAAGGACCCCAGCGTGCGCGGGGATGCGCCCGAAGTGTTGGCGCGTCTGGAGAGCGTTGCGGGTGCCAAGATCACCTATGTGCGTGCGATGTCGGGCGATGCACATGTCATCCGGATTGCGCCGGTGTCGGCGCGCGATTACGACGACGCGCTGGCGCGTTTGCGTCATGACGCGAGCATCGAGTATGTCGAGCCTGATGCACGCATGACGATTCAGCGCTAAAGCGTTTGCCGCATTGGTGACGGGCGCGTGACGTAACGCATCGTCGAGCATGATCCGAGAGAACTAGAATGCCGAGCTTCAACTGCTTTGGCGTGGACATGCGCGCGGGCAGTTCTCAACAGCAGCAGTCATCGAGATTGGAGTGCATTCATGCGATTCGCAGTGAAAGCCGGAACGGCAATTGCACTAGCGGCGTGGTCGATGTTGTTCATGGGCAATGGGGCGTTAGCACAAGGCGGCAAAGTCAGCGGCGCCACGAAGTCTGTCAACACTGCGTCCGAGCGACCCATTACGCAGCTGATCGTTCGCTATCGCGATGACACGCTTGCAACTGCGAGTGCGGTGAATACGACCGCTCGCATGTCGGCGCTGTCCGCGCGCGCAGGCGTTGCGCTTGTCTACAAGCGGCCCATGTCGGGCGGTGCGCACGTGCTGGCGCTATCCAAGGGGATGTCGCGTGTTGAGGCGTTCGCGGCGTCGCAGCGAATCGCTGCAGACCCGAACGTGTTGTACGCGCAGCCCGACTATTGGATGCAGCCCACGTATGCGCCCAACGATGCGCTCTATCTCGGAACGACGGGTGCGCTGAAAGGGCAGTGGCATTACAAGGATCCGACGGTTGCCCTTGGCGGTGCTGTTCCGGCGGGCGGCGCAAATTTCCCGACCGCCTGGGATGTCTCCACCGGCACCGGCGTCGTGGTCGCTGTGATCGACACCGGCGTCGTGAGTCACGCCGATCTCAATGCAAACATCGTTGGCGGCTACGACTTCATCTCCAATACGACGGTTGCCAACGATGGCAATGGACGGGATGCGGATTATCACGATCCTGGCGATTGGGTCACCCAAGCGGAATCCGATGACACGTCCAGTGATCTGAACGGGTGCGCAGTGAAGGACAGCAGTTGGCACGGCACGCACACGGCCGGGACGGTCGCTGCGGTGACCAATAACGGTACTGGCGTTGCCGGAACGGCCTTCAATGCCAAGGTCCTGGTGTTGCGCGCCTTGGGCAAATGCGGTGGTCTGACGTCGGACATTTCCGAGGCCATCCGCTGGGCGGCGGGACTGTCGGTGTCGGGCGTGCCGGCCAACACGCACAAGGCGCAGGTCATCAGCATGAGCCTTGGCGGTCCAGGGACTTGTTCTACCCCTTATCAAGACGCGATCACTGCGGCGACCGCGGCGGGGTCGCTGGTGGTGGTGGCAACCGGCAATGATGGGACTACGACGAATAACCAGCCGGGCAATTGCCAAGGAGTGTTGTCGGTGACCGCCCACACCTTCGAAGGGGATAACGCGTCCTACGCCAACGTCGGTGTCGATACCAAGATCAGCGGTCCGGGCGGCGGAGCTTGCACAACGGCATCCAACGCATCGTTCACTTGTCTTGCGACGCTGACCGGTCTTGACCGCTATGTGCTGTCGACGGTGGCGAACGGAACGACCTCGCCCTCTGGCACCGGGTATGCCGGCATGGCGGGCACCAGCATGGCAACGCCGCATGTCGCCGGCGCCGCCGCGTTGTTGTATGGCGTGCAGCCTGCGATCAAGCCTACCGAGGCGATTTCGATCCTGACCAATTCGACGCGCGCATTCCCGACGGGCTCTTATTGCGATCAGATCAAGAATGCCAGCGATCAAAGTTGCGGCGCGGGGATGCTGGATGCCAAGCAAGCGCTGACCTTGCTCGCGAGCAGTGTTCCGGTCGTGACCGCGTCGGCACCGAACCCGGTGGTCAATGGTTCCACGGTCTCGCTCTCCGGGTCGGCGGCCGCGCAAAATGGCGGCAGCACCGCATTCACTTACACGTGGACTCAGATCGGCGGATCGACGGTGACGATCGTCAACGCGAACCAGGCGAACGCGAGCTTCGTTGCACCGACACCGGGGAGCACGATGCAGTTTCGACTCACGGTGTTGGACGGCAACGGCCTGACCGCGACCGCGACCACCAGCGTCCGATCCAATGGGGCTCCCACGGTCAATGCGGTGTCCGCAAAATCGGTGGCAAACGGCTCGACACTGAATTTCACGGTGTCTGGGACCGATCCCGAAAGCGATACCTTGACCTACATCGCCAGCGGCTTGCCGACCGGCGCGACCTTCAACGCCGCGACTGGCGCATTCTCGTGGCCGAATGCGGGTCCGGTCGGTAGCTATAGCTTTACCGTCGCAGCAAGCGATGGCATCGCGACGAGTTCCGATGTGACCGTGTCCATCACGGTCACCGACGGATCGACCAGCGGCGGTGGCGGCGGTGGCGGCGGAGCCGTCGGCCTGCTCGGCCTGGGCCTACTCGCCCTTGGTGCGTTCGGTCTGCGTCGCAACCGCGCGATGCATTGAGATCGCGCGCCAGAGCGCATAGACGATGACGCCGGCTGCAGCGCCGGCGACATGCGCCTCCGTCAACACAGGGCCGCCCAACCAACCGGGCGGCCCTGGTTGTTTTGGGGCATGCCAAAGATGTTCGAGCGCGAGCTTGAGCGCGAGGCCGGCCAGCAGAACCCATCCGTAGCGCGGTCCGCGCCACCATGCGGCGCCGGGTTGCGCATCGCGTCGGGCCGTCAGGGCCAGGGCGTTCGCGGCAAACAGCCCGTGCAAAGGTCCCGACAAGCCGACCATCCATTGCACCCCCGGTGCGACCGCGAGCAGGCCCACGCAAGTGAAGACGCCGATGATCGCGAGCCAGACGAGTTGCGTGCGCGCGCGCACCACGCGCTCGAACATCAAGAGCACCAGCGCCAGCCCGCCGAGATTGAGCATGGCGTGCGCCCACGATAGGTGGACCCAGGGGCCGGTCGCGAGGCGCCAGAGTTCGCCGTGCAATACCGCGTCACGCCGAAAGGCGAGGGCGTCGAAGGCGCCGGCACCTGCGGCCTGAACGAGCACGACGAGCGCGGCCGCGACGATCGCGGGGCGGGCGTTCCTGAGATTGACCATGCGCTGCAGCATCGCGATTCGAGCGGGAAAATGAGGGCGGCCCGATGGTGGCACCCATTGGAATACCCTCGGTTGGCCTGGGGGCGGCCCGTATAATGGCCGCTTCCTCGCATCGACGCATCCTCGCTCGTCCGCGCACTTCCTCCTCATCCCTTTTCTTCTTTCCGGACCCCGCCATGCAATTCAAGAAGATGACCGACCTCGATCTGCGCGGTAAGCGCGTGTTCATTCGCGCCGACCTCAACGTGCCGCAAGCCGACGATCTTTCGATCACCGACGACACGCGCATCCGCGCCTCGGTGCCGGCGATCAAGTTGGCACTCGATGCCGGCGCGGCGGTCATGGTCACTTCGC
>CAYUYC010000115.1:0-10227 GCA_964448945.1 uncultured Burkholderiaceae bacterium
GGTCGCGTTGGAGGTGATGAGCGCACGCGTCGGGATGCCGGGATCGGTGCCCGCGCCCACGCCCGGCCCCACGCCCGCGCCGACACCGGCACCGGGCTTGATGTTGGGGTTGAGCTGCACCGCGGTCGGCGCGCCGCGCAATTCGGCGAGCTGGTCCTTCATTGCGAGCAGGCCCACGCCCGCAGCCTTGCGGCGCGCGCCTTCGACTTCGCCCGGCGGCCGATTGGGCTGCGGGTTGCGCGCTTCGGGGACCGGCGCGCCCTTGGCCGGTTCGGGCTTGGGTTCGCGGTCGGGCTTGGTCGGATCGGGCTTGACCTCCTGGCGCTCGATCTTGGGCGTCGGGGTCGGCTTCACGTTCGGCCGCTCGAGCATGAGCTTGGCCAGACGCGGCGGCAGCTCGGGCGGATTCTCGCGATCGATCTTGGGTGTCGGCAGCCACGGAAAGATCAGACAGATGAGCAGGCAGACGATGAGCACGCGCTGCAGCACACGGCGAAAGCGCGCCTCGTCCTGCGGCGCGACTGCCCATGGCAGCACCGAAGCGCGGAAGGAAACGGCGAGTGCGGTCATGACTTTTCGAACTTTCTGATCACGGCGAACGACACGTCGGCGAAATCGGCGCGCGCCGCGGTGACCATGACCTTGCGCAACAGGCGATACGGGATCTCCTTGTCGCCCATGATCGTGACGGCCTTGCTCTTGTCTTCGTTTTCCTCGCGGATCACGCGCCGGTTGGCCTTGAGCAATTCGAGCTCGGCCTTGAGCGGCTCGATCACATCGCCTTGCATCGCGAGCACATCGGCCACGCTCGCGACCGCGCGGCCGTCGACCACGATGTCGGTGGGCGTGACGGTGATGACGATGGTCTCTTTCGGACTCTTCTCGGTCGTCGACTCGGGCAGCTTCACCGCCTTGGTGCTCGGCAGGATCTCCACCCCGGACGCGCTCGACAGCAGGAAGAAGATCAGGATCGTGAAGATGTCGATCAAGGACACGAGGTTCATGTCGAGCCCCGTGTGGTTGCGCGCTTTGCGCTCGGCGCGCTTTTGCAGCGGTGTCAGCTTCATGCGCGTTCCTATGGCTTGACGCTGATCGGCGCATCGCCGATCGAGATGTCGGGGAACAATTCCGCGCGGACCAGCTTGTTGCCTTCGGGGGCCGGCAGATGGCCGGCACGTGCGGCGTCCATCACCTGCACCAGGATGTCGTAAGGCGTATCGGGCTGGGCGAGCACGGTCGCTGCGGTCGTGTCGGGGAACTTGATCTTGATCTGTTCGAGCAAGGCGGTCAGTGCCTTCACGTCGTAACCGGTGGGCTGATTCGGGATGTGCTGGATCAGGCCGCCGATGCGGTCGCCGACGTCGAGCGCGTCGGGACGGATCACGATCTCGAGCTTGAGGTCATTGACCTTGAGCTGTTCCACGCCCGCCGATTGCGCGGGCAAGGTGAGGTCGAGCACCGCCAGACGCGTGAACACCGCCGTCGACAACAGGAACGGCACGAGCACCACGATCAGGTTGATGAACGCAGTGACCTCGAGCTGGGCCGGGGTCTTGCGCAGGCGTCGCACGCGCATGGCTTACCTCGCGGCTTGCGATTCGGCCTTGGCCGAGGACGATTCGGCCATCAGGCGCTGAACCAGATTCAGGAAGCTGATCTTGGCGGCTTCGAGGCCGTCGACGATCTCGCTGGTGCGCGCTTGCAGGAAGGCGTGGATCAAGAGGAAGGGAATCGCGACCATCAGCGCGAACGCGGTGTTGTTCATCGCGATCGAGATCGAGGCCGAGAGCATTTCCGCCTTTTCGGCCGGGTTCACCTGCGCAACCGCGGTGAAGCCCTTGATCAGGCCGATGATGGTGCCGAGCAGACCCACCAGGGTGATGACGTTGGCGAAGGTCGCGATGTAATGGGTGCGCTTTTCGAGGCGCGGCACGATTTCCATCATGCCTTCTTCCATCGCGGCGTCGATGTCTTCGCGGCGGCGTGCGGTCTGCATGCGCACCAGGCCATTGGTGACGATCTTGCCGATCGCGGCATCGGAGCGCGAGGTGATGCTGTGCACATCCTTGAACTTGCCGGTCTGCAGCAAGGGCAGCACCTGTTCCCACAGCTTGCGGTTCTCGGCGCGCGCGCGCTGCAAGAAGACGAAGCGCTCGATGGCGATGGACAGGCCGACGGCCATGATCAGGATGCTCGGGTAAATGAACAGGCCCGAATCCTGGAAGAACTTCACGAGGGTACTGAAGGCATTCATGCGCGAATCTCCGGTGACGACGAGTGGCTCGATACGAAAGGTGGAATGAGAAAGTGTGGGCGGTGAGCGGCCGTGGCGAAGGTCAGGGCTTGGCCGCGGGTTCGGGGCTTTGGCGCGCTTGCGCGTCGTAACTCACCTGGCGTTTGAACACATCGCGATCGACGGGCGCGAGCGCCTCGTCGAGCACGCTGGTCGCTGGCCGGCCCGACAGATCGCCGGGCAGCGGCTTCTTCCAGGGCACGATGTACAAGACCTTGGGCAGTTCGCGATTGCCGATGATCTGGGTGCGATCGATGTCGGCGCGGTCTTCGGCCGCCGCCGGCGCCGCCCATGCCGCCATCAACGCGATGCCCAGCGCTGCGGCGCCGAGGACGAATGGATGGCGCGAGGCCGTGATGTCGCTCATGGCTGCTCCTTGGGGCTTGCCGCCGCCTGCTGTTGCGATTTGCGGTTCTTGAGATCGGCGACCCATTTGGTCACCGTCGGATCGCCGCCGGGCACGAGGCTCTGGTAGCGATCGTAGTACTCGAGTGCGCGCTTGCCGTCCCACAAATACAAGTCGTGCAGGATGCCCAGATTGAGACAGGCGCCGGCGTAATTGGGCTGCAAGGCGAGTGCCTGTTCATAGGCATCGCGCGCCTTGGCGAACTGCCCGGTCATGCGGTAGGTGATGCCCAATTGGTTGAAGTACTGCGCCTGACGCGGGCTCAGACGCGTGGCCTGTTCGAACGCGGTCACTGCATCGTCGAGCTTGCCGGTCAGGCGATACACCATGCCCAGGCTCGCAAACGGTCCGCCGAGTTCGGGGTTGGACACCGTGAGTGCGCGAAAGCCGCGCTCGGCTTCGGTCAGACGGCCGGCGGCGAGCGCCGCGCGCGCGTTGTCGAACGCGCGTTGCACACTCGGGCTGACCGCGGGTTCGTCGGCGCGCGCTGCGGCTTGCGGCGTGGCCTTGGCGGCAGCGGCAGCGCTGCCCGCCACGTTGCCGTTGCCGGTCCTGGCCTGCGGCTTCGCGCTCGGCGCTTGGGGCGCACTGCCCGCATCGTTCGAGCCGCGGAACATCTGGAACACATCGCCCAGCGACGCACAGCCCGATGCGCCGACGCACACCGCGCCGATCACGATCGCCCGCGTCATGAGATCAACGAATCGCATCGATCGCTCCTTCGGTGCGTTCGGTCTTGCCATAGCGCACCGGCCGCAACTTGGCCAGGGCGGTAAAGCTGTCCTTCACCCATTGGTCGTAAATGCCGTTGGTGGTGCGCCGAGCGTTGATCTCGTGCAATTCGATCGCCTTCTCCTCGAAGGGATAGGCCTGTTCTTCGAGCATCACGTTGTATTGCTCGAGTTCGATCTTGGACAAGCGCTTGGGCCGTTGCGAGTCCATGAGCGCCTGACCGAAATCGCGGTAAAGCTCGGCGGTGCGATAGGTCGCGGCGGTCGTCACCTCGGCCACGCCGTAATTGCTCGCCGCGCCATAGGCCTTGAGCACTTCTTCCATCTTGGCCTTCTTGAGCTTGAGCTGTTTGGCCAGCGGCTCGACCAAGGCCACCTTGCGATAGGCGTCGAACGTCGGCTCGGCCAGCGCGAGCGTCGCCATCCCGGCCACATACCGGGTGCGATCGGTGCGGGCCCGTCCCGCGGTCTGATCGGCCTGCACCACCTGCTTCATCCAGGCCAGCGACTGCGTGGTGTTGCCGTTGGTGCGTGCGATGCCCGCCAGGCGATAACGCGCTTCGAGCGCGGTTTCGAACGGCTCGGGGTATTGCTTGACGTAGCGTTCGTAGGCCGTGGCCGCCGCGCTGCGCGCACCGACCTTCTCGTGCAGTTCGGCGGCTTGCCACAAGGCGGCGCGCGCGAGTTGCGGGTCCTTGCGCGTCGCCGCGATGCGCTCGAATTCGCTCGCGGCCTGGCCCCATTGGCCTTGCTCCATGTAGGCCACGGCGAGTTTGCTCGAAACGTCGTCCTGCAACGCGTGGTTGGGATAGCGACGGCGGAACTCGGTCAGCATGCGCGTCGCGCCGTCCCAATCCTTGAGCGTCATGAGCGCGGCGGCGGCATCGTATTCGGCCGTGGCGCGCACCGCCGAATTGGGCGCGACCGTGGCCACGCGCTCGAAATGGCGCACGGCATCGGCCAGACGTCCGGCCGCGCGCGCTTGTTCGCCTTGCTTGTACACCGCGGCGGCGGCGCGCTCGCTCAAGTCCTTGCGCGCCGGATCGTTGGCCGGCGCGAGCGCCAGCACTTCGCCATAGGCACGCTCGGCGCGGTCGAAGGCGCCGCGATCGAACGAGGTGTGCGCGATGACGGTCCAGGCCACGCGGCGCTGCGCGTCGTTGGCCGGCGGCTTGAGCGCGAGCACTTGTTCGGCCACGTTCACCGCGCGCTCGGCATCGCCCGAGGCGTAGAGCTTTTCGGCGGCGTTGGTGAGCACGGGCGCGACGCGCGGGTCGTCGGCAAACGTCTTGGAGAAATGCAAGGCGCTGTCGACGCTGGCGAGCTGCACGCGCTTGAGATCGGCGGGCGCGGCGCGCTTTTCTTGTTGCGCATACGCGAGCAAGGCCGCGTAGCCCGCGTCGGCGCTCTTGGCGTGGCGCGGATAGCGGTAGGCCGTCTTCTCGTACTCGGCCGCAGCCTCGGCATAGCGCTGCGGATTGAACTGGCCGTCCTCGTACAACAACTCGGCAAGCAGGAAGTTGGTCCGCGCGGTATCGGGATCGTTGGGGAAGGCTTCGAGATACGCGCGATACCAGCGCACCGCTTCCTGGTAGTCCTCGGTCTTCTTGTTCTTCTGCGCGCTCGCGTGATAGTGCTGGGCGAGTTCGGCCAGATGGGTCTTGACCAGGGGCTGGGCGTTTTGCCAGGCGGCTTCGTTGGTGCGGCGGAAGTCGCTCTTGGCGCCGTAATGCTCGACGTAATCCTTCTTGGCATCGAGCGCGAGCGTGGCGAACCCGTTGTGCTGATAGATGTCGATCACGCGTGCCTGCATGACCGGCGCCTGCGCATGGGTCGGATCGCGCCGCGCGAATGCGCCGAAGGTATCGGCTGCATCCTTGAAGCGCTCCTGCTTGGTGTACAGCTCGCCGAGCTGCTCGTACACGCGAAAGGCGTAATCGCGCCGCTCGGTGGTGGTGACGTAAGCCGGGATCGAATCCGCGCCTTGCAGAGTGGCAAAGCTCAGGCTCGACACGCGGAAGGTGTCTTCGACCAGTTCGCGATCGGCACGCGTGAGGTTCGGGATGCTGTCCAGCCCCATGCCGCCTTGGGCGCTCGGGCCGCGGCTGCCGAGCTTGGCGTCGAGCACGCCGAAGAAGGAATTCAACGCTTCTTCGAGCCGGCCTTGCTTGAACAAGGACCAGCCGTGCATGTACAGCGCGCGCTCGTGGTACTGGGTGTGGACCTGACCGCCGAGCAAGGTGGCGTAGGCCTGCTCGGCCTTGGGGTAGTCGCGCATCGTGAACAGCAACTCGCCGCGACGGAATTGCGCTTCTTCGTAATGGCGCGTCTTGGGATAGCGCGCCACCAGCGTATCGAGGGTCTTGAGCGCGGTCTCGAGATCGCCGCCTTGCTCGTAGGCGCGCGCCATCTGGTAGTACACGCGGTCGTTGCCCGGATCGTTCGGATAGGTCTTGAGGTAGTCCTGATAGCGCGCGATCGCGGCGCGATAGTCGGCCGCGCCATTGGGGCCGGTCTCGCCGTTGGCCAGGCGATTGTCGGCACTGTCCATTTCGAGATCGCCCAGGCGGCGCATCGCATCGGGCCGGTAGGCGCTCTTGGGCGCGGCCTTGAGGAAGTCCTGGTACGCGGCCATCGCCTTCTTTTCGTCGGCGCTGACCTTGCGATCGACATCGACCGCGACCGAACGGCCCTGCAGCGACTTGAGCGTGGGCTGATCGTCGCCGGGGAGCTTCTTGGGTCCGGCACAGGCGCACAAGCCGCCCGCGATGAGTACCGCCAACAGACTATTCGGGGCGCGCATGTTCGACGTCCTTGGTCATGTTGGCCTGGTCGTAGATCTGGGCCACGGCATAGCGGGCCTGGATGGTGTAGTTGGCGAGCCGTTCCTTCTGCTGTTCGAGGGTCGCGACGGCGCGCTCTTGCACGTACTGCTGTTGCTCGCCGAGCAAGGCGATCACGCGCGGCAGCAAGGCGTCGATGCGCTGCCCCAGTTCGACGATGCGCACCGAGAACGCGTCGAAGCGCGCGGGCTCGTCGCGTTCGGCCTGCGCCAACGCGGCGCTGCGCTTGCGCGATTGTTCGATGCCGTCAGCCATGTCGCGCATCGACTTCTTGGCCTGCCAGACCCGATCGTTGAAGGCTTGCGATTGCTGCCACAACAATGCGCCTTGCACGCGGCGCGCACGTTCGCGCGCCTGGGCGATCTCGGGATCGGCGGCATTCTGCTCGAGTGCCGCACGCACGCGCGCCAGACGCGCGGCCTGGCCGATTTCTTCATCGGTGGCCAGCGCGGCGACATCGGTGTCGCGCTCGGCCTGCACGATGGTCTCGGCGAGTTGCGCGCGCCGCTGTTCGAGCGCGTCGATGTTCAGGGTGCTCGCCTGCTCGCGCACCTTGGGCAGACGCTCGGCAAATCCTTGGCGGCGGTTGTCGAGCATGTCGCGGAACACCGCGAGGCTGGCTTGCCAGTCCTGCAGATTCTTGGTGAGGAAGCGCAGGTCGCGATAGTTCTTGAACGCTTCCTGGAATTCATGCTGTGCGAGCACCGGCGCCAGATGCCCGGCATGCGGCATCGCGGGCAGTTCGCGGATGTTCCAGAACCAGCCCATTTCTTCGCCGGGATTGCGTTCGATCAGCCCGTCGACCAATTGCCCGGAGCGGATCGCGCCGATGCTCTCGTCGAGGTTGACGTTCTCGCGCTCGAAGGTGGCGATGGCATCGTTGTAGGCATCGAGCGCCTGGCCCGATGCGCCGAGGTCGGCATAGGCATACGCAGTGGCGAGCCTGGCCTCGAGCACCGCGGGGTCCGAGGGATCGCGCACCGACAATTCGTCCCAGGGCACGAGCGCGCCGCGCGCATCTTTTTGCGCTTGCGCCGCCCAGCCCAGACCCAGCAAGGCCTTGTTCGCCATCATGCCGTTCAGACGCACGCGCTCGAGGTAATTGCGCGCGTGTTCGGGTTCCTGGTTCTGAAGCGCGGCGAAGCCGAGCGCGAGATTGGCCTTGTCACGCAACGCGCGGATTTCTTCGGTCGCCGCGGGCTTGGTGCCGACCTCGTCGAGCAGCTTGCTGCCGCCGTCGACATCGCCGTTCTTGATGAGCGCGACCCCGACGTTGAAGCGCGCGAACAATGCGGCATCGGACTTCGGGTCGATCGACTTCAGCACCTCGGCCGCGGCCGCGTAATCGCCGCGCGCGAACATCAGATTGGCTTGCAGCAGCCAACGGTCTTCATCGAGCGCGCCCGGCAACTTGCCTTGGATATGCGTGATCGCTTCCTCGGCCTCGGCATGCATGCCGCGCTGATAGCGGATCTTGGCCAGGTAGTACCAGGCGCGATCGCGCACCGATGCCGATGCGGTCTGATCGATCAGCCGCGCGAAGATCTCGCCCGCTTCGCGATGCAGGCCATACGACAGGAACAAGCCGCCGCGCAGGACCTCGGCCTCGTCGGCGTGATGCGAAACGCGTTCGAAGTGCTGCGACACCATCAGCGTGGTCACCGAGGTGAAATAGCGCTCTTGAAAGAAGTAGTACAGCGCGTCGCCGTAATGCGGGTCCTGGATCAGGCGCTGTTGGGGCGCGTCGGCCGCCAGGGCCGCGCCGCCATGCGCGCAGGCGAGCGCCACACCCGCGGCCAGGGCCGCGCGTGCGATGCGCGTGCGCGCGTGTCGAAATGAATGCGGTGCGCGCATGACGTCCTATTGCCAGACCTTGACTTCGAACTCGGGCTGCAGCTTGCCGGTGGAGTCCTTGATCTGCAGTTCGATGTACTTCGGGTCGGTGCCCTTGTCGAACTTGATCGTCGTGCCGCGGCGGTAGTCGCGGTGGTGCGTGCCGCCGCCGGTGAAGAACGCAACGATCTCGTGCTGACCGGCGCGCAGATTGCCCACATACGCGCGCTGTACGCCGCCGCGATGCAGGGCCTTCACTTCGGCCGGGGTGTACAGGTAGTTGGTCACCACCTTGTCGTCGAGCTTGATCTGCACCGAATCGAGTTCGAAGAAGGTGCCCACGTCCAGGGACACGAAGATCGCCACCTGGGTGTTGGCCGGGAAGAGCAATTCTTCCTCGAGCACCATCAGATCGCGATTGAGTCGAATGATGTCGCCCTTGAGGTCTTGCACCCGCGCGTCGAGGCTGGTGGCCGCGGGATCGACGGTGCTGGCGGGCGCCGCCGTTGCGGCGGGCGCCGCATCCGCGGCCGGGGCCGCTGGCGCGACGGCCGGTTGCGCGGCATCGGGCGCGGCCGGGGCGACCGGTGTGGCGACTGCGGGAGTGGCGGCCGCGGGCGTGGCGACTGTGGGCGTGGCGGCCGCGGGCGCATCGGCTGCCGGCGCGGTCGTCGGTGCCGCGGCCGGCGCGGTCGCGTCGGGTGGCTGGGGCGTGGACTGCGCGTACACGGGCGCGAATGCGGTCGCGAGACTCAGGGCCGCGACGGCGATCAGGCGGTTGCAACGATTGAACATGCCGCGAACTCTCTCAATAGTTGAGGGTGGCGAGCATCTGCACGATGTAGGCGTTGAACGCGTACGGATTGCCGGTGCGGATGTCGGTGAAGTCTTGGTAATCGAAGCGCAGGTACTCGACTGCGCCGCTGAACTTGAGTTCGTACTTGCCGGGCACGGTGCGCGCCAGATACTCAAGCTTGGCGCCGAGTCCGATGTCGTTGAACGTGCTCAATTGGCGGTTGCGCGAGATGTAGGTGGTCTCGCTCGCCGCGTTGTCGCTGTAGAACAAGGCCCGGTCTTGCTTGTAATAGCGCAGCGTGGCCTCGGCCAGCCATTGCTCGCCGAAGTGACGGCTGTAGCCCACTTCCAGCGTGTGCGACTTGATCTCCCAGGTATCCCAGAAATACCGGTAGGCACCGTGCACCGCGTCCTGCGAACCGAGATCGCCCACGATGCGGAACTGCACCGCGCGGCTCGACCGGGTACGCGGATAGCGTTCCGGAATGGCGGCGCCGAACACGCGCGCCACCCGATACGGACTGCCCAGATAACCATCGTCGGCGACCGCTTCGGCATTGATGCTGGCCAGCAGCCGCGGGGTCAGGATTTGCGTGACGCCCAGGCGATAGCGCCAGTGCGTGGCGTTGTCGATATAGCCCGGGGTGCCGTGCTGCCCGACCTTGTCCCAGCCGCGGGTGTAACCCATGCTGATGGTAGTCATGCCGCCGAAGACTTCTTGCGCGACATCGACGCTGGCACTGTCGGCCAGGTAATCGGGCTCTTTGCTGCTCGTGGTCGATACCGACAACAAGGCGTCACGCACCACGTAATCGGCGCCGAGGCCGTACTCGTTGCGACGCTCCTTGAACGGGCTGGCGGTGGTCACCACGTCGATCGATGCGTTGCTGACCATGTCGAGGTAATACGAGCCCGAGACCGATACCCGATCGGCGAAGTTCTTGCGCACCAGCAATGCCGGCCCCGACGCGCGCACGCCGCCGCCGTCGTACAGGTGCAGCATCGCGTCGGCACGTTCGTCGGGAAGATCGATCGCCTTGGCCGCGCTGCTGGCGACGATGCCGCCCATGAGTCCCATGAGGCGTCGCGCCCAGATGCGCCAGGCGCTGCGACGACGAAGCCTAGTTGCAGCCACAGCCGCCTCCTTGCACGCCGGTGGCGCCGCGCGAACCTTCGCGCACATCGCGCACATGTTCGAAATGCTTGTCGCTGGGCGCGTTGAACGAGAACTTCATGACCGGATCGGCCAGACGATCGCGTTCGTAGGGCTTGACCCAGGGCTCGATCGGCGCACACGCACACACGAAGATCGCGGCGATCGAGCCC
>CAYUYC010000116.1:0-10211 GCA_964448945.1 uncultured Burkholderiaceae bacterium
GGGGATACCGGCAGCGCCGCGGTGGTTCGCGCGCACCGGATATCTTGCGGCGATCGTAGAGCAGCGGCGCCTCGTGTGCCAAGGCTTTCCTGAGCGCATTCCCGCAGGTGACGTGGGGGCATCGTACCGCAGCGTCGTGCTGCATGTGCGCTGCCGCGTGTGCCTGAACCGCGCTGTGCGCAGGCTGATGCGGCGCGCCATCATTCGCGGCATGACGCGGTCAGGTCCAGGGCCGCGCGGTACTCGGCGGCATCGACGCCGACCAGCCCGAGCGCGGTATGGAACAGGTTGTCGTGGCTGGCCGGCACCTCGCGCTTGGCGTTCAGGCATTGCAGGGTCACGCCGCGCTCGGCCTGGGCCTCGGGCGACAGCCACATCACCATCGGCACATGCTTTTGCGCTTCGGGCGCAAAGCCCCAGGGCATGCCGTGCAGATAGATGTGATTTTCTCCGAGCGACTCGCCGTGGTCGGAGACGTACAACAATGAAGTCGCGTACTGCCCGCGCTTGCTCTTGAGCCAATCGATCGTGTTGGCCAGCACCAAGTCGGTATACGCGATCGAGTTGTCGAAGGCATTGACGAGCTGGGTCTGATCGCAATCCTGCAAGACATTGGTCGTGCACTCGGGCACGAAGGGCTTGCGCTCAACCGGTGAACGCGCCGAGTACGCAGGCCCATGGCTGCCCATCTGATGCAGCACCAGCACCACGCCCTTGGCACGCCGTGCCGGATCGAGTGCCCCGAGCCGCGCGTCGAGGCCGTGCAGCAAGGCATCGTCGAGGCATTCGCCCTGATGGCACAACTGCGCGGGCATGGGCGCGGCACCGGCGGCCAGCGTCGAGGCCTGCACCGCCTGGACCCGATCGCACAAGCCCTTGCAGCCCGATTGGTTGTCGATCCACAGCACCGCCAATCCGGCGCGCTGGAATACGTCGAGCAGATTCTCGTCGTCATGCGCGCGGGCATCGAAAGCCACCCGGCCCAGGTGCGAGAACATGCAGGGCAAGGACGCCGCAGTGCTGGTGCCGCAGGAAGTCACCTGGGTGAAGCTCACCACATCGCGCTTGGCCAGTTCGGGATTGGTCGGGCGCGCATAGCCGTTGAGCGAAAAATGATCGGCGCGCGCGGTCTCGCCGACCACGAACACGAACAAGGGCACGTGCGCATTGGCCGGGCGCGGCGCCAACACGGCATCGACGCCGATGGGCTGCGGCGGGCCTCGCGGCGTGCGCGTGCGGTCGTAGGCCGTCGCGCCCACGGCCCAGAAGCTGTTGAGCGGATTGAGCATGTAGCGCAAGGACTTGTGATTGCGCATGGTCGACGACAGGTCGGCCGAGAATGCGAAGAACAGCGCCACCAGCACCGCGAGCGTGCCGAGCAATCCCAGGGCCACGATGCCGGTCTGGCGCAACCATCCGGGCTGCGCGACGCGCCGCCGCCATAACCAGGCGATGGGCAGGCCGGCCATGAGCGCCACGGTCACGAACATGCGCAGGCTGAGCAGATCGCGGGTCTCGCGTACATCGGTCTGAAAGACGTTGACCATCATCGTGGGGTCGATGACGACGCCGTAGGTGCCCATGAAATGCGCACCGAAGGCAGCGGCCAGCAGGAACAAGGTGAGCACCGGCTTGACGATCGGCCGCCAGGCGAATGCCGACAGCACCACCGCGTGCATCGCAATGGCGATGACGGCGAACAAGGCGGCAAAGGCGAACGCCCCTTTGGAAACCGCCTCGGGCAGGCGCGTGACCGCCAGCAGCAAGGGCCAATTGGCGATCAGCCCGATCCAGACGCTGACGAGCAGCGCGAGGGTGAGCGGATTCCAGGTCTGCGGCCCGCGCGGCGATACCGGCAATCGAAGACTCATGCCTGCTCCTCGCCGGCATGGCGCGCACAGCAATCGGCGATCGCATCGAGCACGCGTTCGTCCTCGCCGATCGAAGGACTCAGCGCGATGGCGATCTGCGGATGCTGCATGCGCATGGCGTCGATGAGCCGCGGTACGTCCTTGCGCACATGCCCGCCCTGGCCGAGAAACACCGGCACGACGACGATGCGTGTGCAGCCGCGCGCCACCAGGCGATCGAGCGCGGTGGTTAGATCGGGCGCGTTGAATTCGAGAAAGGCCAGTTCGACCGGCGCCTGGGCATCGCGTTGCGCAAGGCGCGCACGCACGCCTTCGAACGGTCGCACCCAGTCGGGATCGCGCGCGCCATGCGCCAGCAGGATCGTTCCCACGGCGCCCAACGTCTGCGGTTGAGGTCCGTCGTTCATGTCGTCTCCAGAAATACGCGCGGCACGCCGGCTCAGTGTCGCTCCACCCAGCGCAGCCAGACCGCGGCGATCGCCAGCGCCAGCAAGCTGGGCGCCAGGGCCACCAGCGCCGGCGGCCATTCGCGCAAAGCCCCCACATGGGAGGACAACTCGTTGATCACGTAAAAGCCGATGCCCAGCATGATCCCGGCGAAGATCTTCAGGCTGACCCCGCCCGATCGGGTATGCAGGTAGGCGAAGGGCAAGGCCAGCAACATCATGAAGACCACGGCGAGCGGATACATCGCCTTCTTCCACAACGCGATCTCGTACTTGATGGTCTTTTGCCGCGTGGCCTTCAGGTGGTCGATGTAATTCCACAGGCCCATGACCGACATGTCGCCCGGATCGACGAAGACCGAGGCGAACACATCGGCATCGACCCGCGCCGGCCACAGACCGCCTTGCGCATGAAAGACCTTGGTTTCGTACACCATCTCCTGCCCGGCAAACATGCCTTGCTCGGCCTTGCTCGGGATGAAGCGGGTTTCGGTCAGATCGCGCAATTGCCAGCCCGCACCGGGTTCGTACACCGCCGAGACGGCCTGACCCAGCGATCGCAGGCGGCGCTGCAGATCGAATTCGAACAGCTTGACCCCGCGCAGCGTGCCGTCGGGCAGCACTTCGGATGCGTTGACGAAGCGCACGCCGGTCTCGTTGCCGGCATCGTCGAGCACCACGTCCTTGACCCAGAAACCGGAGCGGAACTCGGCCGAGGCCGCGCGTCCGAGCTGCGCGAGCTTCATCTTCTTGGCGTAGGCGGCAGCCGGCGGCGCGAGGTATTCGCCGACGAAGAAGGTGATCACCACCAGGGCCAGTGCGGCACCGGCAATGGTGCGCGCCGCGCGCCAGGTCGACATGCCCGAGACCCGCATGATGGTGTACTCGGAATTGGCTGCGAATTGCGCCAGCGCGTAGATCGCGCCGATGAGCGCAGCGATGGGCATGACCTGATAGGCGATCGCGGGCAGCTCGAGTGCCACGAACAAGGCCGCGTGCTGCAGCTTGTATTGCGCGCGCCCGATCTCCTGCAGCTCCTGCATCAGATCGAGCACGAAGAACAGCGCGACCAGCGCCAGCAGCACGAAGCCGACCGACAACCAGATTTCGCGCGCGAGGTAGCGCCCGAGCGTGCTGGTCTTCATGGCTGCGCTCCCTGGGCGCACTTGCTTTGCGCGCGCTTGTGGGCCAGCCAGACGCGCCAGGTCCGCCACGACCATGGGCTGAGCGATGCGGCCGAGCGTCGGCGCAGGAACAGGCCGATCACCAGCACCGCCACCGCCGCGTGCACGATCCACCACCCGACGCCGAAGCCCAGGCGCCCGCTGCCCACATACGAGCGCGCAAGCTGCACCAGGCTTTGATAGATCACGAAGACCAGGATCGCGAAGATCAGGTTGGCCGAGCGTCCGGCGCGCGGATTGAGGTAGGCCAGCGGTATCGCCAGCAGCGCGAGGTTGATCGAATACAAGGGCAAGGCGATGCGCCAGATGAGTTCGCTGCGCGCGGTCGGATTGGGGTCGCCCACGATCTGCTCGGCGGTCATGGTGCGGCTTTCGGCCCCCGGCGGCGCGATGTTGATTTCCTTGGGCGTCAGGCGCACCAGGTATCGATCGAACTCCATCACCGAATAGCGCGCCGAACCCGGCACGCCTTCGTAACGCCGTCCGGCGTCGAGTGCGATGTAGCGCTCGCCGTTGGCGCGGGTCTCGACTTTGCCCGAGCGCGCGGCCAGCACGCTGGTGCGATCGGCATCGCGCATCACCGCGAACACGTTGTCCACGGTGCCATGAAGATCGTCGAGGTTCTCGACGAAGAACACGCGCTGCGCGTCCGACGATTCGATGAACTGCCCGGCCGAGACCCGCGAGACATCGTCGCGCTGCTCGAAGCGCGCGCGCAGCTCGACCGATTGCTGGTTGGCCCAGGGCGTGATGAACATGCCCAGCACGAAGGCCGCGATGGCGAAGGGCGCGGCAAAGCGCAGCACCGGGCGGACCAGATCGGTCAACGCCACGCCGCTGGAGAACCACACCACCATCTCGGAATCGCGATACATGCGCGACACCACGAGCAACACCGCGATGAACAAGGTCAGGACCAGGACCATCGGCAAGGTGTTGAGCGCAGCAAAGCCGATGAGGATCACGACCGACTCCACGCCGACCTTGCCCGCAGCGGCCTGCCCTAGAATGCGGATCAGACTGTTCGTGATGACGATGGTCAGGAGCGTGACGAACACACCGCCTGCCGAGGCGAACAGTTCGCGACGCAAGGACTTCTCGAATACCATCCGGACCTCGCGCTCGTCGTCAGCAGCGTGCCGCAGAAAAAAACCCGCGGCATGCGGGCTTCGGCGGCGACCGTCGGCCACCCTTCGACGAGACTCATGGAAGAACAAGGAAAACTGCATGAAATTTAGCACATCGCCCCTCGCCGCCGCCCAGGCGCGCACCGACTGCCTGATCGCCTTCGCCTACACCGAGCAAACCCTGTCCGCAGCCGCGCAAGCGCTGGACAAGGCCGCCAAGGGCGCGATCGCGCAAGCCGTCGCCGCAGGCGACACCACGGGCAAGCCGGGTTCCACGGTGGTCCTGCGCGGCGTGGCCGGCGTCGGCGCCGAACGCGTGCTGATCGCAGGCGCGGGCGACAAGTCCAAATTCGTCGCCAAGACCTATGTCGATGCGTTGCGCGGCGCGCTCAAGGCAGCCCTGGCCACCGGTGCCAAGAACGTGGCGATCGCCATCGAACCGGCACCCGACCGCTCGCTCGCCTGGTCGGCCCAGCAAGTCGCCCTGGTGGCGCGCGAAGTCAGCTTCCGCGTCGACCAGCTCAAGCGCGACCGGACCGCCCCCCAGACCGAACTCAAGTCGGTGCAGGTGCTGGTCGATGCCAAGCACGAAAAGACCGTCAAGGAAGCGCTGGCCGCGGGCGTGGCCCTGGCCGACGGCATCGAACTGACCAAGACCCTGGGCAACCTGCCCGGCAACATCTGCACCCCGGCCCACCTGGCCGACACCGCCAAGAAGCTCGGCCGCGAATTCAAGTTCAAGGTCGAAGTCCTCGAACGCAAGCAGATCGAAGCGCTCAAGATGGGCAGCTTCCTGTCGGTCACCAAGGGCACCGAACTGCCGCCCAAGTTCATCGTCATGCAGTACAACGGCGGCCCGGCCAAGCAAGCGCCGGTGGTCCTCGTCGGCAAGGGCATCACCTTCGACTCGGGCGGCATCAGCCTCAAGCCCGGCGATGCCATGGACGAGATGAAGTACGACATGTGCGGCGCCGGCTCGGTGCTCGGCACCTTCCGCGCGATCGCCGACATGAAGCTCAAGCTCAATGTCGTCGGCCTGATCCCGACCTGCGAGAACATGCCTTCGGGCACCGCGACCCGTCCGGGCGACATCGTGACCTCGATGTCGGGCCAGACCATCGAGATCCTCAACACCGACGCCGAAGGCCGCCTGATCCTGTGCGACGCCCTGACCTATGCCGAGCGCTTCAAGCCCGCGGCCGTGGTCGACATCGCCACGCTCACCGGCGCTTGCGTGATCGCGCTCGGCCATGTCAACACCGGCTTGTTCGCGACCAACGATGCGCTGGCCGACCAGTTGCTCGCCGCCGGCCGTGCTGCGCTCGACCCGGCCTGGCGTCTGCCGGTCGAAGAGGAGTACCAGGAGCAGATCAAGTCCAACTTTGCCGACATGGCCAATGTGGGCGGCCGCCCGGGCGGCTCGATCACCGCAGCCTGTTTCCTGGCGCGCTTCACCAAGAAGTACGACTGGGCCCACCTCGACATCGCCGGCACCGCCTGGAAATCGGGCGCGGCCAAGGGCGCCACCGGCCGGCCGGTGGCTTTGCTGGTCGAGTTCCTGCAGGCCCGCGCCGGCAAGTAAGCCACGTGAGGACGGCACCGCGCTCATGACCGAAGTGCACTTCTATACCGGCGTGGCGGACAAGACCTTGTTCGCCTGCGGCCTCGTGAAGAAGGCGGTCGAGCGCGGGCGCAAGGTCGTCGTCTATGCCTCGGACGCGCAGGCGCTGGCGCGTTTCGATCAGGCGCTCTGGAGCTTCGACCCGATCAGCTTCGTGCCGCATGTGGCGGCGAGCGACCCGCTCGCCGCACGCACGCCGGTCGTGCTCACGCGCGACGGCGACACCGAACCCGACACGCCGGGCATGCCGCATCACGAGGTGCTGATCAATCTCGATGCACAATGGCCCAAGTTCTTTTCGCGCTTCGACTTCCTGATGGAGATCGTGGGCGTTGACGATGACGACCAGGCCGCCGGCCGCGCGCGCTGGAAGTTCTACAAGGAGCGCGGCTACAAACTCGAACACCATGGCGCGCGTTGATGGCGCGCTCCAGCGACCCACGATGATCGAAGGCATGTTCAGCCGTCCGCCTGAAGACGACGCGATCCCGGTCCTCACCGAGATCCTCAATCCGACGGCCGCCCCCGCGGAAGACCTCCAGGCGATCGCCGAAGAAGCGCGCCGCGACTTTCGCGCCGATCCGATGTCGATCGATTTTGCGGCCGAGTTGATTCCCATGCCGGTCGATGCGCCGGCGATCAGCACCGAGATGCCCTTTCCGCCCGCGGCGATCGCGCATCAGACCCAGTTGCCGCCGGCCACCACGGTGCCTTATGTGGAGCCGGTGCCCGACCCGACGCTGCCGCCGCCCTCGGCGTTTGCTTCGACCATGGCGACGACGACCATGCCGATCGCGTCCCAGTCCATCGCCGCCACGGTGCCGGTCCCGCCATTGGCCGATCCGGGCGGCATGCCCGGCGCCACGATCCCCGTGCTCACCAGCACCATGGCCGGCGGCATGCCCGACGATGCGGCACCGGTCACCCAGACCCAGCGCCTGGCCTTGCTGCCCGACGTCGATCTGATCGCGCTCGAAGAACGCTTGCGCGATTCGGTCCTCGCACGCTTGCATCCGCGCATCGACCCGATGCTCGACCAACGCATCGAGATGGCCATGCACGAAGTGCTCGAGGCCGAACTGCCCGGGCTGCGCCACAAGCTGCATGCCGCACTCAGCGAAACCCTGCAGGACGTGGTCTCGCGCGCGATCTCGAAAGAGCTCGCCAAGATCTACTCGGCGCGCGCGCAAAAGAACTGAGCGCGCCCAGGGTGGGCGTCTGGCGCCACCTATAATCCGCGTTTGCCCCAGCGCCCGCCGCGCGGCGCACGGGGCGCGCCACCACTCGAACGATCCGACCCCATGAACGCACCCGACCTGCCCAAGAACGAACTCGCGAAAAGCTTCGAGCCCGCCGCGATCGAAGCCAAATGGGCGCCCTGGTGGGAGCAGCACGGCTGCTATGCCCCCAGCTTCGACGACGGCAAACCCAATTTCAGCATCCAATTGCCGCCGCCGAATGTCACGGGCGTGCTGCATATGGGCCATGCGTTCAATCAGACCATCATGGATTCGCTCACGCGCTTTCATCGCATGCGCGGGTTCAACACCCTGTGGGTGCCGGGCGTGGACCATGCGGGCATCGCGACGCAGATCGTGGTCGAACGCCAGCTCGACCAGCAAGGCGTGAGCCGCCATGACCTCGGCCGCGCGAAGTTCCAGGACAAGGTCTGGGAATGGAAGGAAAAATCGGGCGGCGCCATCACCCAGCAAATGCGCCGCCTGGGCGCGAGCGTCGATTGGTCGCGCGAATACTTCACGATGGACGGCAAGCTCTCGCCCATCGTGGTCGAGACCTTCGTGCGCCTGTACGAACAAGGCCTCATCTATCGCGGCAAACGCCTCGTCAATTGGGACCCGGTGCTCAAGACCGCGGTGTCCGACCTCGAAGTGGTGCAGGAAGAAGAAGACGGCAAGCTCTACCACCTGCGCTATCCGCTGGCGGACGGCAGCGGCCACCTGGTGCTCGCCACCACCCGGCCCGAAACCATGCTCGGCGATACCGCGGTCATGGTCCACCCCGAAGACGAACGCTATGCGCAGTTGATCGGCAAGACGGTAAAGCTGCCGCTCGTGGGCCGCGAGATTCCGATCATCGCCGACGCCTATGTGGACCGCGAATTCGGCACCGGCGTGGTCAAGGTCACGCCTGCGCACGACCCGAATGACTATGCGGTCGGCCAGCGCCATGGCCTGCCGATGATCAATGTGCTCACGCTCGATGCGCGCATCAACGACGCCGCGCCCGAGCATTACCGCGGCCTCGACCGCTTCGAAGCGCGCGACCGCATCGTGCACGATCTGCAAGCGCTCGATCTCGTCGAGAAGATCGAAGCCCACAAGCTCAAGGTGCCGCGCGGCGACCGCACCGGCGTGGTCATCGAGCCGATGCTGACCGACCAATGGTTCGTCGCGATGACCAAGCCCGCGCCCGACGGCACGCTGTTCCCGGGCAAGAGCCTGACCGAGGTCGCGCTCGACGTGGTGCAAGACGGCCGCGTGAAATTCGTGCCCGAGAACTGGACCACGACCTACAACCATTGGATGAACAACATCCAGGATTGGTGTATCTCGCGCCAGCTGTGGTGGGGCCATCAGATTCCGGCCTGGTACGACGAAGACGGCCAAGTCATCGTCGCGCGCAGCGAGGCCGAAGCACAGGCGAAGGCGCCGGGCAAGAAGCTCACGCGCGACCCCGATGTGCTCGACACCTGGTTCAGCTCGGCGCTGGTCTGCCATAGCACCCTGGGTTGGCCTGAGCAGACGCCCGAACTCAAGCATTTCCTGCCCTCGAGCGTGCTCGTCACCGGCTACGAGATCATCTTTTTCTGGGTGGCGCGCATGATCCTCATGACCATGCACTTCACCGGCAAAGTGCCTTTCGAGACCGTGTACATCCACGGCATGGTGCGCGATGCCGAAGGCAAGAAGATGAGCAAGTCCGAGGGCAACACCATCGACCCGGTGGACCTCATCCAAGGCATAGCTCTCGACGCGCTGGTCGCCAAAAGCACCACCGGCCTGCGCCGCCCGCAGGACGCGCCCAAGATCGAAAAGCGCGTGAAGAAGCAATACCCCGAGGGCATGCCGGCCTACGGCGCCGACGCGCTGCGCTTCACGATGGCGAGCTACGCCACCCTTGGCCGCAACGTCAATTTCGACACCAAGCGTTGCGAGGGCTATCGCAATTTCTGCAACAAGCTCTGGAACGCGACGCGCTTCGTGCTCATGCAGGTGGAAAAGGATGGCGTGGCGTTATCGGACTACGACCGCGGCATGGTGGGCGATGCGCACGCCTGCGGCCCGGATTGCGATCTCGATTTCTCGCCGGCCGATCGCTGGATCGTGTCACTCTTGCAGCGTGTCGAAGCCGAGGTCGCGCAAGGCTTCGCCGATTACCGCCTCGACAATGTCGCCAACGCGATCTACCAATTCGTCTGGGACGAGTATTGCGATTGGTACCTCGAACTCGCCAAGGTCCAACTCCAGACCGGCAGCGCCGCGCAACAACGCGCCACCCGCCGCACCTTGTTGCGTGTGCTCGAAACCGTGCTGCGCTTGGCGCATCCGGTGATCCCGTTCATCACCGAAGAACTTTGGCAAAAGGTCGCCCCGCTTGCGGGCAAGACGCTCGCCGCCGACGCGACGCTGATGCACGCGCCCTATCCGCAATCGCAGCCCGAGAAGATTGATGCCGCGGCGGAAGCCTGGGTCGCCGGACTCAAGGCACACATCGATGCCTGCCGTGCGCTGCGCGGCGAAATGAATCTGTCGCCGGCCGAGCGGGTGCCGCTCGTCGCCACCGGCGCGCGCGACACACTCACGGCCTATGCGCCGTATCTGCAAGCGCTGGCCAAGCTCAGCGGTGTCGAGATCGTCGATGCACTGCCGGCCGATGCGACCGCGCCGGTGCAGATCGTCGAAGGCAATCGCCTGATGCTGCACATCGAGATCGATGTCGCC
>CAYUYC010000117.1:0-10206 GCA_964448945.1 uncultured Burkholderiaceae bacterium
CACATGCACGATCTGGAAGCGCCGGCCGATGATGCGCGAGCGCCGGAACAAGGACTGCACCTGTTCGGGCGTCGCGTCGGTGGTGACGTCGAAATCCTTGGGCTCTTTGCCGACCAGCAGATCACGCACCGCGCCGCCGACGATGTAGGCCTTGTAGCCGCCTTCTTGCAGGGTGCGCGTCACGCGCGTGGCGTAGGCCGGGATCGCCTTGGGATTGATGCCGAGCTGGTCGGCGGTGTAGGTCTCGGGCTCGCGTGGAATCTTGGGAGCCCGAGGGGCTTTGGGCTTGTCGCGCCCGAGCAGACGGTCGATGAACTTGCGGATCATGCGTAGAGATCCATGATTTGCCATCCCTTGCTGCGCGCATGTTCGCGCAGGCGGTCGGAAGGATTGACGGCGATCGGCGTGCGGACTTTCTCGAGCAGCGGAATGTCGTTGGCGGAATCGCTGTAGAAGACGCTTTGCGGGAAATCTTCCCACCGACGGCCCAAAGCGCCAAGCCAGGCCTCGGTGCGGGTGATCTTGCCGTCCCTGAAGCAGGGTGTGCCCTTGACGCGTCCGGTGAAGCGTCCATTGATCTCTTCGGGCTCGGTCGCGATGAGATGCTCGACGCCGAACGCGCGCGCGATCGGCCGCACCACGAAGCTGTTGGTCGCGGTCACGATCGCGCACAGATCCCCTGCGCGCAGGTGCTGGTCGACCAGCAATCGGGCCTTGGGCGTGATCGCGGGCTCGATCACCTCGCGCATGTATTCGGCGTGCCAGGCTTCGAGCTGGGCGCGCGGATGACCCTTGAGGGTGCCGAAGGCGAACTCGAGAAACTCATGGATGTCGAGGGTGCCCGCGTTGTATTGCGCGAAGAAATGATCGTTCTTGAGCTTGTAATGCGCTGCGTCGACGACGCCTTTGCGCACCAGGTACTGGCCCCATTCGTAATCGGAATCGATCGGCAGCAGGGTGTGGTCGAGATCGAACAGCGCGAGATTCATTCAAGGGTCCAGGTGGAGACGGGCGTGGCGTTCAGGGCGTGGGCAGCGGCTGCTGCAACAACTCACGCAACAAGGGCAGGGTGACGGCGCGCTTGGCCGCGAGCGAATAACGGTCGAGCGCATCGAGCACGGCCATGAGCGAACGCATGTCGCGCCGGAAATGATTGAGCAGGTAATCGACGAATTCATCACCGATGGGCATGCCGCGTTCGCGCGCCGCGCCCAGAATGGCCACGCGCTTTTCGTCGTCGGACAAGGGGTGCAAGGCATAGACCAGCCCGGCGCCCAGACGCGTGCGCAGGTCTTCGCGCAGGTTCAATTGCAGCGGAGCACGATCGCCCGCGACCACCAGCTTGGGGCCGCCGGTCAGCGTGGCATTGAACGCATCGAACAAGGCTTCTTGCGCGGCGGGTGCGAGGTCTTGCGCATCGTCGGCGACCACCACCGGTGCCTGGGCCGATACCGCGGCCAGCAGATGCGATTTGCCGCAGCCCGATTCACCCCACAGATAGATCACCGCCGGGAAATCGAGCGTGCGCAAACGCGCGACCGCTTCGGCATTGCGGCCGACGACGAAATTGTCGAAGCGCGCAGGCGGTGCAGCGAAATCGAATGCGATCTGACGCGGGAGTTCTGCCTTGACCTTCATGCGTCCTTCATTCGCGATAGAAGCTGCTGGCGATGTAGCGATCGCGCAGGTGTTTGAGACCGACCAGCATCGCCGCCGAGGCCGGCAAGGCGATGAGCACGCCGACGAAGCCGAACAATTGTCCGAAGGCCATCAGCGCGAAGATCACCGCGAGCGGATGCAGGCCGATGCGCTCGCCGACCAGGCGCGGCGTGAGAAAGAAGCCCTCGAGCACCTGGCCCAGGCCGTAGATCACCGCCACCGCGATCAGGCCGTACCAATTGCCGAACTGCAGCAGCGCCGACAAGACCGCGAGCAACAAGCCCAGGCCGTAGCCGACATAGGGAATGAACACCAGGAGGCCGGTGAGGATGCCCACCGGCAAGGCGACGTCGAACCCCGCGATCGCAAGGCTGACCGAGTAATAGACCGCCAACGCCAGCATCACCGCGATCTGTCCGCGCAGGAACTGGGCGAGCACGGTGTCGATTTCTTCGATCATGCCGACGACCTTGGCCTCCCAGCGCCGCGGCAGCAGGCTGCGCACGCGCTCGAGCAGGTGCGGCCAGTCGAGCAGGAGGTAGAACAGCACCATCGGCACCAGGACGAACAGGGCGATGACGCCGATCACGGCGCTGGTGCCGACACGGATCGACGACCAGAGCGAGGCCGCAGCGCCGCTGCCATTGCCGCTCAATTGGTCGGTCAGCAGGTTGCGGATCGATTCGGCATCGAAGCGCACATGCAGGTCGAACTTGCTGGCCAGCCAGGGCGCCACATTGGTGTTGAGGCGATCGACGATGGCCGGGAACTTCTGTTGCAAGGCCAGCGCCTCTTTGTGCAGCACCGGCACCAGGATCAACAGCAGCAAGGTCACCAGCAGGCCGAGCAGCAGGATCATCAGGAACACTGCGGCGGCGCGCGGCACGCGATGCCGCACCAGCCATTCCACGCCGGGTTCGAGCATGTAGGCCAGCACTGCGGCCAGGGCAAACGGCACCAGGATCGGTCCGAGCAGATACAAGAGCACGCCAATGGCCAGCCCCACGCCGAGCCATAGCGCGGTCTGCTTTTGCTGCGCGGTCAGGTTGAACATGGTGTCCGATGGGCGGCTTGGTGCCGCGGGAGCGCGGCCTGCGATGGAATCCCGCCATCGGGTCGGATCGGGCGGGTCGCTTTGCTAAAATGCTGATTTTTCGAGGGTATTGTAGCGAACGCGCGCTGCGCGGCGTGCTCGCAAGATGCTTTGCCCTGGTCTTCCCGTCTTTCTCGAACCGGTCCCGGTCCCCGCATGAATTCGAATCCGCTCGATCCCGCACGTGCATCCATCACCGCCCCCCAAGCCGAATCTTCGGCTGCGCTGTCCTACAAGGACGCGGGCGTCGACATCGACGCGGGCGACGCCTTGGTCGAGCGCATCAAGCCCTTGGCCAAGCGCACCATGCGCGAAGGCGTGCTGGCTGGCATCGGCGGTTTCGGCGCCCTGTTCGAAGTGCCCAAGCGCTATCAAGAGCCGGTGCTGGTCTCGGGCACCGACGGCGTGGGCACCAAACTCAAGCTCGCGTTTCATCTGAACAAGCACGATACCGTGGGCCAAGACCTTGTCGCGATGTCGGTCAACGACATCCTGGTGCAAGGCGCCGAGCCCTTGTTCTTCCTCGATTACTTCGCCTGCGGCCGGCTCGACGTCGACACCGCGGCGACGGTGATCGCCGGGATCGCCCGGGGCTGCGAGTTGTCGGGTTGTGCGCTGATCGGCGGCGAGACCGCCGAAATGCCCAGCATGTATCCCGACGGCGAATACGATCTGGCCGGCTTCGCGGTCGGCGTGGTCGAAAAATCCCAGGCCATCGACGGGCGCAAGATCGTTCCCGGCGACGTGGTGCTGGGTCTCGCGAGCTCGGGGCCGCATTCCAACGGGTACTCGCTGGTGCGCAAGATCATCGAGCGCGCGCGTCCCGATCTGAATGCCGATTTCTTCGGTCGCCCGCTCGGCCATGTGCTGCTCGAACCCACGCGCATCTACGTCAAGTCGGTGCTCGCGGTGTTGCGGTCCATGCCCGGTGCGATCAAGGGCCTGGCCCACATCACCGGCGGCGGGCTGGTCGAGAACATGCCGCGCTGCCTGCCCGACGCCACGATGGCGGTGCTCGAAGCCCAGGCATGGAAGCGCCCCTTCGTCTTCGATTGGCTGCAACAGCACGGCAATGTCGCCGATGCCGAGATGCACCGCGTCTTCAATTGCGGCATCGGCATGACTGTCGTGGTGAGCGCAGCCGATGCCGATGCGGTGGCGGCCAAGCTGGCCGAAGGCGGCGAACAAGTCGCCCGCATCGGACGCATCGAGGCACGCGGCGCCGGGGCGGCCCAGACCATCGTCGTCTGAACCCGTCGCGGTTCGGTGCGCCGCCGCATGCGGCGCGCCTCGTGTTTGCCCTGACTTGTTGCTCTCCCGGGGTGGCGGCAGACTTGGCCGCATCAGCGCACTCAGACGCTGCCCTCTGGAGGACCGCATGAAAGCGATGAAGTGGATCGTCGGCATTGCGGTCGTGCTGGCCGTCATCGTTTTCGGCGGCGGCATGGCGATCTCGCCCAACTTCATCGTCACGCGCAGCGTGGTGATCAATGCGCCTGCCGACAAGGTCTATGCCTTGATCGAAGACCCGCGCGCCTGGAAACGCTGGTCGGTCTGGAATCGGCGCGACCCTGCGATGGAGGTCGAGTACCGCGGCCCGCAGACCGGCAACGGTGCCCAATGGTCATGGAAGAGCAAGACCGAAGGCGATGGCGCGATGACCTTCGTGGGCGCGGTGCCGGGCAAGCGCCTGGGCTACGAGTTGTACTTCCCCGATTTCGGCACCACCTCGACCGGCGCGCTCGAACTCGAAGCGCAGGACAACGCCACGCGGCTCACCTGGAGCATGCAGGGCGACATGGGCAGCAATCCATTGTTCCGGTGGATGAGCCTGATGGCCGATCGCATGGTCGGCGCGGACTTCGAGGCCGGTCTGGCCAACCTCAAGACGCTGGCCGAGCAATGAGGCTGCCGCGCTCGCGCAGCGTGCAGTCGATGGCATCGAGGCATTGCCCGGCGGCATCGGAGGCGAGGCAATCGATGCGCGTGTGCATCGGCAGCGAGCGCAACCACGTGAGTTGACGCTTGGCCAACTGGCGCGTGGCCGCGATGCCGCGCTCGCGCAACGCCAGACGCGCCGCGGCGCCGGCACCGTAATCGCCGTCGAGATACTCCCAGGCCTGGCGATAGCCCACCGCGCGCATCGACGGCAGATCGCGCGTCAGATCGCCACGCGCGCGCAGCGCGCCGACTTCATCGAGCAAGCCTTGTTCGAGCATCGCGTCGAAGCGTTGCGCGATGCGGGCATGCAAGACGGCGCGATCGCCGGGTTCGAGCGCGATCGCATGCGGCGCCAGCACCGATCCGGTGGCGGGCTGCGCAAACAAGGACGACATCGGCTGCCCGGTCAGGGCATGGACTTCGAGCGCGCGCTGGATGCGCTGCGCGTCCTGGGGTTCGAGCCGCGCCGCGGTCACGGGATCGAGGGCGGCCAGGCGCGCATGCATGGCGGGCCAACCCAGGCGCGCGGCATCGGCATCGAGGGCCGCGCGCACTTCGGGATCGGCGGCGGGCAGGGCGCTGATCCCTTCGACCAGCACCTTGTAATAAAGCATCGTGCCGCCCACGAAGAGCGGCAAGCGACCGCGCGCCGCGATCTCGTGCGCGAGCCGGGTCGCGTCCTGCGCGAATTCCGCCGCCGAGTAGGCGTCGCGCGGATCGCGGATGTCGATCAGGTGATGCGGGGCGACGGCCAGTTCCGCGGCGCTGGGTTTGGCGGTGCCGATGTCCATGCCGCGATAGACCAGGGCCGAATCGACACTCACGATCTCGACCGGCAGTGCCCGCGCAATGGCGAGCGCCGCGGCGGTCTTGCCGGCGGCAGTCGGGCCCAGGATGGCGATCGCGGTGAGTGGGGGCTTCATGCGCAGCGTGCGTCGGGCCGATCGTCGGCACGGAATCCGTATAAACCTGTTTTGCCAGGATGGGTATCGAGTTGTGCCCCGGCGTGCGGCCGCATGACGGGGCGGCTATGCTCGCACACATGGCTTCGCATCTCTTTGTGCCGGACCCATCCTCGGGCCGGTCGCGCATTCCTGCGCGTTATCGCACGCTGCTTTGGATCGCGGCGCTTTTCATCATCGTCAACACCCTGGTACGCATCGGGCTCGTGGTGTTCGAGCACGATCCGGCCAATTACGCGCCGGTGCGGCTGCTCGGCATTCTGGCGGCCGGTCTGGTCTACGACCTCGCGGCGGCGACCTATGTGCTGGTGCCGTTCATCCTGCTGGCGACTTTCTTTTCCGACAGCCGGCTCGGGCGTTTCGCCCATGGCGTCGTCGCCTGCGCCCTCATCGTCGCCGGCCTGTTCGGCATGTTGTTCACCGCGGTGTCCGAGGGCCTGTTCTGGAACGAATTCGCCTCGCGCTTCAACTTCATCGCGGTCGATTACCTCATCTACACGCGCGAGGTGATCGGCAACATCCGCGAGTCCTATCCGATCGGCTGGATCCTGACCGGCATCGCGGTCTGCGCGCTGGTGCTGTTCGTGCTGGTGGCGCGTCCGGTCTGGCGTTCGGCCAGCGGCGCCGGCGGCCGTTGGCTGCGTCGCTACGCGATGTTGCCGGTGCTGCTGGCATTACCGGCGGCATCGTTCTTCTTCGTCGGCGACGGCGTGCGCGAGTTGTTGTCCACCGCCTCGGCGCGCGAACTGGCCGGCAACGGCTATTACGACTTCATGCGCGCCTTCCGCAGCAACAACCTCGACTTCCAGACCTTCTACAAGACGGTGCCGGTCGAAGAAGCCAGCCAGGTGCTGCGCAACGAATTTCTCGAGGCCCAGACCAAGGCGCGTTTCGTCGACAACCCGCAATCGATCGAACGCCGGGTCGAACCCGGCGTGCCGGCGCGGCCGATGAATGTGGTGCTGGTGTCGATGGAAAGCCTGGGCGCCGATTTCGTCGAATCCTTCGGCGGACGCAAAGGGCTCACCCCCAACCTCGATCGGCTCGCACACGACGGTTTGATGTTCACCCAGTTGTACGCCACGGGTTTGCGCACGGTGCGCGGACTCGAAGCCATCACCTTGTCGATTCCGCCCACGCCCGGGCATGCGGTGCCGATGCGCAATCAGAACAAGGGCTTCCAGACCCTGGGCGGCGTCCTGGCCGGCGCGGGCTACGACGCCTTGTACCTCTACGGCGGCTACAGCTATTTCGACAACATGCGCGATTTCTTCTCGGGCA
The DNA here is from genome assembly GCA_964448945.1 of uncultured Burkholderiaceae bacterium. Classification (GTDB taxonomy): domain Bacteria; phylum Pseudomonadota; class Gammaproteobacteria; order Burkholderiales; family Burkholderiaceae_E; genus CAXBRX01. The sequence continues at coordinate 6,937 of CAYUYC010000117.1, forward strand.
ACGGCTATACGGTCGTCGACCGCACCGCGATTCCCAAGGAGAAGATCAGCCACGAGAACATCTGGGGCGTGGCCGATGAAGACCTGTTCGGTCAGGCCTTGACCGAAATCGATGCGCGGGTCGCCGCGGGGCACAAGGTGTTCATGCATGTGATGACCACCTCCAACCATCGTCCCTTCACCTTTCCCGACGGGCGCATCGATCTGCCCCAAGGCGCGCGCGACAGCGCCGTGAAATACGCCGACTGGTCGATCGGCAAGTTCATGCAGGAAGCGCAGACCCGGCCGTGGTTCAAGAACACCCTCTTCGTCTTCCTCGCCGATCACACGTCCAACGGACGCGGCCGCACCGATCTGCCGCCCGAGAATTACCGCATCCCGCTCATCATCTATGCGCCCGGCACGATCGCGCCCGCGCAGATCGACTACGTCGCATCGCAGATCGACGTTGCGCCGACGGTGCTGGGCCTGCTCGACCTCGGCTACACCTCGCGCTTTTTCGGGCAGGACATCCTGACCGAAGGCCGCGGCCATCAGCGCGCCTTCATGGCCAACTACCTGACCGTGGGCTACATGGAAGGCGGCATGGTGGTCGAGTTGTCGCCGCGCCGGCGCGTGCGCGTCGTGGATGCCGCCACCGGCAAGGACGTACCCCTGAGCAATGAACGCGCCGCGCATTACGCGATCGAGGCCATCAGCTATTACGAGCGAGCGAGCGACATCCTCAAGACGCCCGCGCCGCCGATCGTGCTCGGCCATGCGCCCGAGGCCGCGACCGCGCCACACTGAGCCGCAGCGGGCGCATCGACGCCCGCGCATCAACGCCCATCCACGCGCCCCCAGCGCGCGACCAGCACCTGCGCGACCAGCCAGGTGCAGATCGACCCGGCGCAGACGGTCAGCGTGAGCGGCAGCACCGTGCCGTCGTAGCTCGCGCCGATCCACGCACCGACGCACGCGGCGACCAGCATCTGCACGAAGCCCATCAGCGCCGCCGCCGCGCCGGCATTGTGCGGAAACGGCGCGATCGCGCCGGCCTGGGTGCAAGGCGTGGTCATGGCATGCGCGACGTTGTAGAAGAATTGCGGGATCAGGATCGCCAAGGGATGCAGCACACCGGCCAGCGCCAAACCGGCCATGGCAACCCCCGCGGCGACCTGGATCAGCCCGGCCCGCACCATCGTGCGCCGGATGCCGATCGCGCCGATCAGGCGCCGGCAGATCATCGTGCCGATGAAATAGCCGACCACGGTGATCGCGAACGCGAAGCCATAGGCCTGCGCACTGACGCCCAGGATCTTGAGCAGCACGAACGACGACCCCGACAGGAAGGCGAACAGCCCGCCGTACGACGCCGACATCGCGAGGGTGTAGGCCCAGAACACGCGGTTGACGGCGATGGCGCGGTAGATGCCGAGCATGGGCGCGATGCGGATCGCATCGGGATTGCGCCGGGGGATCGTCTCGGACATCAAACGCCAGGTGAACACGAACAGGACGGCGGCGATCAGGCCGATCACCGCGAAGGTCGCGCGAAAACCGTAATGGGTTTCGAGAAAGCCGCCGGTGATCGGTCCGAGCAGCAAGGCGATGGTCATGAAGGCATTGGCCTTGGCGAGCACGCGCGCGCCATCGGCCGGCGCATGCAGGTCGCGCACGATCGCGCGCGCCGCGACCACGGCGGCGCTCACGCCCATCGCCTGCAACAAGCGCCCCGCGATCAGCATCTCGATCGATACCGCGGCCGCGCAGACCACGCAGGCCACGAAGTAGGTGGCGACACCGCCCAGCAGCACCGGGCGGCGTCCGTACCGATCGGACACCGGCCCCAGCAGCAATTGCCCGAGGCCGAACCCCGCGATGAAGACCGAAAGCGTGAGCTGCACGCGCGCGACCGTGGTGCCGAACTTGCCGACCAGGCTCGGCAGCGAAGGCAGGTAGAAATCGGTCGACAGCGGTTGCAGCGCGAAGTAGCCGACCAGCAGCAACAACGCCGTCAGCGGGGCGATCGGGCGTGGGGCGGCGTGGGACGCGGTGGTGGAAGGGGCCGTCATGCCGTCAACGCCCGCGCAGGAAAAGCCGATCGAGATCGGTCATCGACAACTGCACCCAGGTCGGGCGGCCATGGTTGCATTCGTCGGCGCGTTCGGTCGCTTCCATCTGGCGCAGCAAGGCATTCATCTCGTCGAGGTTGAGCCGCCGGTTCGCGCGCACCGCGCTATGGCAGGCCATGGTGGCAAGCAAGGCGTTCTGGCGCTCGGCGTGCACGCGCGCGCCGTCGCCGGCCAGATCGGTTTCGCGCAATTCGCGCAGCACGTCGCGCGCGAGTGCGGCGGCATCGGCATCGCGCAACAAGGCGGGCACCGCGCGCACCGCGAGCGTGGTCGGCGAGACTTGCGCGATCTCGAAGCCGAGTGCGCTCAGTGCCTCGCGCGATTCGAGCGCGGTGCCGATCTCGATCTCGTTGGCAAAGAAGGTCGCCGGTATCAGCAAGGGCTGGGCCGGCATCGGCGCGGCGCCGACCGCCGATTTGAGCCGCTCGTAGACGATGCGCTCGTGTGCCGCATGCATGTCGACCAGCACCAGCCCATGCCGGTTCTGCGCGAGCACGTACACCCCTTGCAATTGCGCGAGCGCGTAGCCCAGCGGCGCTTCGTCGTCGGCCGGCAGGGGGTCATGCGTGCGCGCGGTTGCCGGTGCAGCGGGCGGCGCGGACTGCGCAGGCGCGTTCGCGATGTCGGCAGTGTGCAGATAGGCCGCACCCGGCTGCGCGATGCCCAGCGTGCGCTGCGCATCGGTCGCGAGGGGCGCGGTACTGCCCGCGCTCGCATACGTGCCGGCGCTCCAGGGCTGCGGACGCGCCGCCGCCAGTTCGGTGAGCGTGGCGATCGGGCGTGCCGGATCGGCGATGGTGGTGGGATCGGACGATGCGCCGGGCGCAGCCGCCTGCGCCGATTGCGCCGCGGTGCGCGCGAGCGCGCGCGAAATCGCATGGAACACGAACTGATGCACCGCGCGCGAATCGCGAAAGCGCACCTCGGTCTTGGCCGGATGCACATTGACGTCGACCAGGCGCGGGTCGATCGCCAGGGCCAGCACATAGGTCGGTTGTTTGTCGCCGTGCAGGACATCGGCATACGCCGCGCGTGCCGCATGCGCGAGCACCTTGTCGCGCACGAAACGGCCGTTGACGTAGAAGTACTGCGCGTCGGCGCGTGTGCGCGCCGCGGTCGGCTTGCCGACCAGGCCTTCGAGGCGCAGACCGCTCGCG
>CAYUYC010000118.1:0-10187 GCA_964448945.1 uncultured Burkholderiaceae bacterium
CGGCCAGCAGCACGTAGAGCACCAGCGTCGCGCCGACCCGGGTGGCGGTGAGCAACTGGTGGATGCCGTAGCTGAAGGCCAGCGGCAGTGCGGAGCAGATGACGTCGCTTTGGCAAAGCGCGAGATAGGCGATCACCGACTCGCCCGCCGCGCGCATGTTGAGGTGACTGAGCATCACTCCCTTGGGCTCGCCGGTCGACCCCGAGGTGTAGATGATCGCGGCGAGATCCTGGTCGATGATCTCGAGAGTACCTGCCGGCGCCGCGGGCGCTCGCGCCAGGAAATCGTCGAACCCGATCGTGCCTGACTCGGCATGGCCGGCTTCGGCCGCGCCCACGACCACGCAGGTGTGCAGCGCCGTGCATTGCGCGCGCGCATCGCCGAGCGCGGGCAACAGATGCGCATGCACGATGTAGACGCTGGCCTGCGCATCGCCGAGCACATAGGCGATGCGCGCCGCCTTGCTCAACGGATTCACGGGCACGAAGACCGCGCCGGCCTTGAGCACACCGAAGATCGCGACGACCGCCTCGAGATTGCTGTCGAGATGCACCGCGACGCGATCGCCGCGGCGCACGCCGCGCGCGCGCAATGCCGCGGCGCAGAGCGTCGCCAGCCCATCGATCTCGGCATAGGTCCAGCGCGCGCCCGCGCAGACCAGCGCGGTCTTGTCGGGCAGGCGCCGCGCGCTGATCTCGAGACCGTGATGCAAGAGCACCGGCATCGTCATGGAATTCATGCGGCGTCGATTCGAGGTGAAGTCGCGCTGCCCAGGCCGCTTTCGCCGCGCAGCAATTGGGCATCGACCAGCATGGTGGACAAGACGCCGACGAAGGCCATGTTGTCGGCGAATCCGATCGCGCGGCCGGCGCGGCATTTTTCATACAGCTTGCGTACCGCGACCGGATCGAAATAGCCGGCGTCGGCGATGCGCGATTCGCTCATCAACTCGGGCACGTAATCGGCTGCGGGTCGGCCGTCGACGAAGAAGCTCAGGCTGTCGGGCGCGCGATACGGTTGCTTGGTGCGCGTGCGCACGCCCTCGGGCAGCAGCCCGGCCATCGCCTTCTTGAGAATGAATTTCTCGTTGAGTCCCATCATCTTGTATTCGGGCGGCAGACGGTTCGCGAACTCGATCAGGCGATGATCGAGGAACGGGAAGCGCGCTTCGATCGAACTGGCCATCGCCATGCGATCGCCCTGCGCACTCAACAGATAACCCGACAACAAGGTGTGCGCCTCGATGTACTGGTCGCGGCCCATCGGCGTCCAGCGTGCGATGTCGTGGGGCAAGGTGGCGGCGATGGGCGTAAACGCATCGGCATCGGCGAGGGTCGCGCGCAGCTCGGCCGAGAAGAACTGCCAGACGCGGCGGGTGGTCGCCCAGCGCGGCATGTGCGCGAACCAGGGCGCGTTGGCTTGGTCCAGTCCTTCGCCGAAGAATTTGCGCGTGAACGTGCGCACCGATGCGGGCGAATGTTCGAGATAGGGATACAAGCGATCGAGCAAACGCGGCCGCATGAGCGATTGCGGCGCGCGCGCCCAGAAACGACGAATGCGCGCCTCTTTGAAGATGTCGTAGCCGCCGAAGACTTCGTCGGCGCCCTCGCCGGTCAGGACCACCTTGTAGCCCTGGGCGCGCACGCATGCCGACAGCAGCATCAGCGGGGCGGGCGCGGTGCGCACGATCGGGGTTTCGGCATGCAGGATCGCGCGCGGGAATACGTCGGCGATGTCGCGCTTGCGACAGCGCAGCGCGGTGTGCGTGGTGCCGAGGTAGTCGACGAGTTCTTGCTGATGCGCGCTTTCGTCGAACTCCGCGTCTTCGAAGGTCAACGAGAACGTGCGCAACGGCGTGTCGGTGTAGTTGCGGATCAGGCTCGTGATCGCCGACGAATCGAGCCCGCCGCTGAGGTAGGCCCCGACCGGCACGTCGGCGCGCAATTGCAGCCGCACCGCGTCGATCAGCAATGCGCGCAATTCCTCGACGCAGGTCTCGAGCGGACGCGCGCTCATCGTATCGACCTGCGCGAACGACCAATCCCAATAGCGCTCGATGCGCGTGTGCGATTCGGACGCGATCAGCACATGGCCGGGCGCGAGCGCCTGCACGTTCGCGTAGGCGCTATGGGTTTCGAGCGGCGCCCAATAGGTGAAGATCTCGCCCAGCGCGGTCGGATCGAGGCGCCGCTCGACCTCGGGCAGCGCGAACAAGGCCTTGACCTCGGACGCGAAGATGAGGCGCCCTTGCGCCTGGGTGTAGAACAAGGGCCGGATGCCGGCGCGATCGCGCGCCAGCAGCAGGCGGCGTTCGCGCGCATCCCAGAGCGCGATCGCGAATTGCCCATTCAGATGTTCGACGAAACGCGCGCCGTGCATTTCGTACAGATGGACGATCACCTCGGTATCGGAATGCGTATAAAAGCGATGCCCGGCCTGTTCGAGCAGCGCGCGCAGTTCGAGGTAATTGAAGATCTCGCCGTTGAAGACGACCTGGACGCTCGCGTCCTCGTTGTGGATCGGCTGTGCGCCGCCGGCAAGATCGATGATCGACAAGCGCGCATGCGCCAGGCCGATCGGCCCATCGAGATGCGTGCCGTTGCCGTCGGGGCCGCGGTGATGCAAGGCGCCGATCATGCGGACCAGTTCGGTCTGTTCGGGCAGGCGCCCGCGGGGGGCGAAGATGCCGGCAATGCCGCACATGCTCAGCGCCCCGTTCCGGGCCGAAGCCCGATGTCGTCGGCACCCGCGCGATCGGGTTGGGTCGTGCGCGCCAGTGCGGCCACCGCGCCCGCACCGACGTCGATCGATTGCACGATCAAGGGTGCGGCAAGCCCCGGGATCGACACCGTGGCATCGATCGGATCGGTGCCTACCTCGAAGGTCTGCGGTTCGATCGACAAGCCCATGCCCAGCGCCTTCAAACACGCCTCCTTGCGCGTCCACAGATGCAGGAATGCGCGCGACTGCGCCTGCCGATCCGCGTGCCGGAGGATGGCGGCATGTTCGGCCGGTGTGCAGCAGCGCTGCGCCAACGCCGGCAGATCCGTCAGCTCCCGTACGACTTCCACATCGATTCCCAGCGGCAGATCGAATCCGATCGCGATCAGCGCGATCCCTTCGCTATGGCTCATGTTGAACGCGCATTGCGGCGCATGGACCAGGACCGGTTTGCCGAACGCTTCCTGCGCAAACTGCAGCGCCGCCGGTGCGCAATGCAGCGCCCGCGACAGGCGATCGCGCAGCGCGACGTGTGCGGCGACGAAGCGCCGCCGGTCCCGCTCGAAGTGCAATCGCCGGGCGCGCGCGATCTCGTCCGAGGACAGGATGCGCTCATACGCGAAGGACGCCTGCGCATCGAGGTCGATCAGCCAGAGCGCAATTTCGCGCGGGCCGCCGGTCAGGCGCCGCGCGTGTATGTCGATGCCGACAATCTCGTCGTAGTCGTGCATGGGCCCGATCGACAAGGCGATGGTGAAAGACGGCCGTCGCGCGCGAGTCGCGTTCAGCGGCGATTGCTGCGCAATGGGCTGGGGGCCGCGTCGCCGGCGCGGGCGGTCTTGGCATGGCGTCGCGCCAGCCATTGGGCCATGTGCCCGGCAATACGTTCGCAAGCGTGCCCATCCCAATGTTCGGGGATGCGCCCGCGCTTGCCGTGCCCGTCGACCGCCACCTTCACGGCGCGCTGGACCGCTTCGTGATCCAGGCCCACCAAGGTGTTCGAGCCGACTTCGACGGTGATCGGGCGTTCGGTGGTGGCCCGCAGGCTCATGCACGGGATCGAAAGCACCGAGCATTCTTCCTGGATGCCGCCGGAGTCGGTCAGCACCACGGCGGCCGCCCCGAGCAGGCCCACCATCTCGAGGTAACCCTGGGGCGGCACCACGGCGACCCGGCCTTCGCCCAGCGCGTCGTTCAGGCTGAACTGCTCGATGCGCGCGCGCGTGCGCGGATGCATGGGCCACACGAACGGCACCACGGCGCTGGCCTCGCAAATCGCCTTGATCGCGCGCGCGAGTGTTTCGCGGTTGTCGACCACGTTCGGTCCATGCAGAGTCACGACACCGTAGCCGCGCGCATCCACCAATGCCGAAGGCTCGATCCCCGCGCTGCGCAGCACTTCTTCGGGTGCGACTGCATGCGCGCGCGCATGCAGCAAGGCGTCGATCGTCGGGCTGCCCGCGAACATCACGCGATCGGCGGGAATGCCCTCGCGCGCGAGATTGCCGCCGGCATCGTGCTCGGTGGTGTACAGGAGGTCGGAAGCGCGATCGAGCAGCTCGCGATTGAGCTCGCCCGCGGAACGGCGATCGAAGCTGCGCAGCCCGGCTTCGACATGCGCCAAGGCCACGCCGCGTTTGGTTGCGACCAAGCCGCAGGCCAATGCAGATTCGGAGCCGCCGGCCACGATGACGAGGCTGGGTCGGAGTTCATCGATCGCCGGTTCGAAGCGACGCATGATGTCGCCGAACTGGGTCGCGCCGAGAACATCGCCGACCTCGAGGTCGTAATCGGGCACATGCAGGTCGAGATCGGCAAACAACTGCTCGCCCATGGCGTATTCGCTGTGCTGCCCGGTATGGACCAGCATCGCATTGGGCAGATCGGGGCGGGCATCGATCGCGCGGACCAGCGGCGCCATCTTGATCACTTCGGAACGGGTGCCGACCACGCAGACGATCGGCCCGATGTCGCCTTCAGGTTTGGGCAGCGCACGCTTGGCGCGCTGCCGGCGCGGCCGATCGCCTTCGGGCGATTGCCCTTCGTGCACCGCGAGCGGCTTGGGAATGGCCACGCGCGGCTTTTCGAGCGGAACGACTTCGGCGACATGCGGTCGCGGCGAGGTCTTGGTCGGCGAGGAGATCCGCGGCGACGGGCGCAGTTTGCGCTCGGATTCGCGCGTCGCATCGTCGCGAGTCGCAGCCGGGGTGGTCTGGGTGGGCGCGCTCGCGGGCACCGGCGCGTTGACCGCGGGGGCGATTCCACCGCCGCCGATTTCGCTGCGCAACTCTTCGATGACGGCCAGGGTGTCGACCGCGCCGATGTCATGCCGCTCGGCCAGAAAGGCCGACAACAGCATGCGGTTGCACAGCAGATTGATCTTGCGCGGCAGGCCGCGCGTATAGGCGTAGACGAGCGGAAACACCGCCTCGTCGATCGCCGGGTCGCCGCGCCATCCGGCCTTGTGCAGCCGATGCTCGATGTAGGCGCGGGTTTCGGTCTCGTCCATCGGGCCGAGGTGATATGACGCCAGGACGCGCTGACGCAATTGCTCCATCGACGGCGCGCGCAGCATGTCGCGCAGTTCGGGCTGGCCGATGAGAAAACTCTGCAGCAAAGGCTTGGAACCGAGCTGGAAGTTCGACAGCATGCGCAGCTCTTCCATCGCCTCGGGAGACAGGTTCTGGGCTTCGTCGACCACCAGCAGCGCGCGACGGCTGCGCGTGACGAGCAGGGTGAGGAATGCTTCGATGGTCGAGAGCAGCTCGGCCTTGGTGGCGCTCTTGACGGGCAGACCAAACGCTGCGGCCACCGAGCGCAGCAGGTCGCTGCCGTCGAGTTGCGTACTGACCAATTGCGCTGCGACGACTTCCTGCGAATCCAGTTCGGACAACAGCGTGCGCACCAGGGTGGTCTTGCCGGCACCGATCTCGCCGGTCACCACGATGAAGCCTTCGCCCTGGTAGACGCCGAATTTGAGATACGAGTAGGCGCTGCTGTGCCCGCGACTTCCGAAGAAGAACGCCGGATCGGGATTGAGCTGGAACGGGCTCGCGCTCAGGCCGTAGAACGACTCGTACATCGAATTCCTCAGAAACGGTGGCGCAGGCCGACGTAGACGGCCGACTCGTGACCGTCATGATTCACGGTCGAATCGAAGACTTGATGACGAACGCCGATCTGGCCGGAAGTCTTCGGACTCAAGGTCTGATTCCATTCGAGCTGCGTCAAATTCTGCTTCGAACGTTCGCCGGTATTGGCGTTGAACCCTTCCACGTCGGAACGCCGATGGATCACGACCAGCGCACTTTGCGGGTTGAGCCGATGACTCCAATTCACGGTCCAGCCGGAATCGAGATAGTCGGCCGGAAATAGTAGCGCGAAGATCGGGTCCAGCCCCGGCAAAGTCTCGACGCGACTGTGATAAACCGTCAGCGTCGCCGAATCGCGCGGACCGATATAGGCGACACTGCCCATCACCGCGTGGTACAGGTCGATGCGATCGGAAAAGACGTTGACCGCGGTAGCCGCGGTGGGCGACAGCCCGCGTTGTGCCAGGAATTCCTGGACCACGCGAGCGCGCTCGATCGGGTCGGGAAAACGGGTCATGAAGGCCGCGTCGATGAGCCCGGCCACATCGCCGCCGGCCGGCGCGGAGAACAAGCGCTCGGCGTAGCTCGACACCTGCCGCATCGAGGTCAGATTCCAGGCGATGAACGGCGAACGATGCGTGAAGGAAGCCTCCCAGCCGGTGCCGAAGAAGCGGCGCTCTACGGTGGCCGACAGGTTCGTCCGCTCCGACGGCTTCCAACTGATGCGCACGCCGTACACGCTGTGCGACTCTTGCGGCAAGGTCGCCGCGACGCGGTAGCGTTCATGGCCGGCGATGAGCGCTGCCTGAAAGCGCTCGTCGTAGGCGCTCGAGATCAGGCCGCGCACCAGATCGCGCTTGAGCGCCTCGTCCGATTGCTCGTATTTCGTGAGGGTCTGCTCTGCTTCGATGCCCATGCCGACGGGTTGCGGCTGGATCACGAAGCTGGCGGCGTGGCGCCCGTAATACCCATCGTCATTGGGGGACTGATCGCCGTGGCTGGCGGTCCAGGTGTTGTCGCTGCGCACGGTCAGGCGCACACCGTGCGACAGCTCGCGATCGAGATACGGGCTGATCGCGTACTGCGTCGTGGTGTACCGATTGGTCGACGATTCGGCGCTGGTGCGCGCACCGAATAAATCGGCGGTGGTTTCAAACGAACGCACCATGGCATCGAGAAACAGCAGCCGTTGCGCCAACACCGCACTCAAGGTCATGTCCGCGCGCGGCGCGGTGTCGTTGGGCTGAGTGCCATCGGTATAGGTCGTCGACACCAGGCCGAACGTGCCGTTGAGGCGCAGATTCGGACCGCCCGCCGTCAGGCGCAGTGAAGGCCGCACGTCGAGAATGAGGTCGGATTTTGCTACGTCGGTCAGACCGAGCGTGGTGTTGTCGCTCCAGATCAGCGACGACGAGATGCTCGGCTCGATGCGCAAACCTTGCGCAACGGCGGGTGCGCCCCAAGCCTGCAGCGCCAGCGCGATGGTCGCCGCGACGACGACGGCACGATGGCGCGGACGGCGCTTCTGGGGGGGCATCGCAATCTCCATGAGTTGGTGCATCCGGTTGTTCACCGCTGGGCAGCGCCGCACGCGGCGATCGTCAATAGGCGTAATACGCGAAGTTCGATCCGGTGTGCACACCGCGCGCCTTGTTCAGCACGGTCATCACCACCGGGCATTTTTCGAGCATGTCCAAGGCCTGCGCCACGGTGCCCTGCGCGGTGTGCGCGGATTCGACCACCATGATGATCTGCCCCATGTGCGGCGCCAGCGCCCGCGCCTCGGGGGTCGGCAACAAGGGCGGCGAATCGAACACGACTACGCGATCGGGATAGCGCTCGGAAAGCTCGGTCAGCAAGCGCTGCATCGCGCCGCTCGCCAGCAGCTCCGCCGCCTTGTCATTGAGCGTACCGATCGGCAGAACGGACAAGCGCTCGATATTGGTTCGCAGCAAGACGTCGGACATCGCCAAGTCGGGATTGGCCAGCAGATCCAGCAAACCGCGTCCGGCCGGAATACCCAGACGCGACATGGTGGCCGGACGCGACGAGTCGGTTTCGACCAGCAGCACCCGGGTATCGAGTTCGAGCGCGATGCTCAGCGCCAGATTCACCGACACGAAAGTCTTGCCTTCGCCCGGCAACGAACTGGTCACCATGATGAGATTGGCGCGCTCCACCGGCGCTGCGGACTTGCCCTGCACATTCGTCAGCAAGGGCCGCTTGATGACGCGGAACTCGTCGGCAAGTTGCGAGCGCGGCTGATCGGGCACCAGATAACCGAGGGTGGCAAGGCGCACCAGATCGATCTCGAAAGTCTCGGAGACGCGCGCCTCGATCTTGAGATCCGCTTCGGTGGTCGGGCGCGGCGTGAAGACTTCTTGCGGCGCCGCTTCGATTCGCGTTGCGCGTTCGATCGCGGTCGCGACCGAGCCCCCGCCGGTACGGCGATCGACCGCATCGAACGGCAACTCGACGCCTGCGTTCCGGAGCTCCTCAAGCCGCTTGGCCGCTTGTTCAATCAGACTCATGCGCGATCCCTATTTCCCGGCACCGAAAGACAGCCAGACCAGCCAGGCGAAATGAAAGGCGACCAACACGCCGATGGCGCCGAGAAACTGTACGCGTTGCTTGCGCTCCGCCGCGGCCTGCTGCTCGCCGACGACGAACGAAACCGTACCAAGCACCGGTCGCTTGGTGATCTCGCGCAGGCTGCGCAAGCTGTGGAAGGTCGGGTGCGCTTGAGCGGCGATCAACGCAACGACGGCGCCACCCAGAAGTGACGCGAAAAGTAAGGCCAGTACGAGGAGCTTGCGGTTCGGGAAGACCGGGGACTGTCCGACGTGCGGAGGCTCCACCACCCGGAACTCCGCCAATTGTGACGTGGCGTCCACCGCCACTCCGATCGCCGCCGACTCGCGGCGCGCGACGAGTGCGTCGTAGTTCTTGCGGATCACTTCGTAATCGCGGTTGAGTTGCGCCAGTTCGGCCTCGGCCTGCGGCACCCTGCCGGCCACGCTGCGCAATTGCGCGAGCAAGGACTGACGGTCGCCGACGCGCGCGCGCAATGCAGCCACGTTCGCTTCGGCATCGGCCAGCGAGATCCGGATCTTCTGCAGTACCGGGTCGCTGCCCAAAGCGGCGCGATTGCCCGATTTGGCATCGCGCACGCGCGCAGCCAGTTCGTCGCGCTTTTGCCGCTCGAGTTGCGCAATCGTGCGGCGCGCGCTGACCACGTCCGGGTGCTCTTCGGTAAACCGGCGCAGAAGCTCATCGAGCTGGCGCTTTTGCGCGTCGATGCGCGTATCGATTTCGGGGACCGAGGCGTTCGTCGCCTGCAAGGCGGAATCCGCGGCGGCCGTGATGCTCGATTCTTCTTGCGCGAGCTGGCGCCGCAGCGCATCGCGCGATTGCTCGGCCGCGCGCAGGTCGAACATCAGCTTGTCGAGATCCTCTTGCGCGGAATTCATGCGCGCAAAATGATCGAGGTTCCCGGTACCGACCACGCCCAGGTTGCGCAGCTTGAAGTCCTTGACCTTGTTCTCCGCGGCAGTGAGCTTCTCTTCGTACGATTTGATCTGCTCATCGATGAACTGCCGCGCCTCGTCGGTATCGGCGCGTTTTCCGCCGACCCCGGTCTGCACGAACAGGGTCACCAGACTCTGGACGAATCGCTGCGCCCGCGCGGCGTCCTCATCGCGGAACGACAGGTTGTAGAGATTCTCGCGGCCGCTCGAGGTGATCTTGATGCGGCGAATCAGACCATCGACGAACGCATCCTTGCTCTCGCCATGTTGGGGCTGGAGATCGAGCGTCGGGTCGGCAATGAGCTGTTCCATCGTCGGACGCGATATCAAGGTCTTGCCGAGCATCGACAACTGCTGATCGATGTTGGGCTGAACCGCAATGCCTTCGATCAGCGGCTTGAGGACGGATTGTGTGTTGACGAACACCTTGGCCGATGCCTCGTACCGCTCAGGCACGAACGCGACCACCACTGCGCCGACCACGAACAGCGCCCATGCTGCGGCGACGCCGATCCAGCGACGCTCCCACGCACCGCGCAGCAACGCGAGCTTTTGAATGAAGATGTCTTGCATTTCGTAATTGCCTGCCCGATCAGTTGCTGCGGGCCGTCAGGACGACGGCCCTAAGGCCAACCGCGTGCGCGTTAGAACCAGCTTTGCGGAACGATCAGAACGTCGCCCGGACGGACCTGGACGTTCGCCGAAATGTCGCCGCGCTTGACCAGATCACGCAGGCGAACGCTGTATTGCTTGCCGCCTTCGGCGCCACGCACCAGCACCGCGCCATTGCCATCGGCGAAATCGGTCAACCCGCCCACGAGGATCATCACATCGAGCAGCGTCATGT
>CAYUYC010000119.1:0-10051 GCA_964448945.1 uncultured Burkholderiaceae bacterium
GGTGTGGCCTTCGTCGCGTTCAGCCCCGTCGCGCGCGGCTTCCTGGGCGGCGCGCTGCGCGATGTGTCGACGCTCGATGCCAAGGACATCCGCCGCGCGATGCCGCGTTTTGCGCCGGAGCAGTTCGCACAGAACGTCCAGTTGCTCGAAGGCTATGCCGCCATCGCACGCGACGCGGGTTGCTCGCCAGCACAGCTCGCGCTCGCGTGGTTGCTCACCCGGGGCGCGCACGTCGTCCCGATCCCCGGCACCACCAGCCTCGCGCACCTGGAAGACAACGTCGGTGCGGCCGATGTGGCGCTCGGCACCGATGTGCTCGCCCGGGTCGATGCGTTGGTCAATCGGCACACCGTCGCCGGGGCACGCTACAACGCTGCGACCCAGACCGAGATCGACACCGAAGAGTTCTGAGTCACGCGATTGCCGGTTCGCGCCGCTAGACTGCGGTTGGCAAACCCGATCCATCCCGCGAGGGTCATGAAACTCAGGAGTGATGCGCATGCGTGCGGTTGCACCGGTGTTGTTGGCGCTTACCGCCGTTGGCGCCATCGCGCTTGGTCTGCTGAGCCAGACCGAATTGCAGTGGCACGAGCGCGTCTTCGGCATGGCGCCGTCCAGGGCTGCGGTGTCGTTGGCCGTGTTGGGCGACTCAGACAGTCATGCCTATCAAGACGGCGTGTCTTTCCGCGAGCAGACGCAGGCGCGCGGTGGCCGCTATCGCAAGACCACCTTGCAATGGACCGAGATCCTCGATCGGTTGCGTGCCGACCAGATCGATTCGGGCGCGTGGGGAATCTGGGGCACGTGGCCCACGATCGCGCGGCTGCAACGGTATGTCGGCCTCGAACCCGGCCGAGCGCCGCGCAAGGAGGACTTCCGATTCAACTTCGCGGTGTCGGGCGCAGGCTGCGGTGCGCTGATGAACGGGCCGGCGCGCCAGGCGCCCGCGCTCGTCGCGCTGATGGACCTGGAGCCGCAGCGCTGGCGGCACGGCGTGGTGGTCATTCGCTTGGGGAGCAACTCGCTGACCCATGCCGATGCGCTCGACGCATTCGCCCGCGATCCGAATGCGCAGTTGCAAATCGCGGCGATCGATCGGTGCGTGGAGGACATCCGCCAAGCCACCGCGTTGATCCGAGCCCATCACGCCGAGGTGCGCATCGTGCTGGTGGGCATCTTCGACAACGCGCACTGGGCGAAGTACCTCGATCGCTGGCGATCGGCATCGCAACTGGCCAACATCGCACGAGCGATGGATCGTTACGACGACGGCTTGCGCGCGATCGCGGCGACGGTGCCCGACGTGGCCTTCTTCGACGACCGCGCCTGGTTTGCGTCGCGCTGGGGTTCACGCGGGCCGGACGGGCAACCGGCGTATCGCGACGTCGTGATCGGCCGTGGCTTCCGCGTCGCCAATGCACTCGGCGACCATCCCGCCAATGCCTGCGTCGCCGATGGCCACGCCGGCAGTGTCTGGAACGCGCTGTGGGCGCAATCGCTCGTGACCTTCATGAACGAGCGATTCGCGCTTGCGCTGACACCGCTGACCGAAGCCGAATTGGCGCGGGTCATCGATCCCGAAGGCGCTTTCGGGATCCGCTGACCCGCGCAGACCTCATCAAGCGCAGCAACCCGGCGCGCAGCATCCGGCAGATTCGATCGACTTCGTCGCGGCGCCGGCGACCGGCTTGTTCGCACGGACAAAGCCGCTGACGAACTTGCCGTTCACCTCTTGCGCGAGTCGCTCGATGTCGACGTCTTCGCCTGCGAGGAATTCGCGCGCGTCTTCCGCATCGTAGACGCGCGTGACTTCGATCGCAGCGTTCTCGAATCCCGCCGCGGCGAGCTTGTCCAGGTATTGCCGATCGGACAACGCGCCGGCCACGCAGCCCACCCAAAGCTCCATGCTCTTTTGCATCACCGACGGCATCTCGCCGCGCACGACCACATCGGACACCGCAAAACGGCCGCCCGGCTTCAGCACGCGAAAAGCCTCCTTCAGCACGCGGTCCTTGTCGCCGGACAGATTGATCACGCAATTCGAGATGATCACGTCGACCGAGTCGTCGGGCAGCGGAATGTCTTCAATCTCGCCTTTGAGGAAGTGCACATTGGTCAGCCCGCTCTTGCGCCTGTTCTCCTCGGCCAGCGCGAGCATCTGGTCGGTCATGTCGAGCCCGAAGGCCTTGCCGGTGGGGCCGACGCGCTTGGCCGAAAGCAGGACATCGATGCCGCCGCCCGAACCGAGATCGAGCACCGTTTCGCCCGGCTTGAGTTCTGCCAGCGCGGTCGGATTGCCGCAACCCAACGAGGCCAACAGCGCCTTCTCCGGGACCTCACTGGCTTGCAGCGCGTCGTACAGATTCGAGGTGATGGGGTCGGCCCCGCAACAATCCCTCGCCTCTGCGCCGCCGCAGCAACTGTTTTTCGCGCCTTGCGCCACGCGCGCCGCGGCCTGACCGTACTTCTCGCGCACGACTTCCTTCACGTTGTTCTCGGTATTCATCGACATCTCCTATGCGTCATTTGCAGCAGACGATCGTCTGCGGTTCGATCACTTTGTTGCGGGTACAGCACTCGGCGTAGAGAAAGCCGAGCAAGCTTTGCAGCGCCTGCGTGTTGGCCGAATACCAAAGGAAGGTGCCCTCGCGGCGCACCTTGACCAGGTCTTCGTTCTTCAATTTGTCGAGGTGATGCGACAGCGTGGAGTTCGCGATCCCGAGCTCCGCGGCGATGTCGCCGACCACCATGCCCTGCGGATGCGCACTGAGCAGCAAGCGCACGATCCGCAAGCGTGGCTCGGTCCCCATGGCCGACAACATGTCGGCGTAGCGCGCGATCAATTCGCTGTCGTCCTGCTTGGCCATTCGCGGCTCCCGTCTTGATTCAACCGTATTTTTACTATTATCGAAATATAGGCGCGCGTCAAGCCCTGACGACATCCGAAGAATCCCCCAGGGAAGGGGCGCAACTGTGCATGATGCGGGTGCCGCGTCGCCGTTACGGCGCGCGGCCGTCTTGGTAAGGGAGCACCCGATGCCGTTGAGCCTGCTGGACAACATCATGTGGCACGCGTTGACCGGTCCACACGCGAAGTTCGCGAGTGGCTCGAATGGAGCGCGTCGATATGCGCCCGGCTTTTCCCCCATCGTCGGCTTCGCCGACATGGAGCGGCCCGACTTTGCCGCGCTGGCTCCCTACTGCGAGCCGGACGAGCATTTCTATTGCGCGGGATGGTCCGGTGCGGCGCCGCCCGGATGGTCGATCGATGTCGAAAGCGCCATGCACAAGATGGTGTGGGCGGTTCCGATGCCTGCAGCGGACAGTGCGCGCGATGCGGTACGACTACGCACGGAGCATGTGCCCGCCATGCTGGATCTGGTCGCACTCACCCAACCGGGGCCGTTCGGTCCGAGGACCATCGAGCTCGGCGAATACTTCGGGATCTTCGACGGGACGCGTTTGGTCGCGATGGCGGGCGAGCGCATGTGCGCCGGCCCGCTCAGGGAAATCAGCGGCGTCTGCACGCATCCCGAGTTTCAGGGCCGCGGCCATGCGCGCCGGTTGATGGAGCATCTGATCCGACGCCAGATGCAACGCCACGAGACGTCCTTCCTCCACGTCATGCACGACAACATGAACGCCCGCGACATCTACGCGCGCATGGGCTTTCGTTCGTATCGCGAGGTCGTCGTGCGCGTCGTGTCGCGAAGCTAGAACGGACGACGGCGATGGCGGTCTGCGCACCGGCAGGCCGCCACCTCAAACAACGCAAGGCTCAAATCACGCCGCGATCTTGGGCAAACGCGCCAGCGAAGCCTCGACCGCTTCGCGCGGATACTCGTAATCCTCGAGTTCGCCCGCGAAGTAGCGGTCGTAGGCCGACATGTCGAAATGTCCGTGCCCCGAAAGGTTGAACAACAGCGTCTTCGCTTCGCCGGTGACCTTGCAGCGCAAGGCTTCGTCGATGCAGGCGCGGATCGCGTGATTCGATTCGGGCGCCGGTATGATTCCTTCGGCGCGCGCGAACTGCACACCGGCTTCGAAGGTGGCACGCTGCGGGACGGCGACGGCTTCGATGAGCTTCTCGTGAAAAAGCTGCGAGACCAGCGGCGAATCGCCGTGATAGCGCAGACCGCCGGCATGGATGCCCGGCGGCATGAAGTCGTGGCCGAGGGTGTACATCTTCATCAAGGGCGTGTAGCCCGAGACATCGCCGAAGTCGTAGACGTATTCGCCCTTGGTGAGCGTGGGGCACGAGGTCGGCTCGACCGCGACCAGGCGCACGGTCTTGCCCTTGCGCCCGCCCGCGGCGTTGTCGGCGAAGAACGGGAAGGCCATGCCCGCAAAATTGGAGCCGCCGCCGCAGGGCGCGAAGATCATGTCGGGGTATTCGCCGATCTTGTCCATCTGCTTCTTGGCTTCGAGGCCGATCACGGTCTGGTGCAGCAACACATGGTTGAGCACCGAGCCCAGCGCGTACTTGGTGTCTTCGCGCGAAGCGGCTTCCTCAACCGCTTCGGAAATCGCCGCGCCTAGTGAACCTTGGCTGTTGGGGTCGGCGGCCAGGAAGCTGCGTCCCGCGTTGGTCATGTCGGTAGGGCTGGCGAACACTTCGGCGCCCCAGGTCTTCATCATCGAGCGGCGATACGGCTTTTGCTCGTAGCTGATCTTGACCATGTAGATGCGTACCGCGATGCCGAACATCTGGCCCGCAAACGCGAGCGACGAGCCCCATTGGCCGGCGCCGGTCTCGGTGGTCAGCCGCTTGATGCCCGCGATCTTGTTCAGATAGGCCTGCGGCACCGCCGAATTGGGCTTGTGCGATCCGGTGGGCGAAACGCCTTCGTATTTGTAGAAGATCTTGGCGGGCGTGCCGAGCAATTGCTCGAGGCGACGCGCGCGGCACAAGGGCGACGGACGCCAGAGTTGATAGGCGGCGCGCACTTCGTCGGGAATCGCGATCCAGCGTTCGCCCGACATTTCCTGCTCGAGCACCGTCTCGGGAAAGATCTGCAGCATGCGATCCGGCGTGACCGGCTGTCCGTCCGGCCCCAGCGGCGGCGTGGGCGCATTGGGCATGTCGGCCACCACGTTGTACCAATGGGTCGGGATGTCGGATTCGTCGAGCTGGACGCGCAGGTTTTCCATGGTTTCCTTTCGAGGCAGGTAGGGCGAGCGCGATCTTAACCGCGCCGCGAACGCGGGCGCTTTGATGCATGTCGGCTCAATGCCAAGCGCGGCGGCAAGGTCCCTGCTGACAGCAGGGGAAGCTTCACCTCAGGATTTACCCCAGGCACCTGCCGGCGATGTCGATTCCGGCCACGCTGGTTCGTCGTGTGTCAGAAGCGCGCATCCGCGGCTTCGCCAACACCTCTCAGGAGAACGAACATGCGCTTCATGATCATCGTGCGGGCCATGCCGCAAAGCGAAGCGGGCGAAATGCCCAAAGAAGAACTGTTGAACGAAATGGCCGCTTACCACGAGGAACTGGCCAAGGCCGGCGTACTGCTCGACGCCAACGGCCTGCACCCGAGCAGCAAAGGCTGGCGCGTGCGCTACACCGGCAACAAGCGCACCGTGATCGACGGGCCATTTGCCGAGACCAAGGAACTCATCGCCGGCTACACGCTGATCCAGGCGCCCTCGCGCGAGGCCGCGCTCGAATGGACGCGGCGTTTTCCGTCGCCCTTTCCCGATGCGCGGGAGTGCGAGATCGAAGTGCGGCAGGTCTTCGAGCTCGAGGATTTCGCGCCGAGCGATGCCGTCGACCGATTCCGCGCCCTCGAGCCGAACACGTCGAGCCCGACGTAGCTGCACCGGCGACATGGTCTATGCGCGCGGCGCGCAATTTCTTGCGCAAGCTGGTGCACATCCACGAGCAAAGGAAAATTCATGGCCACCGAGATCTTCGTCAATTTGCCGGTGAAGAACCTGCCGCGTTCGATGGCGTTCTTTCAGCACCTCGGCTACAGCTTCAATCCGCAATACACCAACGACCAGGGTGCCTGCATGGTGGTGTCCGACACCATCTACGTGATGCTGTTGGTCGAGCCCTTCTTCCAGGGCTTCATCAAGAAGGCCATCGCCGACGCGACCAAGACGACCGAGGTGCTGATCTGCTTGTCGTGCGAAAGCCGCGCCAAGCTCGACGAACTCGTCGCCAAGGCCATCGAAGCCGGCGGGCGCACACCCAATGCGCCGCAGGATCACGGCTTCATGTTCCAGCACGGATTCGAAGATCTCGACGGCCATCTGTGGGAACTGGTCTACATGGTTCCCGGCGCCCAGCCCAGTTGAAGCCGCGCCCGATGTCGACCACCACGCATCGGGCGATCGAAGCGGTCTGGCGCATCGAGTGCGCCAGGATCGTCGCGGGCGTCGCGCGCGTGATGCGCGACATCAGCCTCGCCGAGGAATGCGCGCAGGACGCGCTCGTGGCTGCGCTCGAGCATTGGCCGCACACCGGCGTGCCCGACAACCCCGGCGCCTGGCTCATGACGACCGCCAAGCGTCGCGCGCTCGATCGTCTGCGTCACGACCGCCTGCGCGCACGCCGGCACGAGGCGATCGGCCATGACCTCGAAGCACAAGAAGCCTGGTTGGCGCCCGATGTCGTCGATGAGGTGGCCGCGCATGCGGCCGATCCGATCGACGACGATCTGTTGCGCCTGATCTTCATCGCCTGCCACCCGGTGCTCTCGACCGATGCGCGCGCCGCGCTCACCTTGCGTTTGCTGGGCGGGCTGACCTCCGATGAAATTGCGCGCGCATTCCTGGTACCCGAGCCGACGATCGCGCAGCGCATCGTGCGCGCCAAAAAAACCATCGCCGCAGCGCGCGTGCCGTTCGAGTTGCCCGATGCCAATGCACGCGCGGCGCGACTGGCATCGGTCCTTGAAGTGATCTATCTGATCTTCAATGAAGGCTACGCCGCCACCGCGGGCGACGATTGGATGCGCCCCGCCCTGTGCGATGAAGCCTTGCGTCTGGCCCGCGTGCTGGCCGAGCACATGCCCGAGGATTCCGAAGTGCATGGGCTGGCCGCTTTGCTGGAGTTGCAGTCCTCGCGCATCGCCGCGCGTGTGGACGGCGCGGGCGAGCCCGTCTTGTTGATGGACCAGGACCGCACGCGCTGGGATCGATTGCTGATCCGTCGCGGCCTGAATGCATTGGCGCGCGCCGAAGTCCTCGCGCAATCGGCCAGCGTCGCGCTTGGTCCGTATGCGGTGCAGGCCTCGATTGCGGCCTGCCATGCGCGCGCCGCATCGCCCGACGCCACCGACTGGCCGCGCATCGCCGCGCTTTACGATGCGCTCGCGCAGATCGCGCCATCGCCGGTGGTCGAACTCAATCGCGCCGTGGCGGTGGCGATGGCCTTCGGTCCGCAGGCGGGCCTGGACATCGTCGAGCGCATCGCCGACGACGGTCGGCTCGAGAACTATCCGTGGCTGCCCAGCGTGCGCGGCGATCTGCTGGCCAAGCTGGGACGCCATGCGCAAGCGCGCGCCCAGTTCGAGCGCGCCGCGCAACTCACGCAAAACGCGCGTGAACGCGCCCTGTTGGTGGCCCGCGCACGCGCGCTCTGACGCGGCCCGATGCCGCGCGAATGCGCGGGCTTACCAGCCCGGATCGCGATGCGGCGTGGCGCCGATGCGATGGATGGACAAATCCGCGCCTTCGAACTCTTGCTCGGGCGTCAGCCGCAAGCCCGTGGTGCGCTTGAGCAGGCCGTAAACCAGCAGACCGCTCAACAAGGCCCACGCCACGCCAAGCACGGTGCCGATCAATTGCGCAAAGAAGCTCACCGTCCCGGTGCCGCCCAGCGCGCTCGATCCGAAGATGCCGCAGGCAATGCCGCCCCAGGCGCCGCACAAGCCATGCAAAGGCCAGACGCCGAGCACGTCATCGATCTTCCAGCGGTTTTGCGTGAGGGTGAACATCGACACGAGGATGGCGCCGGCCACACCGCCCACCACCAGGGCGCCCGCGGGATGCATGACGTCGGAGCCCGCGCACACCGCCACCAGGCCGGCCAGCGGTCCGTTGTACGCAAAGCCCGGGTCGTTGCGCCCCATCAGCACCGCGACCAGCGTGCCGCCGACCATCGCCATGAGCGAATTGACGGCGACCAACCCCGAGATCTTGTCGATGGTCTGCGCGCTCATCACATTGAAGCCGAACCAGCCGACGGTCAGGACCCATGCGCCCAGCGCCAGAAAAGGAATGCTGGACGGCGGATGCGCGCTCATCGCGCCATCACGGCGGTAGCGGTTGTTGCGCGCACCGAGCATCAGCACCGCGATGAGCCCGATCCAGCCGCCGACCGCGTGGACCACCACGCTGCCCGCGAAGTCGTGGAACTCCACGCCGGTGAGGTGCTTGAGCCAGTCCTGCACGCCGAAGCGTCCGCCCCAGACCACGCCTTCGAACAAGGGGTAGAACACCCCGACCAATACCGCGGTCGCCATGAGTTGCGGACCGAAGCGCGCGCGCTCGGCGATACCGCCGGAAATGATCGCGGGGATCGCCGCGGCGAAGGTGAGGAGGAAGAAGAACCTCACCAGTTCGAAGCCGTTCTTGGCGATCAATGCGTCGGCACCGGTCATGAAGCTCACGCCGTAGGCAACGGCATAGCCGACGAAGAAGTAGGCGATGGTCGAGACCGCGAAATCCACGAGGATCTTCACCAGCGCATTGACCTGGTTCTTTTCGCGCACCGTCCCGAGTTCGAGAAACGCAAATCCCGAGTGCATTGCCAGCACCATGATGGCGCCCAGCAGAATGAACAATGCATCGGTCCCTTGTTTGACCTGATCCATGACTCCCCTTTATGCAGCGTTTGGCGGCCCGTGATGGCGCTTTTGCGCACCACCACGGAAACAAACTGCACCGCGAATGCAATTTTTGTGCCGCGTTTGGTGCATGCGATGGGCGGGTTTCGAGCGCCAAACCCGGGAGGAGATGTCACTTCGTTGTGCGCAACGCTCGATCGAGGTGCATTCGAGCGTTAGCGGCCAAAGCGCGGCCGGCCGGAGGTGTATGCGTCAGGCGCCGGCCGGAGCGGCCAGGAGTGCGGAAAGGTCGAAGGCGGAATCGGCCGCCTGTCCTGGGGTGGGATGCACGCCGGCTTCGAGCAGCTTGCGCGCCTGAAGATGGTCTTTGGGCGCGTTGATCGAATCGACCGCGACCAGCCGGCCCGTGCGGTAGTGGTAGACCGAGAACACGCCGGCCGCGCTGTCGCCGCGCACGGCCCAGTCGTCGGCACCAGCGGACAGCCCCGTCATCTGGAGCTTCTTGTCGTATTGATCGGACCAGAACCAGGGCGCCGCGACAAAGGGCCGCTCCTGCCCGAGCAAGGCCGAGGCCGCACTCTTGCCTTGCTCGACCGCGTTCTGTACCGATTCCAGCCGCAGCAGCGTGCCGTCGGCCAGACGCCGGGCGGTACAGTCGCCCGCGGCCGCGATGTGCGGGTCGCTCGTGCGCGCGCAGGCATCGACCACGATGCCGCGATCGCATTCGAGCCCGGCCGCACGCGCCAGCGCATCGTTGGCGTTCACGCCGACGCCCACGACCACCAGGCCAGCGGCGTGGCGCTGGCCATCGGCGGTGCGCACCGCCACCACCGCGCCGTCTTGGGTCTCGATGGCTTCGATGCGCGCATCGAGGACCAAGGCGACGCCATGTGCGCGATGCAGATCGGCATACCAATCGGACATCATCGGCGCGAGCACGCGACCGAGCAGCCGCGGCGCCGCCTCGAGCACCGTGACGGCCAGGCCGCGCTTACGCGCGGTGGCGGCCACTTCGAGCCCGATGAAGCCGCCGCCGATCACCACCACGGGCTGTTGCCGCTCGGCACACCACGCGAGCCGCGTGGCGATGGCATTGGCGTCGTCGAGCGAGCGCAAGGCGAGCACGCCTTCGGCGTCGCCGCCGGGCAGATCGAGCACCCGCGGCGTGGAGCCGGTGGCGAGCACCAGACCTTCGTAGCCGATCGTGCTGCCGTCGGCCAATACCACCTGGCGTGCCGCGCGATCGATGGCGGCGA
>CAYUYC010000120.1:0-10006 GCA_964448945.1 uncultured Burkholderiaceae bacterium
GCAGACGACGCCAAGAAGGCTGCCGAAGCGACCAAGCCGGCCGAGGGTACGCCGCCGGCAACTGCGCCCGCCGCAGTGGTCGAGCCGCCGAAGCCTGCCGAAACCGCGCCGCCTGCGGTCGAACCGGCCAAGCCCGAAGTCACGCCTGTGGCACCCGCCGTGGCCGAGGCTCCGGCTGCCGAGGAATCGCTGCTGACGAATCCGCTGGTGCTCGGCGGTGGTGCTGCGATCCTCGCATTGTTCGGTGCCTACTTCTTGTACAGCCGCAGTCGCAAGAAGCGGTTCGAGAAGTTCCAGGACTCGATCCTGACCGGCGGCGATCTGAAGACGAACTCGATCTTCGGGACCACCGGTGGTCAGACCGTCGACACCACGGACTCGACCTTCAACTCGAATTTCACGCCGTCCGCCAGCCAAATCGATTCGAATGAAGTCGATCCGATCGCCGAAGCCGATGTGTACATCGCTTACGGTCGCGACGCGCAGGCCGAAGAGATCCTGAAGGAAGCGTTGAAGAACACCCCGGATCGGCATGCGATTCGCGTGAAGCTGCTCGAGATCTACGCCAGCCGGCGCGATCTGCCGGCCTTCGAATCGGTGGCGGGCGAGTTGTATTCGCGCACCGGCGGGCAGGGCGACGATTGGGAAAAGGCCGCGGCCCTCGGTCGTTCGCTCGATCCGCGCAACCCGCTGTACGGCGGCAGTTCCGATGCGATCACCGCCACGGCCACAGGCGTGGGCGCGCTGGCTGCCGGTGGTGCGATGATCGACACCAACGCCACCATCCCCGGCGTCATTCCGCAATCGATCCCGTCGGTGGATGTCGATTTCGACCTCGATCTCGAACCCGATCATCACGAGCCGCTGACGCAGTCGGCGCCGGTCGACTTCGAACTCGGCCAGCCCGCTCAGGACGATTTTCTGAACCGCACGACGCCTTCGATGGACTTCAGTCCGACGGTTCCGGTGGCGCGCGGCGATGGAATGGATCGCACGGCGACCGCGCCGACGATCGATTTCGACCTCGGTGCTCCGGCAGTTGCGCCGGCAGTTGCGTCCGCAGCCGCGCCGATCGAAAACCTGCTGACCCCGAGCGACGCCGCAGCCGCACGCGACACGCTCGACTTCGACATCGATCTGCCCGAGGCGATCGAGCCCGCGGCGCCGCCCAGCTACGAAGCGCCGCCTCCCGCGCTCGATCTGTCCGGGATCTCACTGGATCTGGGCTCGGGTGCCGCGCAAGCCGCGGCTTCTGCGGAAGCGAATTTCGACGCCATGCCGACCACCAAGCAGCAGGAAATGGCGACCAAGCTGGATCTGGCCGCGGCTTACCAGGAAATCGGCGACCGTGAAGGTGCGCAAGAGTTGCTGGATGAAGTGGTACGCGGCGGCGATTCGGCTCAGCAGGCGCGGGCACGTCAGATGCTCGAGGCATTGGGCTGATCTGCGTACCGCGGTTTTGTGGGTAAGAAGGGCGGACAATGTGTCCGCCCTTTGAATTTCTAAGGTGCCGACGACGATGCAGCGCCTCGCGCTCGGAGTGGAATACGACGGGCGTTCCTATGTGGGCTGGCAGTCTCAGCCGGACCGCAACACCGTGCAGGATGTGCTCGAGGCCGCAGTCGCGCGCTTCGTGGCCGGTACCGAGCGTGTCGAGATTGCCGCGGCGGGCCGCACCGATGCCGGTGTGCACGCCCTCGGTCAAGTCGTTCATCTCGATGCAACGGTCGAACGCGAGATGCATGCCTGGGTCCGTGGATTGAACGCACTCCTGCCCGCATCGATCGCGGTGCGCTGGGTGCGCGCGGTGCCGCCCGAATTTCATGCCCGGTTCAGCGCCGTACGTCGCAGCTATGTATATCGAATCCACAATGATCCGGTGCGCTCGGCCTTGCTCGACGGTCGCGCCGCGTGGTGCTTTCGGCCGCTCGACAGCGAGCGCATGGCGCAGGCTGCACAGGCCTTGATCGGCGAACACGACTTCAGCAGTTTCCGGTCGTCGCAATGCCAGGCGAAGTCGCCGATCAAGCATGTGCAGCGCGTCGATGTGCGACGAGCCGGCGCGATGATCGAGATTTCGATTTGCGCCAATGCGTTCTTGCATCACATGGTGCGCAACATCGTCGGCAGCCTGGTGTACGTCGGGCTCGGCCGTCAGCCCGTGGACTGGATGGCCGAGTTGTTGAGCCTGCGCGATCGCCGACATGCGGCGCCGACTTATGCCGCGTGCGGGCTGTATTTCGCCGGTGTCGATTACCCTGCGCAATTCGGACTGCCGCAGGGCGCGGGTGACCGGGACACGCTTGAATCAGGAGGGATGTGGTGAGTCGAACACGCATCAAGATTTGCGGGATCACGCGGACCGAGGACCTCGACGCGGCGGTGAATCATGGCGCCGATGCAGTGGGTTTCGTCGCCTACGACAAAAGTCCGCGCTACATCGGTCCCGATCAGGCCGCGCGAC
Organism: uncultured Burkholderiaceae bacterium; assembly: GCA_964448945.1. GTDB lineage: Bacteria > Pseudomonadota > Gammaproteobacteria > Burkholderiales > Burkholderiaceae_E > CAXBRX01. Next base: position 2,465 of record CAYUYC010000120.1, read on the forward strand.
TCGCGCGCGCGTTGCCGCCTTTCGTCACGCCGGTCGTGCTGTTCGTCGATGCGACGCGCGATGATGTCGGCGCCTACCTCGACGCGTTTCCGGGCTACGTACTGCAGTTTCAGGGCAACGAGCCTGCGCACGATTGCGAGCAGTTCGGCAATGCCTACATCAAGGCCGCGCGCATCGGCGCGGACGGCAGGGTCGATGGTGTATCACTCCCGGATTACGCAGCCGGTTATGCGCAAGCGCAGGCAATGCTGCTCGATGCGCATAGCGACGTATTTGGAGGGGCGGGTGTCACCTTCGATTGGGACCGGGTGGCCGCACTATCCTTGCCGCGCATCGTGCTGGCAGGGGGGCTGACTGCCGACAATGTCGGCGCGGGCATCGCCAAGTTCCGCCCTTGGGGCGTGGATGTGTCCAGCGGCGTCGAAAGATCGAAGGGAATCAAGGACCCAGGTAAAATCGCCGCCTTCTGTAACGCAGTGCGCGCGATCGACCGTGCGCTCGCCGGAGAGTAGTGCGATGCCGCTTGACCAGACGCCTCCTGTTTCCTTTGCGCATTACGACTTGCCCGATGCGCAAGGCCACTTCGGCCAATACGGCGGCGTGTTCGTGGCCGAGACGCTCATGCATGCGCTGGCCGAGCTGCGCGACGCCTACGAGCATTACCGCAAAGACCCCGAGTTCGTCGCCGAATTCGAACGCGAGCTCAAGCATTACGTCGGCCGCCCGAGCCCGATCTATCACGCCAAACGCTGGAGCGAGATGCTCGGCGGTGCGCAGATCTACCTCAAGCGCGAAGACCTCAACCATACCGGCGCGCACAAGGTCAACAACACCATCGGCCAGGCCTTGCTCGCCAAGCGCATGGGCAAGCCGCGCGTGATCGCCGAGACCGGCGCCGGCCAGCACGGCGTCGCGAGCGCGACGGTGGCGGCGCGCTTCGGCATGCAATGCGTGGTCTACATGGGTTCGGAAGACATCGGCCGCCAGGCAGCGAATGTCTATCGCATGAAGCTGCTCGGTGCGACCGTGGTGCCGGTCGAAAGCGGCTCGCGCACCTTGAAAGACGCGCTCAACGAAGCGATGCGCGACTGGGTCACCAACATCGAAAACACTTTCTACATCATCGGCACGGTCGCGGGTCCGCATCCCTATCCGGCCATGGTGCGCGATTTCAATTCGGTGGTCGGCAAGGAATGCTTGTGGCAGATGCCCGAGCTGATCGGCCGCGACCCCGATTATGTGATCGCCTGCGTGGGCGGCGGCAGCAATGCGATGGGCATCTTCTACGATTACATCGGCCATGAGCAGGTCAAGCTCATCGGCGTGGAAGCTGCGGGCGACGGCCTCGACACCGGCCGCCATGCCGCGAGCCTGCAACGCGGCACGCCCGGCGTGCTGCATGGCAATCGCACCTATCTGCTGCAAGACGAAGACGGCCAGATCATCGAGACGCATTCGGTCAGCGCCGGCCTCGATTACCCGGGTGTCGGCCCCGAACACGCCTGGCTCAAGGATTCGGGCCGCGCGCAATACGTGGGCGCGACCGACGACGAAGCGCTCAAGGCCTTCCACGACCTGTGCCGCATCGAAGGCATCATTCCCGCGCTCGAATCGAGCCATGCGGTCGCCTACGCGGCCAAGCTCGCGCCGACCTTGCCGCGCGACCAGGTGCTGCTCGTCAACCTGAGCGGACGCGGCGACAAGGACATCCATACCGTGGCGGAAAAGAGCGGCATGGAGTTCTATTGCCGCGAGTCCTGCCGTACCGCTTCGCTCGAATACAAGAAGAACCATTGATGTCGCGTATCCAAAAACGTTTCGACGCGCTCCACGCCCAAGGGCGCAAAGGCCTGATCCCTTACATCGCCGCTGGCGATCCGAGTGTCGAACTCACCGTGCCGCTCATGCATGCGCTTGCGCGCGCCGGCGCCGATGTGATCGAACTCGGCGTGCCGTTTTCCGATCCGATGGCCGACGGTCCGGTGGTGCAGCGTGCGACCGAACGCGCGATCAAGAATGGCGTCGGCCTCAAGCGCACGCTCGAATTCGTGGCCGAGTTCCGCAAGACCGATGCGACCACGCCGGTCGTGCTCATGGGCTATGCGAACCCGATCGAACTCATGACGCGCAAGCTCGGTTCGCGCGTCGCGTTCGCGCAGGTCGCGCGCGATGCGGGCGTGGACGGCGTGCTGGTGGTCGACTATCCGCCCGAGGAATGCGAAGACTTCGCCAACGCGATGCAATCGGCCGATCTCGATCCGATCTTCCTGCTCGCGCCGACCTCGACGCCCGAACGCATCGAAAGCGTCGCGCGCCATGCCTCGGGTTATCTGTACTACGTGAGTCTCAAGGGCATCACCGGGTCGGGCGCGCTCGATGTGGCGAGCGTGGCCGAGCGTGTGCCGCTGATCAAAGCCAAGGCCGGCGTGCCGGTCGGCGTAGGATTCGGCATCCGCGATGCGCAAAGCGCCGCCGCGATTGCTCAGGTGGCCGATGCCGTCGTGATCGGCAGCCGCATCATTCAAGAGATCGAGAACGCGCCGGTGGGCGGCGCGGTCGACGCAGTCGAGCGTTTCGTGCGCAGCATCCGCACTGCGATCGACGAGGTTGCAACAGCGCGTGCCTGATCGGCATACGCGTCTTTCACGAAGGAGCCGCCATGAGCTGGTTCGAAAAACTGCTTCCGCCGCGCATCCAGCGCACCACCGACACCGTCGTGCGCAACCGCGTGCCCGAAGGGCTTTGGCTCAAATGTGCGGCCTGCGAAGCGGTGCTCTACAAGACCGACCTCGAACAGAATCTGTACGTCTGCCCCAAGTGCGACCATCACATGCGCATTCGTGCGCGTGAGCGTGTCGACGCCTTGCTCGACGCCGAAGGCCGCTACGAGATCGGCCAGGAAATCCTGCCGGTCGATGCGCTCAAATTCGTCGACAGCAAGAAGTATCCGCAGCGCATGCAAGAGGCGATGGCCGATTCGAGCGAGACCGATGCCATGGTGGTCATGGGCGGCGCGATCATGACCCTGCCGGTCGTGGTGGCGGCCTTCGAATTCGAATTCATGGGCGGCTCGATGGGTTCGGTCGTCGGTGAGCGCTTCGTGCGCGGTGTCGACAATGCGATCGAGCAAAAAGTGCCCTTCATCTGCGTGACCGCCACCGGCGGCGCGCGCATGCAGGAAGGCTTGCTGTCGTTGATGCAGATGGCCAAGACCACTGCATCGATCACCAAGCTGGCCGAAAAGAAACTGCCCTTCATCAGCGTGCTGACCGATCCGACCATGGGCGGCGTGTCGGCGAGCTTCGCTTTCATGGGCGATGTGGTGATCGCCGAGCCCAAGGCGTTGATCGGCTTTGCCGGCCCGCGCGTGATCGAGCAGACCGTGCGCCAGACCCTGCCTGAAGGCTTCCAGCGCGCCGAGTTCCTGCTCGAAAAGGGCGCGATCGACATGATCATCGACCGCCGCCAGATGCGCGACGAGATCGCGCGCATCCTCGCATTGCTGCAAAACCAATCGGCCGAAGCCGTCGGCTGATACGCCGTCCGCAGCGCACGCGTCAATCCCCTCGAAATTGGGGTGCACGCGTGTTGGCTGCGGTCTAGCATCCGAGTCTTCCTACAACGAGGAGACTCACGATGCGTCCATCTTTCCGTCGCTTGTTGAGGCTCGCGCCTTGGTGCGCCGGCCTGCTGCCGATGCATGTTGCGCTCGCACAGAGCGCAGCCGATTTGCCCGCACAGCAAATCGTGATCGACAGCGCAACCGGTCGTCCCCGCATGCCGGAGCATGACGAACTGCGCGATGCACCTGCGATGTCGGCCGCGCGCGCGGCGGCACCGACCGCGTCGAGCAATGCGCTGATGCAGCGCATGCAGACGCGTTCACTGAGCGCACGCTCGGGCGCGATCGCGCAACGCGTCGACCCGAGTTCGTTGTCGTACACCGTGGTGCAACGTCGGGCCGACGGTGCGCTCGACGAGCATTGCGTGACCGGCGATGCCGCCGCGACCGCCTTGCTCAACTCGCCGGCCCCCCAAGGAGACGATCATGCGCGTTGATCGTTTCTGGGCACGCTGGGCGGCGGCCGCGGTGCTGCTTGCTTCGAGCGCGGTCGCGCAGGCGGCCGATATCGTGATCATCAACATCGACGGTCCGGGCGTCGGATTCAACGACGCCACGCCCGCGATGCCGGTCGGCGGCAACGCTGGCACCACGGTGGGCGAGCAGCGTCAGATCGTCTTCGATTACGTCTCGAAGTTCTGGGGCCGGCGCTTGCGTTCCGACGTGCCGATCCAGGTGCTGGCCACGTTCGATGCGCTGCCGTGCACCAGTACTTCCGCGACGCTGGGCGCCGCAGGGGCGTACAACGTGTTGCGCGACTTCCCCAACGCGCGGCACACCGGGACGTGGTATCCATCGGCCTTGGCGAACAAGCTCGCCGGCATCACCCTGATCGACAGCACCGATCCGTTCGAGAACGCCGACATCGTCTCGTTCTTCAACGGCAATCTGGGGCAGCCCGGTTGTCTGGACGGCGTGAGCTTCTATCTCGGTCTGGACGGCAATGCCGCAGCCAACCAGATCGATCTGCTCACCACGGTCCTGCACGAATTCGGTCACGGGCTGGGCTTTCAGACCTTCACGCGCGGCAATACCGGGCGGCAACTCGGTGCGAGCGATGCGGACCCCGAGGGCGGATTTCCCTCGGTCTGGGATCACACGCTGTACGACCCCGCGCAACGCAAGCCCTGGGCGGCCATGGGTGTCGCCGAGCGGCAGGTGTCCGCGATCACGCCGCGCAATCTGATCTGGAACGGCCGGCATGTGCGCGAGAAGACCCGTGAGGTGCTCGACGACGGCACGCCCGATCTGTACATCGCAGGCGGCGGACTCAATCGCTTCATGCTGATCGGTCTGGCGGCCTTCGGCCAACCGATCACCCGCTCGACCCTGGTGTCGGCACCGGTGGCGCCGGTGGTCGATCAGGCCAGCGGTGCGGGGCTCGCGTGCTTGCCGCTCGATGCCGCCAACGCCGCCAAGGTTCGTGGACGCATCGCCTTGATCGATCGCGGCAGTTGCGCGTTCGTGGTCAAGGTGAAGAACGCGCAAGACGCGGGCGCGCGCGCGGTGATCATCGCCGACAACGTCGCCGGATCGCCGCCGCCGGATCTCGCGGGTGCCGACGCGACGATCACCATTCCCGCGGTGCGTGTGACCGTCGACGACGGCGCTGCGCTGCGCAGTGCGGCGACGGGCGTCAAGCGTGCAAGCGATGCGCCGTACGCGGTGTTGTTCATGAACCGCCTCAAGCCTTATGGCGCGGACTATCTGGGCCGGCCCTATCTGTACACGCCCAATCCGTTCCGATCCGGATCGTCGGTGTCGCACTACGACACCCTCGCGACGCCCAATCTGTTGATGGAGCCATTTGCCGAGCCTGGGCAGCCCATCGCAGTGTCCGCGCCGCGCGATCTGACGCTGGAACTGCTGCGCGATATCGGTTGGTAGCAGGCAGGTCGGACCGGGCGCCGCGGCATGGCGCCCGGTCGTTTCACGAGCCAGGGTAGGCGTGCATGGCTAGAATGCCGGCTTTGCTTCTTCGCACCGCTCGCGGTGATGGCAGGCAGGCCGCATGTCCGAAATCGTTTCTTCTCCCGGTCCGCAAGCATCGCTCGACGCTTGGCTCGCCTATCTCGAGACCATCCATCCCGTGGCGATGGACTTCGGGCTGGAGCGGGTGTCCAAGGTGCGCGATGCCTTGGGCCTGCGCTTCGAGTGCCCGGTCTTCACGGTCGGCGGTACCAACGGCAAGGGCAGCACCTGCGCCTTCCTCGAATCGATCCTGATGCAAGCCGGATATCGCGTCGGGGTGTACACCTCGCCGCATCTGGTGCACTTCAACGAGCGCGCGCGTCTGGACGGTGTGGCCGCGAGCGATGCTGCGTTGGTCGAGCAATTCGACGCGGTCGAGCATGCACGCCTGGCCACGCTCGATGCGCAAGGCCTGCCGATTTCGCTCACGTATTTCGAGTTCAGCACCCTCGCGATCCTGCGCATGTTCGCGCAAGCGCGGCTCGACGCAGTGATCCTCGAAGTCGGACTCGGTGGCCGGCTCGATGCGGTCAATTGCATCGACGCCGATTGCGCCATCGTGGCCAGCGTCGATCTCGATCACCAGGAATACCTCGGCGATACGCGCGAAAAGATCGGTTGGGAGAAGGCGCACATCTATCGCCCGGGACGTCCGGCCATTTGCAGCGATCCGTTGCCTCCCCATGCGTTGATCGCACATGCGCACGACATCGGCGCCGACCTGCGTCTGTTCGGTCGCGACTTCAATTACTCGGGCGACAAGCAGCAATGGGCATTCGCCGGACGCACCACGCGGCGTTCGGGGCTGGCCTATCCGGCGTTGCGCGGCGCGAATCAGTTGCTCAACGCATGCGGCGCACTCGCGGCGCTCGAAGCGCTGGCCGACCGATTGCCGGTGAACGCCCAGGCGGTGCGCAACGGCTTCGCCTTGGTCGAACTGCCCGGACGCTTCCAGGTGCTGCCCGGCCGACCGACGGTGATCCTCGACGTCGCACACAACCCGCATGCGGCTGCGACGCTGGCCAACAACCTCGACAGCATGGGCTTTCACCCTTATACGCATGCGGTCTTCGGCTGCATGAAGGACAAGGACATCGCGGGCGTGGTGCGGCAATTCAAGGAGCGCGTCGATCATTGGCATCTGACCGATCTGCCCGGCGCGCGCGCGGCCAGCGCGCAAGCGATCGCCGCGATCCTGCGCGACAACGGCTTCATCGAAGACGCAGAACACTCGATTCAGCTGCATGCCGACCCGGCATCGGCGTTCGAAGCGGCCCGGGCTCGCGCAGGTGAGGGTGATAGAATCTGCGCCTTCGGATCCTTCCTGACCGTGGGAGGCGTGATGCAGCAGCTCGCAAAGAATCGCGCACGCGCTAACGCCGCCTGATCGGCCTGGGTTTCGATCCTTCTTACCTCGCCATTCGAGGCGCTACGACGACCGCCATGCTCAAGTTCGGCCGCCAGAACGTTCCCGACACCACCGATGCCGGAGGACGCGGCGCACGAAGCGGCGCCCGCAGCAACGATCCCTCCGACGATCTCAAGCGCAAGGCGCGCCAGCGCCTCATCGGCGCGGTGATCCTGGTACTGACCGCGATCATCGTCGTGCCGATGTTGCTCGATTCCGAGCCGCGCCCACTGGGCCAGGACATCGCGATCTCGATTCCGCCCAAGGACACACCGTTCAATCCCAAGCCCGCGACGCCGCCGTCTGACGTGGCGCCCGTGTCGGCACCCACCGGTACCAGCGTAGCCGCAAGCACGCCAACCGCCACACCGACGCCCGCCGAAGCGGCACCGGCCGCGGTAGCGAAGCCCGACGCCCCCAAGGCCGATGCACCTGCCGCCGATGCAGCCAAGCCCGCCGTAGCCGCGACCGCGCCGGCCGGCGGCACCCCGCCCAAGCCCGCGGCCGCGAGCAAGCCCGACGCCGCTGCCAAGCCCGATGC
>CAYUYC010000121.1:0-9994 GCA_964448945.1 uncultured Burkholderiaceae bacterium
GCCTTGATGGTGGCCGAACCGATCTTCATCCACCGCCCGCTCCTGGAGGCCAACGGCCTCCTGGGCAGCGGTTTCGGCTCGGCACGCACGCTCGGTCTGCTCGAGGCCGAAGACATGCCTTGCGCCGGTCCCGGCGCCTGTGCCCAGCACCCCGACCATCACCATTGACGCCTCGGGCGTGGCATCTTGCACACGCCCGAGCGCTTCCCCGTGTTTTGCGTCATTAGCGTGACTTATCTCCATCGTCGCGTGACGCAAAACTGCTAGTTTTCGCACCAGTCCAGCGGGCCGGTCGCGTCAGTCAGATCGAGCGGTTCGCATGCTCCACCGCTTCGAAAGATTGGTTGCGCGGCTTCATGAAGCGCATTGCACCCGTACTGATCACCCTCGCGACCACCGCTGCCATTGCGGCCGTCGTGGTTGCGCTGCGTCCCGGCGATAGCGCCATGGCCGAACAGCCCGCGCCTGCCCGTACCCATCTGGCCGCCACGTCGCGCGAGCCCATCGTCCCGATTCCGCTCGACCTCCAGGTGCCGCCGGCCAAGGCCGCGCTCGGTGAACGCCTGTTCCACGACCCGGTCCTGTCCAAGGACAACACCGTCTCGTGCGCAAGCTGCCATCCGCTGGCCGCTGCCGGCGCGGATCGTCTGAAAGTCTCCAAAGGCATCGAAGGCCGACTCGCCCGGCGCAACGCACCCACGGTGTTCAACGCGGCATTCAACTTCGCCCAGTTCTGGGATGCGCGTGCCGCGACGCTCGAAGCCCAGGTCTCGGGGCCGCTCAACAACCCCGACGAGATGGGGTCCAACTGGACCGAAGTCACCACCCGGCTGAATGCCCGCGCCGACTACCGCGAAGCCTTCGATGCGATCTATGCCGATGGCATCACACCCGACAACATCGCCGATGCGATCGCGAGTTTCGAGCGCACCCTGGTCACGCCCAACGCACGCTTCGATCGCTATTTGCGCGGCGAACACGACGCACTCACGCCGCTGGAGATCAAGGGCTATGCGCGCTTCAAGGCATTGGGCTGCGCGAGCTGCCATCAAGGCGTCAACATCGGCGGCAATCTGGTCCAGCGCTTCGGGGTGATGGATCCGGGCATGAAGTACATGCCCGAACATGCGCGCGCCGATCGCGGCCTTGCCGAACTGACCGGCCGCGAAGAAGACCGCTACGTCTTCAAGGTGCCGAGCCTGCGCAATGTCGCGGTGACCGCGCCGTACTTCCATACCGGCGCGATCAAGGATCTGGACGAAGCCGTCGCGATCATGGGCCGCGTGCAACTGGGCCGCGAACTCAGTACCGAAGATCGCGCGTTGATCGTGGCGTTCCTGCGCAGCCTGACCGGGCGTTACGCCGGAAAGAGTCTGGAATGACGGCCGACAAGCTCCACGCCACCGGCGGCGCGGCCGAACAACGCACCGGCCAGCGCTTGCGCGCGCTGCGCATCGTCGGCATCGCCTTCGTCGCGGTGCTCATGCTGACCTGGGTCTTCCTGCGCAGCGATGCGGTGTCCACGCGCGAGCATCAGGCTTATGTGCTCAAGCTGCACACCTTGCGCAATGTCGACGCGCAGATCGGCTTGACGGTGCTCGCCAATCGTCTGGGGCTGCCGCATCACTTCGACGACATCGTGCAAAGCCTGGCCGATGCCCGTGCCCACGCCCAGGAATTGCATGCGCCGCCCGCCTTCCTCTCCGACGGCCATCGCCAGAATCTGCTCGCGCAATTGCGCGCCTACGAGGCGACGATCGACCGCCGGACCGAGCTCATCGATACCTACAAGCGCGAGACCACGACTTTCGAGAATTCGGTCAATTTCTTCCCCGACCTCATCGAACAAGCCCGCACCGACGCCTCGCTCGCGCCGGCGCAGCGCAATGCGATCGATGCCTTCGGGCGGCATTTGATGGAATTCATCACCACCGACGACCCTGAACTCGCACGGGCACTGGGCACCGAATTGCGCGCGCTGGAGCACGGCAGCGGCAATGCGTCGCCGACCTTGCAAGCGACCATCGCGCATGCGCGCGTGATGCTCGACGGCAAGGTCGCCCTCGACGGCGTGACGCGCGCGATCATCGAAACCCCATCGGACCAGCAGGTCGCCGCCTTGGCCGGCGCCTATGCCCTGGCATTCGACGATGCGCGCGTGCGTGCACGCCTGTATGCCACGACGCTGTATGCGGCGTCGGTGCTGCTGGGGCTGTATCTGCTCGTGGTGCTGCTCAAGCTCAACCGCGCATCGCACGAGCTGCGCGCCGCCAACATCGACCTGCAAGACAAGATCGAGGCGCTCAATCGCAGCCAGGAACAACTGCGCCTGTACGCCAACGTCTTCACCAACGCGACCGAGGGCATGACCATCACCGATGCCGATGCGCGCATCGTCGCGGTGAATCCGGCGTTTTCCGAGATCACCGGGTATGCCGAAGAGGACATCCTCGGCAAGACGCCGGCGATCCTGCGCTCGGGTCGGCATGACAAGGCCTTCTATCGCGAGCTGTGGGGTGAACTCGAACGCAAAGGCCAATGGCGCGGCGAGATCTGGAATCGGCGCGCCTCGGGCGAGATCTATCCGGAGTGGATCTCGATCACCCGCGTACGCAACGAGGAAGACCGCACCACGCATTACATCGGCCTGTTCTCCGACATCACCGAGCGCAAGGACGCCGAGGCGCGCATCCGCCATCTGGCGCACCACGATCCGCTGACCGGCCTGCCCAACCGCACCTTGCTGCAGGACCGGCTCGAACAGGCCATGCGCTTGTCGCGCTACTCGGGTCTGCCGACCGCGGTGATGTTCATCGACCTCGATCGGTTCAAGGGCATCAACGACACCCTGGGTCACGAAGCCGGCGACAGCCTGCTGGTCGAGATCGCCCATCGCTGCCAGGACGTGCTGCGCGACAACGAGACCATCGCGCGCCAGGGCGGCGACGAATTCGTGGTGGTGTTGCCCGAGATCTCGCACAGCCAGCACGCGGTGCGCGTGGCGCGCGAGCTGCTGGCCACCATCGTCCAGCCGCACAAGCTCGGCGCGCACGAGTTGTCGGTCTCGGCCAGCATCGGCATCGCGATGTATCCCGACGACGGCGGCTCGACCTCGGAATTGCTGCGCAACGCGGACGTGGCGATGTATCGCGCCAAGGCCGACGGCCGCAACGGCATGCAGTTCTACTCGGCCGATATGAACGCGGCGTCGCTGGGCGATCTGCTGCTCGAAAACCGCTTGCGCGGCGCGATCGAACGCGACGAACTCACCCTCGCCTATCAGGCGCGCGTCGCGGCGCGCAGCGGGCGGCTGGTGGGCTTCGAGGCCCTGCTGCGCTGGCATGACCCGACGCTGGGTCCGCAATTGCCGGCGCGCTTCGTGCCGATCGCCGAAGCCTCGGGCCTGATCGTCCCGATCGGCGCCTGGGCGCTGCGCGCGGCCTGCCGCCAATTGCGCGCCTGGATCGACGCGGGCATCACGCCGGTGCCGGTGGCGGTCAATCTGTCGGCCGGGCAATTCCGGCACGACATCCCCGAACTCGTGCGCGACGTGCTCGCCGAATTCGAGCTGCCCGCGCATCTGCTCGAACTCGAACTGACCGAATCGATGCTGATGGGCGATGTGCCGCACGCGATCCGGGTGCTCGACCGTCTGCACACGATGGGCGTGCGGGTCTCGATCGACGATTTCGGCACCGGGTATTCGTCGCTGGCCTATCTGCGCCTGTTCAAGGTGCAGCAGCTCAAGATCGATCGCAGCTTCGTCGAGGACATCCGGCCCGACGCTCCCGAGGCGCGCATCGTCTCGGCCGTCATCGCCCTGGGTCACAGCCTGGGTCAGGAAGTGGTGGCCGAAGGCGTCGAGACCGAGTACCAGCGCGATTACCTCGCGCAGCGCGGTTGCGATCAGATGCAGGGCTATTTGTTCGGCGAGCCCGCGCCCGCCGATACCGTGGTGGCCCAGATCAAGGCCGAGCGGGTCATCGCGGCCTTGCAGCCGCAGACCCGTTAGACGCCGGCCGCCGCGGGCGCGCGCGCGAGCGCGGCATCGAGCGCGGCAACGAAATCCTGTGTCGACATGTCGATGCGCGTGATGCCTTGTTCCTCGATGAACTTGGCTTCGTTGCGCGTGAGTTCACCTTCGATCACCGCCCAATGCGCGGCGCTCGAACGCTTCATCACCTGGCGCGCGTAGCTGCGCTCGAGCTGATCGGCAAAACGGCAGCCCACGAAGACGAATGCGCGATCGCGGCGCAGCGCCTGCACCCGCGGCGGGATCGGGGTCTGGATGTCGATCTCGGTCAGCACTTCGACGTAATCGCTATCGCTCACGATGTAATTGCGCGCCGGACGCACGCAACCGATCGGTTTGTAGACCAGGGTGCCCCAGGCGTCGGCCGCTTCGGCCGGCACCAGCGTGCCGTCGGGCTGGTAATACGCGACCCATTCGCCGTGATGCTCGGCCTGACTCACGCCTTGCACGCAGCCCCAATCGGCGCTGCCGGCAAAGGCGTTGAGCATCGCGTCGTCGTACCAGACATCGACCACCAAGGGCGGCGCGAGCCGCGCGATCAGGGCATGGAGCGGGCCAGGCGTGCAGCGCGGCGCGAACTGCTCGGTGACGAGCGCATTGAGCGTCTTGCGATGCTTGAAATTCTCGATGTATTGCGCAGCACCGGCGAGCTTGTTCTTGAGCTTGTGCGGCACCGCCGACTTGGCGGTGATCGCCGCGACCAGGGCCTGCGCGCTGCGCGGCACCGGCGCATCGGCGGCGAGCACGTCGGGGCCTACATACGGAACCACCCGGCCCTGCGCGGCGGCACGGGCGATGGCATCGATCGCGTCGGTCATGGACACACCCTTTAGTAGATCGCCGCGCCGGCACCGACGTTGGCCGATGAATCCTTTGCGGTCTTGACGATGAACTTGCAGACCTGGTCGCCCAGTTGCGTATGGAAGGGCAAGGCGATCGAACGGTCGCCGATCTTCTCGGCCACCAGGAAGTCGCGGCGCTTGGTGCCGTACAGCGCCTGGATGTCGGGATGCAGATGCAAAGGACGGCAGACCGCGCAGGCATCGATGCCCGCGGTGCGCAGGTCTTCGATGATCTGGTCGCGCGCATCCTTGGCGAAGCGCGTGCCCAGATGCACCACGTAATTGTGGAAATGCACTTCGTCGACATCGGGCGCGACATACGGCGGCTTGATGCCTTCGAACGAGCGCATGTGGAACAAGTACTGCTCGGCCGCCTGCCGGCGCTTGGCGAGAATGCCGTCCAGACGCTCGAGTTGCGCGAGCGCGAGCGCGGCGTTCAGGCCGCCCATGGGCGATTGCAAGGGCACATGCGTGGCCGCGACCGAGAACCGTTCCGACAAAGGCCGCACCACGATCTGGCGCAAGGCGTTGTGCAGATCGGCATCGTCGGTGAGCACCATCGCGCCCTCGCCCGCCACCAAGGCGCCGGGCTGGCTGAAATCGAAGATCGCCGCATCGCCGAAGCTGCCCACCTCTTTGCCTGCGTAACGCGAGCCGATCGATTCGGTGCAATCCTCGATCAGGAACAAGCCGTGCTGCTCGGCGAGTGCGCGGAAATCGCGCCAGGGCGCCGGATGTCCGTTGGTGTTGCCGACGATGATGGCGCGCGTGGCCTTGGTGAGCTTTTCGGCGGTGCGCTTGGGGCACAGCGTCTGCGACCAGTACTCGATGTCGGCGAGCACCAGGGTGGCGCCGACATGCGCCACCGCCTGCGCGATCTGATGCCAGCCGTAGGGCGAGGCGATGACTTCATCGCCGGGGCCGATGCCGCGGGCGCGCAACAAGGCCATGGTGGCGATGATGCTGCCCGACACGCCCACGCCATACCGGCGCCCGATGCGCGCGGCAAAACGTTCTTCAAAGACGCCGACCGCCTCGTTGGCGGTGATGTCCTGCGCGCGCAGGACATCGATCATGGCCTCGACTTCGAGGCCCGACATGTCCGGGTCGGACAGCGGAATCCATTCGCCCGGGCCTTCGACGACTTCGCCGTCGTCGTCGCTCAAATCGACATCGAAGTCTTCCATGGTCTCGGCTTTCGGTGGCGCTAGCGCGCGAGCACGACGCCGCCCGCTTCGCGCGGGTTGCCCGTGATGCGCCAGCAATGGTTCGAGGTATCGACGAGGTACAGCGCGTAATTGGCCAGTTGCGCGAAGCGCGTCTCGCCGCGCAGGTCATGCGCGTCGCAGCGCGAGAACTTCACGCTCGGGTACTTGTCGCGCAGCGAGGCCACCGGATTCGCGTCGGGCGGCAGGCCTTCGACGTCGGCGGCGATATGGGCAATCAATTCGGGTTCGATCATCGCGAGTCTCCAGAAAGGCGATGGACGGATCGTTCTTATTCGGCGCCGCCGATGCGGGTGGCTTCGACCGTGATCGGCAAGCGGGTATCGGCCGGCAGATCGGGCAGCTTGAGCACCCAGCCGTTTTCGAGTGTCGCGGTGCCGCCCCACAACTCGGGCTTCTCGGTCGAGACGATCGCGGTCTCGAGGTCCTTCTTGGCCACATAGGCGGAAAAGCCTTGCGGCGTCTTGCGGATCATGACTTTCATGGTGTCCCTTCGGTGGTCGGCTGCCGTGCGGGTGTCGGCCTTGCGTCGGCTTTGCTTCAAGCAGCCCGGCATACCAAAGGCAGCACGATGCGTGCCAGCGCCTGCGCCGCGCCTTCGGCCTCGGCCAGGGTGTTCAGCGCCGAGAACGAAAAACGCAGACTCGCGCGCGCTTGCGCATCGGATTGCCCCATGGCCTTGAGCACATGCGACGGCGCGTTCTCACCCGCGCTACATGCGGACCCGCTCGATGCGCTGATGCCGGCGTGGTCGAGCTTGATGAGCATGAGGTCGCTGTCGATCGCGTGCGCATTGCGCGCGATGCGCAGGTTGGAGGTATTGGGCAGACGCGGCACCGCCACGGCATTGATGTTCGCCATCGGCACCAATGCGATCACCTCGCGCTCGAAGGCGTCGCGCAAGGCCTGGACATGCGCGGCATCGACCGCCAGACGCGCGAGTGCACGCCGCGCCGCAGCGGCATACCCGGCGATGCCGGCGAGGTTCTCGGTGCCGCCGCGGCGCGCGCGCTCCTGACTGCCCGGATGCAGGGCCTCGAACGGTGCGCCCTTGCGCACATACAGCGCGCCCACGCCCGCGGGCCCGTGCAGCTTGTGCGCCGAGCCGCTGGCGTAATCCGCCCCCACGGCATGGAGATCGACGGCGATGCGCCCGCACGCCTGGGTGGCATCGGTATGAAACAACGCACCGGCGGCGTGCGCGATCTGCGCCGCGCGTGCCACCGGCTGGATGACGCCGGTCTCGTTGTTGGCCCACATCAGGCTGGCGATCGCGACCGATTCGTCGAGCAATTGCGCATATGCGGGCAGATCGAGCACGCCGTTGGCGTCGACCGGCGCGATGCGCAACTCGGCCCCGCGCGCTTCGAGCATGCGCGCGGCACCGAACACCGACGGATGTTCGATCGCCGAAATCACGATCGCGCGCCGCTCGGGCGCGCGGCGTTGCATCGCGTGCCAACCGGCGACCAGCGCGGTCAGATTGGCCTCGCTCGCACCGCTGGTGAACACGATCTCGGCCGGCGCCGCACCGAAGAGTTGCGCCACTTCGTGCCGCGCCGCGGCCAGCCGCGCGCGCGCGGCATCGCCATCGGCATGCTTGCTCGACGGATTGCCGGCCGATTGCAGCACATCGAGCATCGCGGCCAGCACTTCGGGCACCACCGGCGCGGTGGCGTTGTTGTCGAGATAAATCCGCGTCGTCGCGGTCGCAGCGTTGCATTCGTTCATGGCCAGAACCTGCGTTGCGGATCGTCGTTGATGATGGCCAGCGCCTCGTGCAGCTTGGCGTGGCGGGTGTGTTCGACCCAACATTGCCCGGCGTGATCACGCACCAGCACGCTCCATTGCTGGGTGTCGATGTCGTAGCGCAGGCGCGCGATCGGGATCTCGGCGCCGTCGGCGGCGATGTTGCGCGAGCAGTTGGGGCTGGTGATCTCGTAGCCCGCGTCGATCGGATGCACGCTCGGCCGCACGTACTTGTAGCGCTTGCGCGCGCGCAACGCGCGCTCGATGCGGCGCTGGTCGATCTGATTCGGATGCGGCGCGACGACCATGGCCGACCCGCCGCTCACGCGACGAGTTCTTCCTCGACGCAGCCGACCACGACGCCTTCGGCAAACTCGACCAGATACACCGGCGTGTTGCTGTCGACATGGCGGCCGACCTGCACGATCTCGCCGCGCGCGCCGGCCGCGACCAGCAGCGCATCGGGTTCGGCGTTCGGATGACTGCCGTCGTTGACGAGATCGACCGCCGCTGCCACCGGCTGGCCCCATTGGAATTTCGGTAGACGCACATCCATCATGGCCTGCTCCTCATTCGCCCCAGTTGAGTTCGTCGTCCTCGCCGCCTTCGTCGAGCGATTCGATTTCGCGTGCCTTCATGCCCACGCGATAACCGAGGTCGACGAACTCGACGCCGTAGATGTAGAACTGGTTCAAGAAGGTGCCGATCGAGGTGACGTAGCCCCAATCGCCTTTCTTGACCAGGATGTCGCCGATTTCCTTGCCCGGAAATGTGCCGTCGTTGCGCACGTACTTGAGCGAGCGCACCCGCTCGCCGTAGTCGAAGGCCGGCGGGCCGTTGAGTTCGATGACGTCGCTGTCGCGCGCGATCTTCATGAGCCTTGCTCCTGCGTGATGGCGGGCGCGGTGAGCGCGCGCAAAGGCGTGACCTTGGACGGCAGTGCGCGCCGCGATGCGATCAGCTCGCGCACCATGGGATCGTCGTCTTGCTCGAACGCGCCGAGCGCATCGAGCGGCAGACGCTCGGCCACCAGATAGCGCACCTGCCAGCTCGGGTCATGCACGAAGCCGCCGAGCAGCGCGACCGGCAGACGGTCCGCGACGATGGTGCGCACCTCGGCATCGGGGTCGTGCGCCATGCGCATCAGGCCCGGCAGCGAATGCCGTTGCGCGACCACGCAGCGCACTTCGCGATCGGCGTCGCGCTCGAAGCGCTGCAACAGCGCAGCGGGTACGCGCTTGGCGATGATCTTGCGCACGTAGTAATCGGCATCGTCGGCCATGCGCATCAGTTCGGTCTCGTCCAGGCGCAGCGCGACGCGCACCCGCACCTCGCGGTCGGGGTCGTGAATCATCGCGCTCAGGTGACTGATGGGCAGACGCGCCATGGCCGAAAACCGCACCGTGCCGTCGGGGTCGTTCAACAACCGCGGCAGGCGAAAGACATCGGCGTGACGCGCGGCGATCGCGCGCACTTCGAAGTAGGGATGATCGAGATGCCGGTTGGCTTCTTCGGGGTTCCACGCGAAGAAGCGATCGACGCGCTTGGCGTAGCGGTCGTGCACGCAGGCGACGCGCGGCTCGCAACGATGTGCGGGCAACAGGTCGGCGACGTGTTCGCACGCGGCGCAATCGACCGGCTGGCCTTGCCAGTCGATGGCATCGAAATCGTCGCGCGCGCCCATGCGGTGCTCACTCGTCTTCGTCGGGTTGGTCGTGGCGCGCGAGCACATCGGCGAGCACGCGAGTGCCGAGCCGATCCTGCGGATCGAGGCGCGCGAACGCGTCGAGCATGTCGCGCGCGAGGGCGTATTCGCCCAGGCGCAGATGCAGATAGGCCAGCGCCTTGAGCGTGAACAGATAGAAACGCGGCAACGCGGTGTAGTCGTTGGCCGCGGCCTGCGGAAAGGCCTCGGGGCACGCACCCAGCACGCGCCAATCGGCGGGCAGACTCAGCCGCGCGGCGGTCTGGGCCAGACAACGCTCGGCCACCGCACGCGCCTTGGCCAGACGATGCTTGTAGAAATAAAAGCGATAGCGCGCGATGAAGACCGCGGGATGCTCGGGCGCGCAAGCGGTCGCGAGGTCGAGCCAATGCTCGGCCTCGCGACCGCTTGCGCGCCCGAGCATCCCGCGGTCTTCATC
>CAYUYC010000122.1:0-9977 GCA_964448945.1 uncultured Burkholderiaceae bacterium
GTCTCGCCCTTTTTGATTTCGAGCGAGACGCCATCGACGGCGACCACGATTCCCTGGCTGGAGTCGATCTCGGTGCGGACGTTTTCGAGCTTGAGCATGGTGGCAGGAAGCGGGAGCAGTTTCAGCGGCGCAGCGCGCGCGGATCGAACGCGTCGCGCACGGCATCGGCAAAGATGTTGGCGGAGAGCACGAGCGTGAACATGAAGGCGAACGCCGTCGCCAGGGTCCACCAGATCGCGGGTTCGCGCGAAAGTTCGAGGCGCGCGGTATTGATCAGCATGCCGAAGCTCGCCATTGCCGGATCCACGCCCACGCCGACGTAGGACAGGATCGCCTCGGCGAGCACCAGGCCAGAGAAGCTGATCACCACAGTGATGAGGATCAAGTGCATCACATTCGGCAGCAGGTGCACGGTCATGATGCGCCAGGTTCCCACGCCAAAGGCTTGCGCCGCTTGCACGTATTCGAACTCGCGCAGCTTCATGATTTCACCGCGAATCAGGCGGCACAGTTCGGTCCAGCTCGTCATGCCCAGGATGACGCACAAGAAGAACAACCGGGCATCGGTACGTTCGGCCGCGGTCTGGAACATCTCGGGGCGCGCGTCAATGAAGTTCAGCAAGATGAGCACCGCGGCCGCGATCAACAATACGTAGGGGATCGAATTGATCACCGTGTAGACGTATTGGATCGCTTCATCGACCCAGCCGCGCAGATAACCCGCGAGGATGCCCAGGCCCACGGCGATCGGCAGCGTCACCAAGGTGGTCATCGTGCCGATGACCAAGGCAGTGCGGATGCTCTTGAGCACCACGTAGAGCAGATCGTTGCCGACCCGGTCGGTGCCGAACACGTGGTAGTTGGCAGCCAGCGCGGCCACCACGCCCGTCATGATGAAGAACGCTCCCAGCGTGATGAGTACGGTCTTGATCGGCCACGGGGTCTCGCGCAGTGAGATCCGACGCCAGGCTTCGTTGACCTGTATCGCGCTTGCGCGCGCCAGCATGCCTGCCGCAAGGGCGCTCGCGAGCATCGTCAGCACGATGCCGATCACCGCCCCCGCGAGTGCGCGCGTAAGCACATCGCCCAGCCATGTGTTTTCAGGGTCGTTCAGATGCGCGCCGCCGTATTTGAGGCGCGGGTTCACGCGTACTGGCTTGCCGTCGATGATGACGGCTTCCTTTTCATAGCCCACATAAGCGAGGGGTGCCGAGTAACCGGTCTCGCGCGCGCGCTCCTGCGTGGCCAACACCGCATCCAGGACCGAACGCGTGACCGCCGAATACGATGGCGAACTCGCATTGGAATCCGGCAGCAGGGTGCGGAAGTGGATCGAATCGAGTGTGCCGATCAGCGCGAACAAGACCAGGATCGTGGCGGTGGCGGCGCCGGTGCGCGCGGTAAACGCTTTGCGCCAGGTGGCCGACAGATGCGGTGTGCGCGTGACCTTGTACGCGTACCACCACACCGCGGCGATCAGCAGGAAGACGACGGCGTCGGTCCAGAGAACAACGAGCTTCATGGTGTGTGGGGATTGGTAGCGAGGAGGGCGTTCATTGGAGCCGCACGCGCGGATCGGCCCAGGAGTAGGCGACGTCGGTCAGCAAGAAGGCAAGCACGTAGATGAACGAACCGAAGAACACCACTGCGCGCACGATGTTGAAGTCCTGCTGCGTGATGCCCTCGATGGTGAAACTGCCCAGGCCCGGGATGCCGAAGAAGGTCTCGGTCACGATGGCGCCGGCGAATAGCGCAGGCAGGAGCAGGCCCGACGCAGTGATGATGGGGATCAGCGAATTGCGCAGTACATGAACGATGAGCACGCGCGACTCAGCCAGACCTTTGGCGCGTGCGGTGCGCACATAGTCCTTGCCCAGTTCTTCCAGATAGATCGAGCGGTACAACCGTGAATCGGGCCCCAGGCGCGCGAGCACCAGCACCAGCACCGGCAGCATGGTAAAGGTGAACATCCCCGGTCCCGGCACATAGCCCGAGATCGGCATCAGGCGCAGTACCTTGGCGAAGGTGTACTGCCCGATGATGATGAAGAACAGCGATGAGATCGACATCAGCGCCACGAGCAGGATGACCCCCGCGGTGTCGAGCCGCGTGCCGCGGAATGTGACCAGTCCGAGCGCGAACAGAATCGACACGCCTACCGTGAGGAAGAACACCGGAATCGCGACCGCCGCTGTCGGTGCCAGGCGATTGAGCAATTCGTGCGCGATGTCGCGGCCTTCATTGGTCTTGCCGAAATCGAACGACAACAAGCGCGCCGAACTCTCGAAGAACACGGTGTCGGTCAATTTGGCGGCACCGCTGGCTTTGACGTTGAAGTAGTAGGGGCGGTCGAACCCGCGTTCCGCCTTCCAACGATCGACGGCTTCTTGGGTGACGCGCTTGCCGCCCAATTGCATGCGCGCCATGTCGTCAGGCGTGTTGATCGAGAAGAAAAGAATGAAGGTCAGCAGATTCACGCCGGCCAATACAAGCACGGCATAGATCGCGCGTCGGATCACATAGCTCAACACGTCAGGCGCTCCTTGCGATGTCGGCGTACGACTTGCGCGCGGTTGCGTTCTCGCGATGGCGCCAGATCCGCCACGCCGGCCATGCCAGCAACAACAACAGTCCAATGCCAACGCCGATCGGCCACCATTGCGACCGATTCCATTCGGCGATCTTCTGCACGCGCTGCTTGGCGTCGACCTTCACATACTGGATGTGGTTGCGAATGATGATGGTCGGCTTGGCGTTGCCGACCCAGGACTGGTACAGGCCGGTCGATCCGGGGTACAGGCCGAACATCCAGACCGCCTCATGCCGTACCAGATCGACCATCTTGTCGATCGTGGCCTGCCGCTCGGGGCCGTCGGGCAGATCCTTCATGCGGTTGTACAGACGGTCGTATTCCGGGTCTTCGAAGTTCGAGTTGTTCTCGCCGTCGTACTTGGTCTTGGCCTGCGGTCCGTAAAGCAGGAACAGGAAATTTTCCGCATCGGGGTAATCGGCCAGCCAGCCCCAGAAGTAGATCTGGGCGTGACCCTTGCGCATGCGGTCCTGGAACCGGTTGTAATCGGCCGAGCGGATCTCGAGCTGCACATTGAGCTTGTTCATCTGCTTGACCTGCCAGTCCAAGCGCGCCTGATAGGCCGGGCCTACACCGTTGCTGTCGTAATAGAGCACGAGCGGACGGCCGGTCTTCTCGTCGCGCCCATCGGGATAGCCGGCTTCGGCGAGCAGCTTCTTGGCTTCTTCGAGCGGGCGGCGCTCGGCGCGACCGTTCTTCCAGACATGGGTGATCGGATTGATGCCCGCCTCACCCTCACGATAGCCGAACAGGCCTGGCGGCACCGGCCCCATGGCCGTTTGCGCCGGGCCATAGGTGTCGAAGAAGACCGTGTAGTGCTCTTCCCAGTCGGTCGCGATCGAGATCGCCTGGCGCAGCTTGCGATGCTTTTCTTGCTCCTCGGGCGTGTTGCCCTTGCCGACCACCGGGTCGAGCCAATTGAAGCCCATGTACCAGTTGTTCGGCTCCAGCGTATTCACGAGCTGGATGCCGTGGTCGCGAATCATCTCGTAGCGACCGGAACGATCCATGACTTCCTTCAGCAGCGGGAAGGCGGTGTCCAGACGCTCGACGCGCGGCGCATCGTAATAGCCCTGCAGGAACTTGGCTTCCTCGGGTTGCTTCTCCTTTTCGAGCGAGAACACGATCTGGTCGAGGAAGGGCAGCGGCTTGCCGCAATCGTCGAGCAGACCACGCTCGCGATCGCCGGGCATGCCTTCGCACGGATAGGGCTCGCCGCGGTAATTCGGATTGCGCTTGAGCACATAGCGGTTCGGGCTTTGCGACCACAGCATGAAAGCGCCGGTGCCCACCGGCCACGAGTTGAATTGCAGGCCATTGGCCGCCATGCCGCGCTGGGCGTAGAACTTGTCGGCCTCCCAGGGGATGGGGGCGAAGAACGGCATCGCCAGCCAGTACTTGAATTGCGGGTACTTGCCGTTGACGCGCACTTCCAGCGTGTGCGCATCGACGGCGCGCGCGCCGTCGAACGGCAGTTCGCGCAGATCGCGCCAGGGCAGGTATTGGTCGCGCGCGGGGCGTGCCGCCAAGGCGGCCTTGCGTTCGGCGCGCAAGCGCTCGCCCAAATCGCGCAAGCCCACGATGTACTGACTCATCAGGCTGTACATCGGCGAGGGCATCGACACGTATTGCGACGACACATAGGGGCTGGCGATGCGCTTGATCTGATAGACGTAATCGTCGGCCGTCAGTTCGCGCGTGCTCGTCGCGGCGCCTTCGAGCGCGAAATCGTGGATCGTGAACTTGTCAGCGATCTGCTCGGGCTTGAGGTCCAGGTATAGCGGATTGCCCTGCGCGTCACGGGCGAACGCCGGATGCGGCTGGAATTTGATCCCCGGCTTGATGTGCACCGTATACACGCTGGTGGCGATCTGCTCGCTCGGCGCGTCGTCGGGCAAGGGGTTGCCGTTCTTGTCGAGGTACTTCGGCGTCGGCACCTCGGTCGCGGTACGCCCCTCAAGCACATAGGGTCGCTTGAGATAGTGGTACTGGAACAGCGGCTCGTAGATCGCGTAGGTATAAATCGACTCGTCGTTGCTGTATGAACTGACGGGGTCGAGATACTTCGGGCGCTCCTGGAACGACGTGAAGAACACGTTCTCCGCCAGGAGTTCTTTGGGTTGGGGCGCGTTGCTGACGCCGCATCCGCCCATGGCGATGCAAGCTGTCAGCACGGCGAATCCCCTTGTGAGTGATAGCGCGCGTACGGTCGTGGGCATGTCTGCCAAAACACAAAATGCGACGATCGGTCGCAAAGGCTGTGATGATGCCACGGTTTGTCGGCGCGACTGACGCGTCGCCGTAGAATCGAGACCGAACTCCACTCACCCGTCCAAGACGCCCAACGCTTCATGGAAACCGCTCAAACCGCCGGCGCCGTCAGACGCGATTTCGAGGTGATCGCCCTCGTGGGGACGGCGCATGGCGTCTCGCATTTCTTTCACTTGATGCTGCCACCCTTGTTCCCCTGGCTCATGCGGGACATGGGTCTGAGCTTCACGCAAGTGGGGTTTCTCATGAGCGTGTTCTTCGCGATCAGTGCAGTCGGTCAGGCGTTGGCGGGCTTCATCGTCGACCGCGTGGGGGCGCGGCGCGTGCTCTTCGTCGGGATCGCATTGCTCGCGATCAGCGGTATGACCCTCGCCCTGGCGCAGAACTACCCGATGCTGATCCTCGCGGCTGCGATCGCGGGCGTCGGCAACAGCGTCTTCCACCCGGTCGATTTCACCTTGCTCAACCATCGCGTGTCGCCGCCGCGCCTGGGGCACGCATTCTCGATGCATGGTCTGTCGGGCAACATCGGCTGGGCATTGGCCCCGATGCTCATGGCGGGTACTGCGGCGCTGTACGGCTGGCATGCTTCCGGTGTCGTCGCGGCAGCCATCGCCGTTGCGGTGCTCGTGCTCCTGTTCGTGCGGCGGCAGGTGATCCAAGACGTCGCACACGCCGGCATCGGTACACCCGGGCACGAGACCGTCAAGACCGGCAGCAGCCTGGGTTTTCTTGCTTCGGGTGCGGTCTGGATGTGCTTCGCGTTTTTCTTCGTGTCGACCATGGCTTTCGGCGTGCTGCAGAACTTTGCCCCGTCGGCGTTCGACCATGCCTATGGTGTCGGGATCGGCTTGGCCACCACGGCCCTGAGCGCCTATCTGATCGGCAGTGCGGGCGGCATGATCGCCGGCGGCTTTCTGGCGGCGCGGCGCGTCGACAACGATGTGCTCATCGCGCGTGCATTGGCCTTGTCGGCAGCAATGGCCGCACTCATCGCGTCGGGCTGGATGCCGGGTTGGAGTCTGGTCGCGCTCATGAGCGTGATGGGGTTCGGGGTTGGAATCGCGGGGCCCAATCGCGATCTGCTGGTGCGCAAGGCGGCCACCTCACGCTTTGGCAAGGCATCGTTCGGACGGGTGTACGGCTTCGTCTATTCCGGACTCGATCTGGGGATGGCGCTCGCCCCTGTGATTTTCGGACCATGGATGGACGCGGGCCGGTTCCAGCTCGTGCTGGCGGGCGTGGCGGTGCTGCAAGTGCTGGCGATCCTGACCGCGTTGCGGGTGGGCGTCACGGCACGCGCGGTCGCCGTGCGGACATGAGGCATTTCATCGAGGAGACGATATGAGTCTGGCAACGACCGATCTGTGCGATACCCACGAAGATCTGCTCGAGCGCGGCGCGGCGCGCGTCGTCACGCCGGGCATGCGTGCCTTCGGGCGTGTGCGCAATTTCGAAGGGCAGGCCGTCACCCTCAAGCTGTTCGAAGACAATTCCCTGGTGCGCACGGTGCTCGAAGAGCACGGCGCCGGCCGTGTGCTGGTGGTCGATGGCGGCGGCTCGATGCGTTGCGCCTTGGTCGGCGGCAATCTCGGCGTATTGGCCGAGAAGAGCGGCTGGTCGGGCATTCTGGTCAACGGCGCGGTGCGCGATGCCGACGAACTCGATGCCTGCAACATCGGCGTGCGCGCGCTGGGCACCCATCCGCGCAAGAGCGTCAAGCGAAACAGCGGCGAACGCGATGTCGCCGTGCAGTTTCCCGGCGCGGTGATTCGACCGGGCAACTGGGTCTACGTCGATGCCGACGGCATCCTCGTCTCGGACGAACGTCTTACTTGAGCTTTGCGCCGGTCGCGTCGGTCACGCCGATGCGCATCGCGATGCCGTCCTGCACGCTCTTGGACACTGTGCAGAATTCTTCGAACTGTCCGAGCACACGGTCGAGATGCTCGATCTCGGCCGCGGCTTTGCCGATGGTGATGTTCACGTCGATGCCGAGAATGCGCAGACGTCCGGCAGGATTGCGCCCGACTTCGGCCGTGGCCGTGGTCGTGATGCGGCCCGGGTCCTGCTTGAACTTGCGAATGGCAAACAACAAGCTCGCCGAAAGACAGTTGGCCGTCGCCGCCAACAGCATGTGCGAGGGCTTTGGGCCGACGCCTTGGCCCAGCGGCGGAGCTTCGTCGGCAAGGAGTTTCGGCATCGCGTCGCCGAAGTCGATCAAGAATTGAAAATCTTGTTGTTGGGTGATCGTGACGCTGACGCTTTCGGACATGAGTTCCTCGTAGTTGACTACACCAGACCTTCGAACAGCAGCACATCGACGCGCTCTCCGCAGGGTACATCGGCTTGATCGTGGTGCAAGACGATGAAGCAATTCGCTTCGGTCATCGAACGCAACACGCCCGAGCCTTGGGATCCAGTCGATCGCACCACCGCTTCGCCCAGCGCGTCGCGTTCGACGACGCCGCGTTGATACTCCGTGCGTCCCGGCCGCTTGCGCAACGGCTCGATCGTACGTGCTTGCAGCAGCGGTAGCGGCAGATGCGCTGCACCTTGCAGACGCAGCAGCGCCGGGCGCACGAATTGATAGAACGCCACCATCACCGCGACCGGATTACCCGGCAGTCCGAACAAATAGGCGCTGCGCCCGGCACCATGTTCGCTCGGCCAGATCCGGCCAAATGCCATCGGTCGGCCGGGGCGAATCGCCAGGCTCCAAAAGACCACCTCGCCGAGCTTGGCCATCAGCGGCCTGATGTAATCGGCATCGCCGGCACCGACGCCGCCCGAGGTCACGATCGCATCGGCCTGCGTGCTTGCGTGGCGCAAGGCCGTTTCGAGGCTGGCAGGGTCGTCTCCCACCAGCCCCAGATCGATCACCTCGACGCCCAAACGCTCGAGCATGCAGCGAATGGTGTAGCGATTGCTGTCGTAGATTTGGCCCGCACCCAACGGTTCGCCGAGCGAGCGCAATTCGTCGCCAGTCGAGAAGCAGGCCACGCGCAAGCGACGCTGGACCGGAATCTGCGCCACCCCGAGCGATGCGATGAGGCCGATGTCGGCGGGCATCAGGCGCTTGCCGACGTGCAAGGCGATCTGGTCGCGGGCCAGATCCTCACCGCGCACACGCCGGTTGTCGCCGCGCCGGAGACGGGCCTTTGCGGGGATGGTGATCTGATCATGGACGACATCGCACACCTCTTGCGGCGCGACCGTGTCGCACTGTGCTGGCATGACGGCGCCGGTCATGATGCGCACGCATTCGCCCGGGTGCGTTGCACCTTCGTAGGGGCGGCCCGCGTAGGCGGTACCGACGACGCGCAACGCGAGATCACCGCCCGCAAGCTGCGCGCCGTCGAAGGCATAGCCATCCATCGCGGAGTTGTCGTGCGCGGGTACATCGATGGGGCTGATCAGGTTCTGGGCCAGTACGCACCCGAGTGCATCACAGGTGGCGACGGGTTGCGTCGCGGCGATGGGTAGAACGCATTGCAGGATCGCATGCTGGGCGACCTGCACTGGCAGGGCGCCGGGGTAGGCATCGGCAAGACCGGCGGTGAGGTCGTGCAGCGTCTTCATGAAAGGCCCGAGGATGAAATACGACGTCGGGAGTTTAGCCGCCGATGTAGCTCATCTCGATCTTGTGCAATCCCGAAGTGGCCTGGCCGCGCAGCTCCGAGTAGCGATCGTTGCGCTGTTGCCAGAGATGGGCGAGTGCCGAGGCAATCTGCGCGTCGTCGTAACCGCCACGCACCAGCGCGCGCAGATCGTGTCCGCGCGTGGCGAACAGGCACAGGTACAACTTGCCGTCGGTCGACAGCCGCGCACGCGTGCAATCGCGGCAGAACGCATGGGTGACGCTGCTGATGACGCCGATCTCGCCGTTGCCGTCGCGATAGCGCCAACGCTCGGCCACCTCGCCGTCGTAGTTCGGATCGATCGGTGCGAGCGGCAGCGCGGCGTCGATCGCGCGCACGATTTGCGCGCTGGGGACGACATCGTCGAGCCGCCATCCGTTGCTGGCGCCGACGTCCATGAATTCGATGAACCGCAGGATGCAGCCGCTGTCGCGAAAGTGCCGCGCCATCGGCAGCACTTGATCTTCGTTGACGCCGCGCTTGACGACCATGTTGACCTTGATCGGTGCGAGTCCGGCCGCTTGCGCGGCTTCGATGCCGCGCAGCACCTCGGCCACCGGAAAATCGACATCGTTCATCGCACGAAACACGCCGTCGTCGAGCGCGTCCAACGAGACCGTCACGCGACGCAAGCCCGCATCGGCCAGGGCGCGTGCTTTGCGGGCCAGGATCGATCCATTGGTCGTGAGCGTGATGTCCACCGGGGCGCCGGCAGGCGTGCGCAAGGTCGACAACATGGCGATCAGTGCCTCGATGTTCTTGCGCAGCAGGGGTTCGCCGCCGGTCAGGCGCAGCTTCTCGACGCCGTGGGCGATGGCGATGCGCGCGATGCGCGTGATCTCTTCGAAGGTCAGGAGTTCTTCATGCTTCAAGAACGCATGCCGGTCGTTGAAGACGTCCTTGGGCATGCAATAGGTGCAGCGGAAATTGCAGCGGTCGGTCACGCTGATGCGCAGATCGTGCAGACGGCGATCACGCTGATCCGTGACCAATCCGCTCGGCACGATCGCTCGCGCCGGAATGTGGGGCACCGGGCCGTGGCGACCATCGGCAATGGGGATGATGCGTTCCGTCATGAAGTCTGAGTGTATCGGTAATGCGGCGCTCAATATCCGCATCGCGGCGAGGTGATCGCCACGGACAATCCCTGACATCCTTGCGGTATTGCAGCAATCCGGCATGCGGCCAGAATGCGCAGACATGGCGCAACAATGCAGGGCGCCGGCTGGTGCGGTTTCGTCTTCAGGCAATCCATTGCGGGAGCACCGTCGATGATGCGTACACGTACCGAGCACGACACCTTCGGACCCATCGAGGTGCCGGCGGAACATCTTTGGGGCGCACAGACGCAGCGCGCGCTGGAGCACTTCGCGATCGGCAAGGAGCAAATGCCGGTCGAGTTGATCCGCGCCCTCGCGCGCGTCAAGCGCGCCGCAGCCGAGGTCAATCGCGATCTCGAACAACTCGACCCCGAG
>CAYUYC010000123.1:0-9847 GCA_964448945.1 uncultured Burkholderiaceae bacterium
AGTAGCCGCCGTCGGCCCACTCGAAGATGCGGTGGGTGTAGTCCCAATAATCGGCCAGCGATTCACCCTTGACCGCAAACACCGGCGTGCCGGCCGCGGCAATCGCAGCGGCGGCATGGTCTTGCGTCGAATAGATGTTGCACGAGGCCCAGCGCACTTGCGCGCCCAGCGCTTCGAGCGTCTGGATCAGCACCGCGGTCTGGATGGTCATGTGCAGCGAACCCGTGATGCGCGCGCCCTTCAAGGGCTGGCTCGCGGCGTATTCCTCGCGGATCGCCATCAGGCCCGGCATTTCGGTTTCGGCGATGCGGATTTCCTTGCGGCCCCAATCGGCCAGGCCGAGGTCGGCAACGACGTAATCGGGGGTGCCCGTAGGCGTGGTGGCTGGTTTGAGTACGGCGCTCATCTCGCGCCCTCCTTTCATTGCTGAATGAAGTTTGCGAGCGCGGTTCAAACGAAGGCGCGAAAGACTTCCGGCCCTGCTGCCGAGCCTGGCGGGTGGTGATGGACCGGTTCCCGTCGCAGCGCTCCTCGGACAGCGGTGCGCAGTATAACGGGGCGCCCGCCGGACGGCGTGCGATCATGCCGCCGCCCGCCATCTTTCCGGCATTTTTTCACCCCGCGCCATGCTCCACCCGCTCCTGACCGCTCTCGACCAGCATCTGCATGCGGCCGGTGCGCCGCGCGCCCTCGAAGGCTGGCGCCGCTTTGCGCTCGAGTTCTGGTATTTCGGGGTCAAGGAAGCGCGCGCCTGCCTGTTCGCCGGCCTGTTCTTTGCCGCGGTCTTCCTGGTGCCGCGCGCCGGCGTGCTCGGCCTCGCGCGCTACGACGTCCTGCTCGTCATCGCACTCGGCATCCAGGGCTGGATGCTCTGGCGCAAGCTCGAAACCTTCGACGAATTCAAGACCATCCTGGTCTTTCATGCGCTCGGTTTTGCGCTCGAAGCCTTCAAGGTCTCGGCCGGCATCAAGTCGTGGAGCTATCCCGACCCGGCGCTGACCAAGGTCTTTGGCGTGCCCTTGTTCTCGGGCTTCATGTATGCCGCGGTGGGCAGCTACATCATGCAGGCTTGGCGCTTGTTCGATCTGCGCATCGAGCGCCATCCGCCGTATTGGATGACCACCCTGATCGCGGTCGCGATCTACCTCAACTTCTTCACCCACCACTACCTGGGCGACTACCGCTGGACCTTCGCCGCGATCGCGCTCGGCCTGTATGCGCGCTGCATGGTGGTGTTCCGCCCGCTCGACCGCGACCGGCGCATGCCGCTCCTGCTCGCCTTCATGCTGATCGGCTTCTTCATCTGGCTGGCCGAAAACCTCGGCACCTTCTTCGGCGTCTGGCGCTACCCCAACCAGATGGGCGCCTGGGCCGCGGTGCACATCGGCAAATGGAGTTCATGGTCGCTGCTGGTGATGATGACCTTCACCATCGTCACCAACCTCAAGCACGTCAAGGAACGCATTCACCTCGCGCCTTGACCGGCGCGGGCTCGCGCGATACCGCGTCGGCCATCTGCGCCAGCCGCAGGATGTTCAAGGGCAGCAAGATCGTGTGCAGCACCAGCACCGGCGGCAACCACACCAGCCAGCCGTAGACGATGAACAGCAGATTGCTCACGATCGCCACCCAACGCAGCGTCTTGATGTCGCGCATCGAGAAGGCCAGCAGCACGGTACCGCCGGCCGCATAGCCGAACCAATCGGCCAGTGCGTACCACCAGGGGTTCATGCCGAAGCTCCCGGATCGATCGATGCCGGCGCGGCGTCGACGGTGCGAGGCGCAATCGGCGCGCCGCAGACACCGTGACGGCAATCGTCGAATCCGGGATCGGCAACCAACCAGCCGCGGCGCACGAACCACCCGTGCATTTCGCAGCCCATGCACCAGCCCAGCGCCGCTTCGAGCCACATCAGGCTGATGCACAACAAGCAGATCGACAACGGCAAGGCGCCACGGATGCCGACATTGGTGATGATCGCCATCGCGAACGACATGCCCAGCCCCAATTGCCACGCGAAGCGTTTGGGCCGCGCCGGCACCCAATGCGGCGCGCGATGCGCAACCAGGCGCTGCGCCACGCGCCCGACCGGGCTTCTCGGCAAGCCCCAGCGCGTGCGCACCAGAAACTCGACGAAGAAGAACACCGTGACGGTCTGAATCGGCCAATACACATGCGCGAAATACGCCTGCACGAACGCAATGATCGCCGGCGCAAGCGTGATGCCAGCCGCGGCGCGTACCGCATGCTCGTTGCATGCGCGCGCTGCCATCAGGACCGCCTCGGTATCCGCGTCCGCGCGTGCCATTGCTTGAGTCATCTCCATTGGCCGTTCTCCTCTTGATCGTCCATGCCGGTCTTAAGCACTGCTTCAGATGGCGACGCATGACCGCGGTCTTGCACCGCCGTCTCCTGCACGAACAAACGCAATGCCCCGCAGAAACCGGACATCCGATCGCCTCACTCGAATTGAGGGCTGGACAGCCCGGGCATGGCTTCTCATAGTCGAAGCCAAACCGATGACGAGGTGAAGCGTTGGAACCTCATGACCCCTTCGCCACCGCCGGTGATCACGTCGATGCCTGGTTCACCGACGCTTACCGTGAGCTGCGCCAGCTCGCGCATGCGCGCTTGCGCGGCGGTGGGCGCGATGCAGTGCTCGACACGACGACGCTGGTGCACGAGTCCTACCTGAAGATCAGTCAGGGCGCGCACGCGCAATTTCCGGATCGGGCGCGCTTCTTCGTGTATGCCGGCAAGGTGATGCGTTCGATCATCGTGGACCTGGTGCGCCAGCGTCAGGCCGAGAAGCACGGCGCCGGCCTGCGCGCGCTGACCCTGACCGGCGATGTGATCGACGCCGCGGCCCTGCCCGCGCAAGCCGAGCACATCCTGCGCGTGCACGAAGCACTCAAGGACATGGCACAAGTCGACGAACGCATGTGCCAGGTGGTGGAGATGCGCTACTTCGGGGGGCTGACCGAAGCCGAGATCGCTGCGGCGCTGGGCATCACCGATCGCACGGTGCGCCGCGATTGGGAACAAGCGCGGCTGTTTCTCGTCGAGGCGCTCAAGTAGCGCCCGGCCAAGCGAACGTTCATGCGCGACGCCTTTCAGCTCGCACCGGCCCAATGGTCGACCTTGCGCAGTCTGCTGGGCACCGCGCTCGATCTGCCGGCATCGGCGCGCGCCGATTGGATCGAGCGCCTCGACACGCAATTCGATCCTTTCAAGCCGCAATTGCGCGCCTTGCTCGCGCATGCCGACGACGGCGCGACGGCACGCCTCATGGCCACGCTGCCCAAGGTCGAGACCGATCAATTTGCCCCGGCTGCCGATCGTGCGCAGGAAGCCGCCGTCGCCGAGCGCGTCGGCCCGTATCGCCTGGTGCGCGAACTCGGGCGCGGCGGCATGGCCAGCGTCTGGCTGGCCGAACGTACCGACATGCTGCAAGGCCGGCAGGTCGCGCTCAAATTGCCGCATGGCGCATGGCGCCGCGCCGGTCTGGCCGAACGCATGCAGCGCGAACGCGAAATCCTCGCGACCTTGCATCACCCCAACATCGCCACCTTGTTCGATGCCGGCGTCGATGCCGATGGCCAGCCATGGCTCGCGCTGGAATATGTCGAGGGCGAGCCCATCGACGCCTATTGCAACCGCCATCGCCTCGACATCGCGGCGCGCCTGCGCTTGTTCCTGCAAGTCGCCCATGCCGTCGCGCATGCGCACGCCAATCTGGTCGTGCACCGCGACCTCAAGCCCAGCAACATCCTCGTCAATGCCGCGGGCGAAGTGCGGCTGCTCGATTTCGGCATCGCCAAGATCATCGAAGACGGTCTGGTCCGCGAGACCGAATTGACCCAGGCCAGCGGCCGTGCACTCACGCCCGACTATGCCTCGCCCGAACAGATCCTCGGCCAACCGGTGTCGACCGCCTCCGATGTGTACGCGCTGGGCGTGGTCTTGTTTGAATTGCTCACCGGCGAACGCCCGTATCGGCCACGGCGCGATTCACGGGCCGCGCTCGAAGACGCCATCGTGCAGACCGACGCGCCGCGGCCCAGCGCGATCGTCGCCGACCCCAGGACGCGCAAGCGTCTGCGCGGCGATCTCGACACCATCGCGCTCAAGGCGCTCAAGAAAGACCCGCGGGCGCGCTACGCGACGGTCAACGCCCTGGCCGAAGACGTCGAACGCTATCTGACGCAACGGCCGGTGCTCGCCCAGCCCGACACGCGCGGCTACCGATTGCGCAAGTTCGTGCTGCGCAACCGGGTGGCCGTCGCCGCCGCATCGGGCGTGATGCTGGCCGTGCTGGCCGGCGCGAGCGTGGCGGTCTGGCAGGCGCGCATCGCCAACGAACAGCGCGATGCCGCCGTGCGCGAACAGCGCCGCGCCGAAGAAGTGAAGTCCTTCATGCTGAGTCTGTTCCGCGATGCCAATCCGCAGAATCGGCCCGGGCATGCGCTGTCGGCGGTCGAGTTGCTGATGCTCGCCAAGGATCGTGTCGGCAGCATCGACCCCGCGCGCGTGGAGTTGCGGGTCGAATTGCTCGGCACCCTCGGCGATGCGCTGCTCATCCTCGACGAAGCCAAGACGGCGCAGTCCGTGCTCATGCAAGCGGTCGACGAAGCGCAAAGCAAGCTCGGCCCCGAACACAAGATGACGCTATGGACCAAGAGCATGTTGTCGCAGGCCTACCGCCGCCAAAGCCTGTACCCGCAAATGCGCAGCATGCTCGAAGACATCCTGCCGGTACTCCAACGGCGTCAGCAGGAATTCCCCAACCAATACCTCGCCGCCCTCGTCAATCTCGCCAATCTGAGTTGCACCGAGATGCGCATGGACGAATGCCGCGCCGCGGTCGAAGAAGGCTTGCGCATTTCGGATACGCGCTTCGGCGGACGCCATGCCAACACCAGCTTGTTGTTGTCGCGACAAGCGCGCCTGCTCAGCGACATTGGCGCGCACGACCGCGCGCTGGCGGTGGCGGCGCAAGGCGTGGCGTTGGCGATGTCATTGCATGAAGGCAAACCCGGGCACGCGATGGTGCTCAATGCCCGCTTCAGTCAAGCCCGCGCCCGCGCCGAGGCCGGACAGATGCAGGCCGCGCTGGCCGAGTTCAACGCGATCCTGGCCGACACCGCGCAATCGCTCGGGCCGAACACGCGCACCTACGGATTGCGCCTGACGGAGACCGCGCCATGGTTTGCACGCGCCGGGCAATTCGACCGTGCACTCGCCATGGCCGATGGTGCCATCGCGATCCTCGCGCGCACGCCCGACGAGGATCTGGCCGCAGCGGCCGATGCGCACCTTGCACGCGCCCAGATCCTGCTGGCGCAACGGCGCCCCGCGGTCGAGGCGATGGAGCGCGCCCTGGGCATCGCGGTGCGCACCCTGCCGGCCGATCACGCCGCGCTGCGCTCGATGCGCCACGACCTCGCGCTCGCGCAAGCGCGCGCCGGGCGCATCGACGCCGCACTCGCCACACTGGACGCCACGCCCTTGCCGGACTTGGCGCAGGCACCGACCATCGCCGTGCGCGCCGCCTTCGCGCGCGCCACCGTCTTGCGCCTGGCCGGCCGACCCGCACAAGCAGCCGGCACCTTGATCGAGCTTGAGCGCCAACTGAGCGCCGCCGGGTTGAGCATCGCGCCGGCGGAGCGCCAGCGCGCATCGATCGAGGCGCAACTCGCGGGACTGCCTGTACCCACGGTCCTCGCCTGGATAGCGCCACCATCCGACACACCACCCACATGCCCCGACGACGCCGACGCGCTGATCGCCCAGGCACGCGCAGCCATTGCCGCTGGAAATGCTGGGGCAGCCTTGCGCGCCGCCGAGCGTGCCGATACGTATTGGCTAAGCGCCGATGCCAACAGCCCCTGGGCCGGCGAAGCCGCGTACTGGCAAGCGCGTGCGTATGCCGCGTTGGGGCAGACGGGCGAGGCGCGGCGCCAAGGCGCGCGCGCTGCGCGCCTACTGCGCGCGACGACGGTTCCTGAACATCGTGCTTGGCAGCGGGAAGTGATGGCGCGGTAAGGGGGGCGGGCGGCTGTGGCACGAAGCACGTCCGAGCCGTTCATGCCGAGTCACGCGGCGAATGCGGCAGGCCACAGGTGTGAAAGAAGTAGCTGGCGCGCGGCATCCGCGTGGACAAGGAGCGGGTGCGCAAGCTGATGAAGCTGCACGGCATCAAGGCCCCGTGGCAAGCGCACGTTCAAGGCAACCATCGATAGCACCACCAGTTGCCGGTGGCCGAGGACCTGCTCAACCGCGAGTTCATGCCGATGGTGTCCGACAGGGTTTGGAGCAGCGCTACATCAGCCCCATGCAGCTCGAACGAGCATGGCTTGTCGACCAATGACGGCAAACCGCGTAACGGTCTCCCCGATGGGATCCGAAATGTGCGTGCACGATCACGGCAATGACGAACGAGAACACGGTCATCAGAATCGACCGGACAGAGACAGGCCCACGATGGCGGCGTTGCCCAGATCGTCGTTCATTTCGCTGCCGCCATTTGCCTGCTCGATCGTGACCCTGCTGCTCAGCGCAGCGCCGGCGTATGCGCTGAACTGAATGCCCGGTGCGAGCGCGTTCGAGTAGCGAAGATAGACGGGAATCGAGCGGACCTCGCCGATGCCGCCATGCGTCGGGCCATTCGCGTCGAGCCGGAAGCGGTCCGAGCGAAAAGCTGCGGTGAAGCCCAAGTCCTGCCGGTCGTCGATGCGATACGAATGCTCGATGCCGGCCGGGCCGGCGGGGCCGGTCTGGTCCGGATTCGCCAGGCGCCAGCGCTCGTCGATGCGCCAATCGACCGCGATGTAAGGCGTGACACGCGTCTGATCGGTCTGCCGGAACATCGCGACGCCCAACCCGAGCGTAAGCCCCGGACGCACGGTCCGGCTGCCCGCGAGCACTGCGCCGTAGATCATCGAATCGCCGGTGTCGGCGCCGCTCTCGCCCGCGTACTGCATGGTCGGCACCACGAGGAGCTGACAGTCGTTGTCGAGCATGGTGCTGATCGGCATCGAGACGCCGAAGTAATGAATGCGGTCCCAGGGCGCGATGCCGCCAAACGCCGCCGGCGCATCGAATTTCCAGTCGTCGAGCACGTACTGCAGATCGAGTCCCAGGCGCGTGCGTTCACCCACGTGCCATCCCGTCGACGCGCCAACCGCGAAACGATTCGCCTCGATCTCGCCGCCGCGGTCGAGATTGGCGGATGACAGACGGACCGCGATTGCCGACAACGCCAACGCGGGTTCGTCTTCGAGGTTCGTTTGCGCATGCGCGACGCCCGCGGCAAGCAGGCCGCTGAGCGCGAGCAGATTGATCGAGCGAGAACAGGTCATGCGAAATCCGATGTGGTTGGAAAGGGAGAAGTGATCGAAGACGATTCGACGCTCGCCGACGCGATCGCCGTCGGCGTACGCGCCGCCGGCTGAAAAAGCGATTGCGCGGCGGATGCGCAGGTCGCACTGGTCGACCAGCCGGGCGCCCTGCGCGAGGTCGTTACAGGGGATTTTTCACAGGCTCCAGGTCGTCGGAACGGGGCTTGCGCCAGGCCTCCCCCGGATGCAAGAAGTAGCGCGCCCAGACGTAGCGCCAAGGCATGACCACGTAGGTCACGACGATCCCGATGCACTCGTTGAAGAGTACCTGCAACTCGGGCGTCATTCGGTGATCCAACCAGGCCGGCAAGATGACCAGAAGGATCGCCACGGTCTTCCACAGCATTTCGAACAGCATCAACGGCAGCATCTGCAACGGGTATCTAAGCCCAAGAACACACATCAGCGCCAGCGCAGCCAGCATCGACCGTGCAATGACGCGCGGTCCCGGCCAGGAACCCATCTCGAAGAGGATGTGCTGCCAGACGACGAAGCCCATCACTACGGCAATGAGCAGGTACCCCAGGCGCAGCATGTGGATGCGCCACATCGCAACGCGTGGAAGTTCGAATGCTTGGGTGGATCCCATGGTCACCTCTCGGATAGTGACTCGGTCGTGAAAGTAGTCGGCTGGCGTGCCGATGCTGTGGGCTCGCAATGTGGACGGTGCACCGATAGGCATCAAGCGGACGGCCGACGAGCGACGGAGATCGGCGCCCGAGTGACGATAGGCTCGGACAAGAGGCCACGGGCGCGGCATCGCGCCGATATCGTGGCCCCGTCACGCCTCATCCCCTCCGCACGTCGTTCGGCAAGCCTGTGCCGTATCTCGTCGGAGGCGCTGAGGGCAGGGGCAAGACGATGCGATACATTTCGGGCCTGATTCACCCGTCCCAATTGGCAACGCACAAACCGTGACACCCGCCGTCGATCCCCTCGCGTCCTCACGTGTCGGCTCGCGCCGCCTGATCTCCTGGCCGCGCGTCAGGCTATGGTTGGTGGTCACGGTCCTGTGGGCGCTCATCCGTACGCTCACCTCGGAGACAACCGGCTTCGCGGAATGGATGGTCCGCTGCGGCTTGACCGCCGCGCTGGTCGTGCTGGCTTACGGCCTGCTCGACCAATGGCCGCGGCGCCTGCCCGCCTGGTCACCGCGCTGGATCTTGCAGCTGCTGGCCGTGTTGCTCATCATTCCGCCGGCCGCCTACCTTGGCTATGCAGTCACTCTCGGTACACCAGATATCTTTTCCCGAGGCGTCTCCTACCGTGACGGTTGGTTGATCACAGCCTTCATGGGTGTCTTGGTAGGGCCCTGGATCGCGCTGGGTGCGCAGTTGCGTCGCAGTGAAGCCTTCGCGCGCGAGCAGGCGCTGGCCTTCCAGCTAAGAAGCAGCGAATTGGAACGCAAGGCGTTGGACGCGCGGCTGAGTCTGCTGCAGGCGCAGATCGAGCCGCACTTCCTGTTCAACACGCTCGCCAACATTCGATCGCTGGTGCGCAAGTCGGGCGGCGCGGATGCAACCGCCATGCTCGACAATCTCATCGCGTATCTGCGCGCGGCGATGCCGAAGCTGGAGGTTGAGCATGCGACGTTCGCGCACGAGCAACAGATCGTGTGCGCCTACCTCGAGCTGATGCGCATGCGGATGCCCGATCGCCTTCGCTACACGGTGCACATCGACCCCGAAGCGTTGGCGCTTCACTGTCCGCCCATGGTCTTGCTCACCCTCGTGGAGAACGCCATCAAGCATGGGATCGATCCGAGCGAGACCGGTGGCACCGTCGATATCCGCGTGACGGTGCATGCGCAGCGTGTGCAGGTGCGCGTGGCGAACACCGGGGCCGGTTTGCAGCCGCAACGAGCGGACTCGGCCGGCACGGGCCTGTCGAACCTGCGCGAGCGGCTTACATTGGTCTTCGGTGGCGATGCGCAGTTTCGCCTCAGCCACACGCCCGCCGCGGGCACACTGGCCGAAGCCGAGTTCCCGGCGCGCGATGGAGGGTCGACATGACACCCTCGGCATTGATCGCAGACGATGAACCGCAATTGCGCAACGAGCTCGCCGAACTGCTGGCAAGTGCCTGGCCCGAGCTGCGCGTCGTGGCCCTTGCTCGCAACGGCCGCGAGGCGGTTGAGCAATTCGAGGATCTGCGACCCACGATCTGTTTTCTGGATGTGCACATGCCGGGCATGAGCGGCGTCGAAGCGGCGCACCACATCGGCCGGCGCGCGCACCTGGTCTTCGTCACCGCCTTCGAGCAATACGCCGTGCAAGCCTTTGCGCAGGGCGCATTGGACTACCTGGTCAAGCCGGTGCAGCCCCCGCGCCTTGCGGAGACTGTCAGCCGCCTGCGGGAGCGCATCGACTCCGCCGCGCCGATACATCACAGCGATGACTTGCTGCGCGAACTGGCGAAACAGTTGCAGCGCGGCGGCCGGCCGCCG
>CAYUYC010000124.1:0-9846 GCA_964448945.1 uncultured Burkholderiaceae bacterium
TCCTGGGCCATCACGCCGAGATCGACGTTCTCGGCCCATTTCACCTCGCCCGCATCGGGCGCCAGCGTGCCTTCGATGATCCGCAGCAGCGTGGTCTTGCCGACGCCGTTGGCGCCGATGATCGCGATCTTTTCGCCGGCATCGACGACCAGATCGAACTTCTCGAACAGCGTCTTTTCGTATTTCTTGGTCAGCCCATGGGCTTCGAACGCGAGCCGGTGCAGCTTCTTTTCCTGCTCGAAGCGGATGTACGGATTCTGGCGCGACGAAGGCTTCACCTCGACCGCCTCGGCCTTGATCTTCTCGATCTGCTTGACGCGCGAGGTCGCCTGGCGCGCCTTGGACTTGTTGGCCGAGAAGCGCTGCACGAATTCCTGCAGGTCCTGGATGCGGTCCTTGGCCTTGGCATTGGCTGCCACCTGCTGGGCACGCGCCTGGGCACTGGCGAGCATGTAATCGTCGTAATTGCCCGGGTAGATGCGCAGGGTGTTGTAGTCGAGGTCGGCCATGTGGGTGCACACGGCGTTCAGGAAGTGGCGATCATGGCTGATGATGATCATGGTCGAGTTGCGGCCGTTGATCACGCCTTCGAGCCAGCGGATGGTGTTGATGTCGAGGTTGTTGGTCGGCTCATCGAGCAGCAGGATGTCCGGATCGCTGAACAAGGCCTGGGCCAGCAGCACGCGCAGCTTCCAGCCGGGGGCGACATTGCTCATCGGCCCGTTGTGCAATTCGGTCGGAATGCCGGCGCCGAGCAGCAATTCGCCCGCGCGCGCCTCGGCGGTATAGCCGCCGAATTCGGCATAGGCCGCTTCGAGGTCGGCCGCGCGCATGTAGTCTTCTTCGCTCGCGTCGGGGTT
Organism: uncultured Burkholderiaceae bacterium; assembly: GCA_964448945.1. Classification (GTDB taxonomy): domain Bacteria; phylum Pseudomonadota; class Gammaproteobacteria; order Burkholderiales; family Burkholderiaceae_E; genus CAXBRX01. The sequence continues at coordinate 861 of CAYUYC010000124.1, forward strand.
GGCGTAGATCGCATCGCGATCGGCCATCGCCTGCCACATCTCGGTATGGCCCATCATCACCACATCGAGCACGCGCACGTCTTCGTAGGCGAACTGGTCCTGCTTGAGCTTGCCGATGCGCTCGTTCGGGTCGATCGAAACATTGCCGCCGGTCGATTCGAGATCGCCGCCGAGGATCTTCATGAAGGTCGACTTGCCGCAACCGTTGGCGCCGATCAGCCCGTAGCGGTTGCCGTCGCCGAACTTGACCGAGACATTCTCGAACAAGGGCTTGGGCCCGAACTGCATGGTGATGTTGGCGGTGCTGAGCATGGCGATTCCAGGTTCGCGGTCGCAGGGACCGTCTCGAATGATGCGTGCGCACGGCACACGCGAAGGGGGCGGCATTCTAACAGCCGGTCATGCGCCGGCCGATGACTGCGTCAGACCAGCGGAATGCCCAGACGCCCCGGCGCCAGCACCGGAATCCAGCGTTCGAGCGCCGCACGCAGTTGCTCGACGGTATAAGGCTTGGCGATGTAATCGTCGCATCCGGCCTGCATGAAGCGATCGCGATCGCCGGCCAAGGCATTGGCGGTGAGCGCCACGATCGGCGTGCGCGGAGCGCCGCGTTCGGTCTCGAGCTGACGGATGCGCTCGGTCGCTTCGTAGCCGTCCATGTCGGGCATCAAGCCGTCCATGAGAATGGCGTCGAAGCGTTCGGTATCGAAGGCCTTGAGCGCATTCAGGCCGTTGTCGACCACGGTGATCTTCAATCCGAGCGATTCGAGCGCCGCCGCGGCAAACAACTGATTGATGGCGTTGTCCTCGACCAGCAGCACATGCCCCAACTCGTGGGTCTGGGCGCCTTGCGGTTGTGCGACGAAGGCCGGGTCGGCCGCCAGTGCTGGCGGTGCGGCGACCTGGTCTTGCGGTTGATGCGCCGCTTCGAGCGGCACCGTGAACCAGAAGGTGCTGCCCTGATCGGGCACGCTGCGCACGCCGATGCGCCCGCCCATCAATTCGACGAGTTGCCGGCAGATCGCAAGGCCCAGGCCCGTGCCGCCATGGCGGCGCGTGCTCGATGCGTCGAGCTGGGTGAAGGCCTTGAACAACGCCGCCGCGCGATCGGGGGCGATGCCGATGCCGGTGTCGGTGATCTCGAACAGCAGAAACGCATCCTGACGCCCGAAGAACCGCGCGGTCGGTTCGCCCGGATTGGCATTGGATGCCAGACGCACGCGCACCACGATCGACCCCTGGTCGGTGAACTTGAGCGCATTGCTCACCAGGTTGTTGAGCACCTGCTGAAGGCGCCCTGCGTCGAGGTGCACCGCGCGCGGCACATCCTCCGCGATGTCGCTGGCGAGCGCGAGATTGCGCTCGCGCGCGAGTTCGGAATACAGCAACAGCGTCTGCTGCACGACCTGCGGCAGATTGGTGTCGATCGCATGCAGATCGAGCTTGCCGGATTCGATCTTGGCGAGGTCGAGCACGTCGTTGATGATCGCCAGCAGCGCCCGCCCCGATTGGCGGATGGTTTCGGAATACCGGCGCTGGCGCGCATCGAGTGGCGTGGTCAGCAGCATGTCGTTCATGCCGAGAATGCCGTTCATGGGGGTGCGGATTTCGTGGCTCATGTTGGCCAGAAAGGCCGACTTTGCGGCGCTCGCCGCTTCGGCTTCGCGCGCCAATTCGATCGCGCGCACCGACGCGGCTTCGAGTTCGCGCGTGCGCACCGCCACGGTCTGTTCGAGTTGCGCCTGTTGGGTGAGCACTTCGGCGCGCGCCGATTGCAGCCGCTCCACCATGCGCTCGAACGAATGGGCGAGTTGCCCCAGATCGCCATCGAGACCGCGCGGCACATCGGGGGCCAGATCGCCCTGGGCGATGCGCTCGCTGGCCGCCGCCAGTTGCCGGATGGGCCGCGTCAGCCGCACCGTCACCATCAGCATGAGCATCACGCCGAGGCCGGCGGCGCCGATCATGGTCCAGAGATTGGAGGCCATGTGCTGAGCGAGTTGTTCGCGCGTCGGCGCGAGATCGATTTCGACTTCGGCGTAGCCGACCACGGGGGCGTGATCGTCAGTGGCCTGTGCGACCACCGGAAGCAGATAGCGAGCATGCGGTCGGTCGTCGTGCACGACCTCGTCGCTCAAGGGGGCGCGCATGAAACGCTCGCGCGCGGCCGGAATCGACGCATCGGGGGTGAATTGCCGGCCATGCTGATCGCGCGCAACGATGAGCGTGGTGTCGTCACCATAGACCGCAATACGCGCCGCATCGGGCGGTAGCCTGAATTGTTCGACGCGGGCGAGGATCGCCGCCTTGTCGCCGGTCGCGAGCGCAGCGCCGACCGCATCGGCGAGATCATGGGCGATCGCCTTGGTCTGCTCGCGCCTGAGGGCGTGCTCCTGGGCGCTCGTACGCACGAGATTGAGCGTGGCCACCGCGGACGCCGTGGCGACCACGATCAACGCGCTCAGTATCGATAGCTTGGCGGCCAGCGTGAATCGAGACATGCAGGCAGATTTTTTTTCGCGCGCACGCGCGCGCCAGGCGGGTTGTTTGACGCAGATGTCGACCGCAGCATACCCGCCGCGCCATCGGCCAGGCATCGCCTGAATCAGTGGTCAAAGGCCGTTTTGTGGCGTTTCACCACAGCGCCGAGCGGGCATTCGACTTGACTTGATCTGGCGTCGCGGCCGCGCTGCCCGCCGACGCCAACGAACGCGAGGCGTTGCGCCCCGCGGTTATTTCTTCTCCTGGAATGCCGCTGCCGGGTCTTCGACCGGCGCAGCCGCCGGATCGGTGTTAGCGCCGCCATCCTGTGCACCGCCGAATGCGGCGGCCGGGTCTTCGGGAGTGCCCGTCTCGGGCGCGGGCGTCGGCACGAACTCGGTCTGCACCCCGGTGTCCTGCTCGATCTTGGGCTTGTCGACGTGCACGATCGAGGGGAAGGCGATGATCAGCGCGACCATGACCACCTGGATCACCACGAAAGGAACGGCGCCCCAATAAATCTCGGTGGTCTTGACCGACTTGGGCGCGACGCTGCGCAAATAGAACAGCGCGAAGCCAAAGGGCGGGTGCATGAACGAGGTCTGCATGTTCACGCCCAGCAGCACGCCGAACCAGATCAGATCGATGCCGAGCTTGTCCGCCACCGGCGCCAGCAAGGGCACCAGGATGAAGGCGAGTTCGAAGAAGTCCAGGAAGAACGCCAGGACGAAGATCAGGACGTTCACCACGATCAGGAAACCGAGCTGCCCGCCCGGCAAGCCGATCAGCAAGTGCTCCACCCACAGATCGCCGTTGACGGCGCGGAAGGTCAGACCGAACACCGTCGAGCCGATCAGGATGAACAGCACGAAGGTCGACAGCCCGGCCGTCGTTTCGAGCGCCTGACGAAACAATTTCAGATCGAGGCGGCGATTGATGAGCGCGAGGATCACCGCGCCCAAAGCCCCCATGCCGCCGCCTTCGGTCGGCGTGGCGATGCCCAGGAAGATCGTGCCGAGCACCAGGAAGATCAGCACCAGCGGCGGAATCAGCGAGGTCACCACACGCAGCGCCAACTTGCTGCCGCGCAGGCTGCGCGCCTCGGGCGGGAGCGCCGGAACGGTCTCGGGCTTGAAGATCGACAACAACAACACATAGCCGGCGTACATGCCGGTCAGGATGAAGCCGGGAATGAAGGCGCCCGCATACATGTCGCCGACCGAGCGACCGAGCTGATCGGCCAGCACCAGCAACACCAGCGACGGCGGGATGATCTGCGCCAAGGTGCCCGAGGCCGCGATGACGCCGGTGGCGACGCGCTTGTCGTAGCCGTAACGCATCATGATGGGCAGCGAGATCAGCCCCATCGAAATGACCGAAGCGGCGACCACGCCGGTGGTGGCGGCCAGCAAGGCACCGACAAAGATCACCGCGTAAGCGACGCCGCCACGGATCGGCCCGAACAATTGCCCGATGGTGTCGAGCAGGTCTTCGGCCATGCCCGATCGCTCGAGTATCAGCCCCATGAAGGTGAAGAACGGGATCGCCAACAAGGTCTCGTTGCGCATGATCCCGAACACCCGTTCGGGCAAGGCCTGCAAGAGTGCGGGATGCAACAGGCCGAGTTCGATGCCGATGAATCCGAACAACAAGCCGACCGCCGCCAACGCGAATGCGACCGGGTAACCGGCCAGCAAGAAGACCACGAGGGAGCCGAACATGATCGGCGCCATGTTGGCCACAAGGAATTCGGTCATCGCGAGGCGTCCTGTCGTCGGTCGAATCTGGGATGTGGTGGCGCGATCAACGCTGATCGGGCGCGGCGGTGTGGGACTGGATCGCGGCTTCGAGCTCCGCGGTGTCGTCGAGCGAATGCTTGGGCGTGGGGTCGTCGATCAGGCCCATCAGAAAAGCCACGCGCTTGATGATCTCGGAGATCGCCTGCAGCACCAGCAAGGCGAATCCCGCGGGAACCAAGGCCTTGACCGGCCAGCGGATCAGCCCGCCCGGGTCGTTCGACATTTCTTTGGAGGTGAACGAAATCTCGAAGATGTTCCAGCTGAACACCAGCAGCACGATCGCGAAGGGCAGCAGGAACAACAAGGCGCCGAGAATGTCGAGCACCGCGTGCCCACGGGGCGACAGATGCCCGGCGATCACATCGATGCGCACATGCAGATTGCGTTTGAGCGCGGTGGCGGCATACAGCAGGAAGACCGCGGCGAAGAGGTACCACTGGATTTCGGACAGGCCGATCGAACTCCAGTTGAAGGCATACCGCGTGAATGCATGGCCGGCGCAGATGAGCACCGCGACGAAGACCAGCCATTTGACGCCGGCACCGATGAATTCCATCAACTGGTCGATCGCACGTGACAACGCGAGCAAAGCCTGCATGCCGGACTCCTTAGCTGTTCAATGCTGCTCGATGCCCAGGCACGCGAGCACTACGTACGAGGCGGCGCGTATTCTGCGCGATCCCCTGCCCTGGCGAACTGAGGGAAAGTCCGCAGATGCAATCGGCATTGCGTGCGCTGCCGTCTCGCGCTAGCCGAGCGTCGGATACCCGCCGATGTACAGCCGGTACCCGCCACGCCGCGATTGCAGATGGCAATGCGCGCCGACTGGCAAGGTCAATTTGTCGTGCACATGGCCGAATGGCAATCCGGTCAGGATGGGAACGTCGAACGTGCGCCGTGCATGCGCGACCATCGCGTCGAAGTCGTAGCCGTTGTCGTTGACGCCGAGCCGGTAGTCGGTGAAATGGCCGAGCACGACCGCGCGCTGCTTGTCGAGTACGCCCGCGTGCCGGAGCTGATAGAGCATGCGTTCGATCGCATAGGGATGCTCGGCCACGTCTTCGAGGAACAAGATGCCGTGCTTGATCTTGGGCAGATAGGGCGTGCCCACCAGCGCGGTGACGAGCGCCAGATTGCCGCCCCACAAGGTGCCTTCGACATCGACCTTGGGCTGGCGCACGGCATCCACGTCGACGATCACTTCGTCGTGCTCGAGCACGCGCCAGAAATTGCGTTCCATGAATGCGCTGGGCTTGGCAGCGCCGAAGTCGAAGCTCGCCATCGGACCGGCAAAGCTGATGCGCCCGGTCTTGGCCAGCAAGGCCAGATGAAAGGCCGTGAAATCCGAATGCCCGACGAACAACGCCGAGGACTTGCCCAGCGCCTTCCAATCCAAGCCATCGAGCAGACGCGACAAGCCATAGCCGCCGCGCGCCGCCATCACGAGTTCCACGCCCGGGTCGGTGCCGGCCTGCATCAAGGCGGCGGCACGCAAGGCATCGTCACCGGCAAAACGCTCGTGCCGCTCGAAGACCGCATCGTCGGCCTGCACCGTCCAGCCTTGGCGCGCAAAGTAGCCTGCGGCGCGATCGAGCGTGGTCGTGTCGCCGATCCAACCCGAGGGCGCCACGAAGGCGATGGTGCGTGCAGCCATGCGTGGCGCTCCTAGAAGTCGGTCTCGTCGATCGGCATGCGGGTTTCGGGCAGGGTCTTCGCGCGCCGCGCGGCAAAGAACTCGCGCAACACCTGCCCGCAGGGCTCGGCCATCACGCCGCCCTCGAACCAGGTCTGATGATTGATCTGCGCAATCGCGCCGAGATCGACCACGCCGCCGCATGCGCCGGTTTTGGGGTCGGGCGCGCCGAACACCACGCGCTCCATCCGGGCATGCAGCATCGCACCCACGCACATCGCACACGGCTCGAGCGTGACGAACAGTTCGCAGCCCGGCAGCCGATAGTTGCCGAGCTTGGTCGCGGCCTGGCGCAGCGCCACGATCTCGGCATGCGCGGTCGGATCGCTCTGGGTGATGACCTGATTGAAACCGGTGGCGATGACCTCGCCATCCTTGACGATGACGGCGCCGACCGGCACTTCGCCGATGATCGCTGCGTTGTGCGCCTGGTCGAGCGCCATGCGCATGAAGAGTGCGTCGGGTTTGCGAGGGTTCAAGGCGGTTGGACTTTCTTGGTCAGGTCGCGAGATGGCCAAGCGGCACGGCGCAAGGATATAGCGCTTCGCGCAAGCGCCATCCGCTCAGCCGACCAGCGGCCAGTGTGCCAAGGACAAATGGGTGTGCCGCCCCAACAGGCTGTGCACCAGGACGAATTCCTGCGCCGTCCACCGAATCGGTGCGACATCGCATCGCGCCACGGCGCGGTCGTCGTACAGCAAGGTCACATGCGGCACATATGGCGTTCCGACCCAGCATCCGAGGCCGGCATGCCGCAAGGCGACACCGAGTGCTTGCTGAAAGCGCATCAGCGCCGCGAGTCCACCATCGCCGCGCAGGACGAACGGTCGATTGCGGGGTCGGCCGTGGAAGCTCTCGGCGTAATCGAATTCGACATCGAACCTGGCGGCGGTGAACGTCTGCGCCGCTTGCTTGGCCGAGGCGACCACACCCTGGGGAAGTCCGGCGTGATCACCAAGGTGAAAGAGCGTGATGTGAAACCGGTCCACCTCCAAAGGCTTGCCGCGCAATTGCTGGTCTTCACGCAGATGCTTGGCAAGCTGACCAATTCGCGCCGCGGTCTCGGCATCCGGGTAGATCGCAAAGAACAACCGGTCGGTCGGTTGAGCCGGCGCGTCGCCTGGATGAACGCCGACTGACATGGTTTGCTTCATCGCGTCTTTCGCCCCTCAAACGTCAGATTGCCGGCGTCTTGACTGGCGCCGACGCTGCACTCGTCAACAACCTCCGCGAGCAAATCTCGCGGGAGGCTGACCGACATACCGACTGAAGGCCGTGCTGAAGGTGCTGGCCGAGCTGTAGCCGACGCGCTCAGCCACTTCGGCGATGCTTCGTTCGCCTACGCGCAGCAAGGACTTCGCCAGCGCCATGCGCCATGACAACAGGTATTCCATCGGCGGCACACCGACGGACCGCGTGAACCGCTCGAAGAACGCCGAGCGCGAGAGCGCTGCTGCCTTCGCCAGTTGCTCCATGGTCCACGACCGTTCCGGGTGCCCGTGCATCTCGCGAATCGCGACCGCGAGGCGTGCATCGGCCAAGCCACGCAAAAGTCCTGGCGATGCCTCGGCCCCGGTGCTCGAACGCAGGCTCTCGATGAGCAGCACCTCCACGAGCCGCGACAGCACGAGTTCGCGTCCGGGCCGTTGCTGCTGCGATTCTTCGCCCACCAGCTGGACCAGCGTGACCAGCCGCGCCTGCCTGCGCACATGCATCAACTGCGGCAACAAGGACACGAGCAGTGCCGCATCGGGCGAGCCGAAAACGAAATACCCGCCGAGCAGACGAACATCCGGCGGGCCGTCCTGCCGACCATGCCGTACCTCGCACGTCTGCCGGGCGGCAAGCTCGGGGTCCAGCTTCTTCGGCTTCGCCGGCTCGAAGCTCGACATCGTGAATCCCGGCGTGGCCGGCAGCAGCACGAAATCGCCCGCTTCCAGCGTTGCCGGCGGCTCGCCATCGACGGCCAACATGCACGCACCGTCCAGCACCGCGCAAAAGCTGGGGTGACCAAATTTCGAATACCGCACCGCCCAGCGTCCGGCGCCACTGATGCCCTTGGAAAGCACGGTGCCGGGTTGCAGCAATGCGATGACCTCGGAAAGCGGATCGACCATGTCTGGACGAATGCAAACAAAATTTGGATTTTTGATTGTAGATGATCCTTGAGCGTGGCTCTATCGTTCGGCCAGTACAACGCAACCAAGGACTGCCATGAAGACCATCTTGATCACCGGCTGCTCGTCGGGTTACGGGCTCGAAACCGCGCGCCACTTCCTCGCCCGAGGTTGGAACGTCATCGCCACGATGCGCACGCCGCGCGAGGATCTGTTGCCCGGATCGGAGCACCTGCGCGTGCTCGCACTGGATGTCACCGACGCGCAAAGCATCGCCAGGGCCGTCGACGCGGCCGGGCCGATCGATGTGCTGGTGAACAACGCTGGCATCGGCGCGCTCGGCGCTTTCGAAGCCACGCCGATGCCGACGATACGCGAGCTGTTCGAGACGAATACCTTTGGCACGATGGCGATGACACAGGCCTTCTTGCCGCAGTTTCGCGAACGCCGCACCGGCACGATCATCAATATCACCTCGAGCGCGACGCTCGCGCCGTTCCCGCTGGTGGCCGCGTACACGGCCAGCAAGACCGCGGTCCAGGGTTTCACCGCTTCGCTCGTGCACGAGCTTCAGCCATTCGGCATCCGCGTCAGGCTGGTCGAACCCGGCTATGGCCCCGACACGCGTTTCACCGCGAACGGCGGCGCACGCATGCAAGGGCTCATCACCGAGCCCTACGCCGCCTACGCGCAAAACGTCTTCGCGGCCTTCGGACAAGTCACCGAGGTGACGCGCCCGACGGATGTGGCGGAAGCGGTCTGGTGCGCGGCGACCGACGCGTCGGAACAGTTGCACTACCCGGCCGGGCGGGATGCGCTTGCGCTGGTTGCGTAGGTCCGCAGGCAACTCGGCCAACGGGACCTGAACGCCATCCGGCACTGAACCCGCCCTGTGG
>CAYUYC010000125.1:0-9743 GCA_964448945.1 uncultured Burkholderiaceae bacterium
GTGATCGACGACGCGCGCGGCCTCGTCGAGATCGACGCCGCGCGCCGTGCAGCGCGCATCGAACTCGACGTGCCCGACGATCTCCCGCAAATCTCGGTCGACCCCATCCTCATCGAACAGGTCCTGATCAACCTGATGAAGAACGGGATCGAAGCCATGGCGCAATCGCCCGAGCGCGTGCTGACGCTGCGCGTGCGCGCCGGCGCCGGACATGTGGTCATCGACGTGATCGACCGCGGCACCGGCATCGACGCATCGGCCCAGGCGAAGTTGTTCGAGCCCTTCTATTCGACCAAGACCGAGGGCATGGGCATGGGCCTGAACATCTGTCGCTCGATCGTCGAATTTCACCAAGGGCGACTTTGGGTCGACAATAACGCCGACGGCCGCGGTTGCACCTTCCACATGTTGCTTCCGCTGGCGCGCGCCACTTCCGACGATGCAGCGGCCGCCCCCGATCAAGACGAGCACGCCACCACAAAAAGGAACTGACACCGATGCGTCCGATCACGCCCCCCACCCAGACGACCGCCATGCCGCCCGCCAGCGTGTTCATCGTCGACGACGATGAGGCAGTGCGCGATTCGCTGAAGTGGCTGCTCGAGGCCAATGCCTACCGCGTGCAATGCTTCGATTCGGCCGAACGTTTTCTCGACAGCTTCGATCCTTCGCGCGTCGGCGTGCTGATCCTCGATGTGCGCATGCCCGGCATGAGCGGCCTGGAGTTGCAGGAACGCCTGAACGACCTGGGCAACGGCAAACGCTTCTCGCTGCCCATCGTCTTCATCACCGGCCACGGCGACGTGCCGATGGCGGTGACGACGATGAAAAAAGGCGCGGTCGATTTCATCGAAAAGCCGTTCAACGAAGCCGAATTGCGCGCCATCGTCGAACGCATGCTGCGGACCGCGCAGGAAAGCGCGATCGATACCGCGCGCCGTCGCGCATCGGAAGAAAAGCTCGCGCGCCTGACCCAACGCGAGCGCCAGGTGCTCGACTGCATCGTCGCCGGACGGCTCAACAAGCAGATCGCCGACGATCTGAGCATCAGCATCAAGACCGTCGAAGCCCATCGCGCCAACGTGATGGAAAAGCTCGGCGTGGCCAACGTGGCCGACCTGCTCAAGCTCGCGCTCGGCAAGAGCTGAATCGGACCGCGCGGCGGGCGTGCGAAAATGCAGGGCTTCCAGCCGGCCCCCGCGTCGGCGCCCGCCCCGAGGATCCGACCATGACCGCCCAACTCATCGATGGCAATGCACTGAGCGCGCGTTTGCGCGGCGAGATCGCAGCGCGCGCCGCCCACCTCGTCGCCAACGGCATCAAACCCGGGCTCGCGGTCATCCTGGTCGGCGACAACCCGGCCAGCCAGGTCTACGTACGCAACAAGGTCAAGGCCTGCGAACAAGCCGGGCTGCATTCGCTGCTCTTTCATTACGAAGCCAGCCTGCCCGAAGGCGCGCTGCTCGACCGCATCGCCGAGCTCAATCGCGATCCCGCGGTCCACGGCATCCTGGTGCAATTGCCGCTGCCGCCGCATATCGATGCGCACAAGGTGATCGAAGCGATCTCGCCGGACAAGGACGTCGACGGCTTTCACGTTGCCAGCGCCGGCGCACTGATGGTCGGCCAGCCGGGGTTCAAGCCGTGCACACCCTATGGCTGCATGAAGATGCTCGAGAGCATCGGCTATGACCTCAAAGGCAAGCATGCGGTCGTGATCGGCCGCAGCAACATCGTCGGCAAGCCGATGGCGATGCTGCTCTTGGCGGCCAACGCCACCGTCACCATCTGCCATAGCGCAACGCGTGATCTGGGCGCGATGACGCGTCAGGCCGATGTGATCGTCGCCGCCGTGGGGCGGCGCAACGTGCTGACCGCCGACATGGTCAAGCCCGGCGCGGTCGTGATCGACGTGGGCATGAACCGCAACGACGAAGGCAAGCTTTGCGGCGACGTCGATTTTGCCGGCGTGCGCGAAGTCGCGGGCTGGATCACGCCGGTCCCGGGCGGCGTGGGGCCCATGACCATCACCATGCTGCTGCAAAACACGCTCGAAGCCGGCGAATTGGCGCTGCGCGAACGCAAGCCGCACGCGCTCGCACTCTGACCCGCGGCGCAAGCGCGCCGCGCTGCGCTCGCCTTCTCGCGTAAACCCCTGCCTGCAGCGTGGCAAGCGTCGGCACGGCGCCGCCTATACTGTGCGCCTTTCCAGTTCACGCACTTTGCCCGCACAGCCGACCATGAATCCGCTGCTCGATTTTTCTTCGCTCCCGCGTTTCGGCGAGATCCGCCCGACGCATGTGACCCCGGCGATCGACCAACTCATCGCCGAATGCCGCGGCGTCATCGCCCAACTCGAATCGCCCCAAACGCCCGCCACCTGGGACGGGTTCGTCGAGCCGCTCGAAAACTGCACCGAGCGCCTGTCGCGCGCGTGGAGCGCCGTCGGACATCTCAATGCCGTCGCCGATACGCCCGAATTGCGCGCGGCCTACAACGAGAATCTGCCGCGCGTCACCGAGTTCTGGACTGCACTGGCCCAGAACCTCGCGCTGTTCTCCAAGTACAAGGCCTTGCAGGCCGCACCCGAGTTTTCGGCATTGAGCGCCGCGCGTCGCAAGACGATCGAGAATGCCTTGCGCGACTTCCGCCTGGGCGGCGCCGAACTGCCCGAGGACAAGAAGGCGCGCTTTGCCGCGATCCAGGAAGAACAGGCCGCGGTATCGCAGCGCTATTCCGAGAACGTCCTCGATGCCACCAACGATTGGAGCCTGAGCCTGCCCGACGCCAGCCGCTTGAACGGCGTGCCGGCCGATGCGCTCCAGGCCGCGGCCGAAAAGGCCGCCAAGGACGGCGCCTCCGGCTACAAGTTCACCCTGCACTTCCCCTCGTATTTCCCGCTGCTGCAATACGCCGACGATCGGGCGCTGCGCGAAACGGTCTACAAGGCCAACGCCACCAAGGCCGCCGAATTCGGCAAGCCCGAATGGGACAACACCACCCTCATCGACCAGTTGCTGCGTTTGCGCGCCGAAGAGGCCGCGCTGCTGGGCTATCGCAATTTCGCCGAGGTGTCGCTGATGCCCAAGATGGCGCAGACGCCGGCAGAAGTGATCGCCTTTCTCGACGACGTGGCGGCGCGCGCCAAGCCGTACGCCGAGCGCGACATGGCCGAATTGCGCACCTTCGCCAAGGAACACCTCGGCATCGATGCGCTGCAGCCCTGGGACGTGGCTTACGCCTCGGAGAAGCTGCGCGAGCGCCGCTATGCGTTTTCCGATCAGGAAGTGAAGCAGTACTTCCCCGAGCCCAAGGTGCTCGAAGGTCTGTTCCGCGTGATCGAGACCTTGTTCGCGGTGCGCGTCAAACCCGACACCGCGCCGGTCTGGCATCCGGATGTGCGCTTCTTTCGCATCGAGAATCCGCAAGGGCAGTTGGTGGCCCAGTTCTACATCGACCTGTACGCGCGGCCCGGCAAACGCTCGGGCGCCTGGATGGACGATGCGCGCTCGCGCCGTCGCCTGACGCGCGGTGACACGCAAACGCCGGTGGCCTACCTCACCTGCAATTTCTCTGCGCCGGTCGGCGACAAGCCCGCGCTGTTCACCCACGATGAAGTCCTGACCTTGTTCCATGAATTCGGCCATGGTCTGCATCACATGCTCACGCGCGTGGACGATCTCGCGGTATCGGGCATCAACGGCGTCGAATGGGATGCGGTCGAATTGCCGAGCCAGTTCATGGAGAACTTCTGCTGGGAATGGGAAGTGCTCGAACACATGACCTCGCACGTCGAGGCCGGCGCCCCGCTGCCGCGTGCCTTGTTCGACCGCATGATCGCGGCCAAGAATTTCCAGGCCGGCATGCAGACCGTGCGCCAGATGGAGTTCGCCTTGTTCGACATGCGCCTGCACAGCGATTTCGATGTCGACGGCAACAAGACCGTCCAGCAATTGCTCGACGAAGTGCGCGCGCAGGTCGCGGTGGTGTTGCCGCCTGCCTACCATCGTTTCCAGAACAGCTTCACCCATGTGTTCGCGGGCGGCTACGCGGCGGGCTATTACAGCTACAAATGGGCCGAGGTGCTGTCGGCCGATGCCTATGGCCGCTTCGAAGAAGAAGGCGTGCTCGATGCCCAGGCGGGCCGACGCTTCCTCGACGAGATCCTCGCCGTGGGCGGCAGCCGGCCGGCGCTCGATTCGTTTGTGGCGTTCCGGGGACGCAAGCCGACGATCGATGCCCTCATGCGGCACAATGGCATGGCCGATCCGCAGCCTGCTGCGGTTCCCGCCTGAACCGATCGCCAGGAGTCGTGATGAAACGCAGCACCGCCTTCGTCATCCTCGCGCTGGCCGCGTCGTCTGCGGTCGCGCAGTACAAGTACACCACCCCCGATGGGCGTACCGTGTATTCCGACCAGCCGCCGCCCACCGACGCGCGCAATGTGCAGCAACGCAATTTCTCGAGCGACGCGCCGACCTTCGACACTGCGCGCATGCCCTACGAACTGCGGCGCGCGGTCGAGAATTTTCCGGTCACGCTGTACACCGCGCCCGATTGCGGCCCGTGCGACGAAGGCCGACGCTTTCTCAATCAGCGCGGCGTGCCGTTCACCGAGAAGACCATCACCACCAGTGACGACGCGGCCTACATGAAGTCGCATCAGCTCGGCAACAGCGTGCCGGCGCTGACGGTCGGCACGAACAAGCAGACCAACTTCAGCGCCGCGGCCTGGGGTTCGGCACTCGACATCGCGGGCTATCCCAAGAGCGCTCCGCCGCCGGGCAGTTACAGCAACCCGGCGCCCACGGCCGCTGCGCCGGTCAAGGCCCCCACGGCGACGGCCAAGCCGCGCAACGCGCCGCAAACCGTTCCCCCGCCGCCGGCCGGAGCCTCGTCGGCCAGCGATCCGAACAACCCCACCAACATCCGCTTCTGAATCGCGCGCGACGTACCTCGCCCGTGCTTGGCATGTCGCGCGTCTTGTTTGATCGCCTCGCCTCAGGTCCATGCAACTCGCCACCTGGAACGTCAACAGCCTGAACGTGCGTTTGCCGCACGTCACGGCCTGGCTCGCGGCCAATCCGGTGGATGTGTTGTGCCTGCAGGAAACCAAGCTCACCGACGACAAGTTCCCGGTCGCGGCCTTCGAGCAATGCGGTTATCGCGCCTCGTTCTCCGGCCAGAAGACCTATAACGGGGTCGCCATCCTCACCCGGGAAGACGCGCGCGACGTGGTGCGCAACATCCCCGGATTCGACGACGAACAACAGCGCGTGCTGACGGCCACCGTCGGCCCCTCGTCGGCACCGGTCCGCGTGATCTGCGCCTATTTCCCGAACGGGCAGGAAGTGGGCAGCGACAAATACCGCTACAAGCTCGACTGGTGCGATGCGCTGCACGCGCATGTCGCGCGCGAGATGGCGGCACACGAACACGTGGCCTTGCTCGGCGATTACAACATCGCTCCCGAAGATCGCGACGTGCACGATCCGGCCGCGTGGGCCGGACAGATTCTGTGCTCGGAACCCGAACGCGAGCGTTTCCGCGCACTCGTCGCGCTCGGCATGAAAGACGCGTTTCGTCTGTTCAACCAGCCCGAGAAAAGTTTCTCGTGGTGGGACTATCGCCAGCTCGGGTTTCAGAAGAACCGCGGACTGCGCATCGATCACATTCTGCTGACCGCGTCGCTTGCGCAGGCGTGCACGAGTTGCACCATCGATCGTGCCGAGCGCAAGAAACCCCAACCCTCCGATCACGCGCCGGTGCTGGCCACCTTGCGCTGAGCGCTGCCGTGCGCGCCGCCCTCAGGGCCGGGTGCGCAAGAACGTCATGACGAGTTCGGTGTTGTGCCGCAGGTGCGCCGCGAGCATCGCGGCGCTGGTCATGTCCACGCCCAGCACCGCCGACAAGGTGTGCCGGTTGGACAAATGGAAGTAACCCAGCGACGCGATCGAGACATACAACTGCATCGGATCGATGCCCGAGCGAAACACGCCCGCCGTTTCGCCGCGCCGCAGAATGCCTTCGATGATCTGCACCGTGGGGCCGAGCAGGTCGTGCACCTTGGGACTGTCCTTCAGGTGCTTGGCCTGATGCAGGTTCTCGCTGTTGACCAGGGTGATGAGTTCGGGGTGATCGACGTAATAGCGCCAGATGAAGGCGATCAATGCGCGCATCGCATCGTCGGGCGCGAGCGCATCGAGCGCGAGCGCGCGTTCGGCCTCGACCAGCTTGAGGTAGGCGTGCTCGAGTACCGCGCGGAACAGCCCTTCCTTGTTGCCGAAGTAGTAGTAGAGCATGCGCTCGTTGGCTTCGGCGCCTTGGGCAATGCGATCCACGCGGGCGCCGGCAAAACCGCCGCGCGCGAATTCGTCGGTGGCGGCATCGAGGATGCGTCGCCGCGTGCCCTCGGGGTCGCGCTTGGCATGCGCTCGCGCCGGTGCATCGTCGGCAGAAACTGACTCGCTTTCGCGTCGCGGCATCGCACGCGCTCGGTTCATGGGGGCGACCGGGGAAGAATCGAAGTACGGGCAAGCCCGTCGGGTCGCGCCAGTGTATGCCATGGCACCGCGAAGCGAACGCGACGACTCGCTACAATGCTTGACGTGAATCAGACCACCCAGAAGCCCGACGCCATCGACACCGAAACCGTGTTGGCGGTGTTGCCGCAAACCCAGTGCACCAAGTGCGGTCATGCAGGTTGCCGCCCGTATGCCGAAGCGATCGTGCATGCGGATGCGCCGATCAATCGCTGCCCGCCCGGCGGCGCCGCTGGCATCGCCAAACTCGCGGCCTTGCTCGGGCGCGCGCCCTTGCCGCTCGACCCTGCCTGCGGCGTCGAAGCACCGCGCCGCGTCGCCTATGTGCTCGAAGCGCATTGCATCGGCTGCACGCTGTGCATCAAAGCCTGTCCGGTCGATGCGATCGTCGGCACCAACAAACGCATGCATACCGTCGTCGCCGAGTTGTGCACCGGCTGCGATCTGTGCGTGCCGCCCTGCCCCGTCGATTGCATCGAGATGCGCCCGACCCTGCCCGACGCGACGCCGGTACCCGCCTGGACCGACGCCGACGCCCGCGCGGCCCGCGCGCGCTTCGAGGCGCGCGCAGTGCGCCTGGAGCGTGAACAGCGCGAACACGAACGCTGGCTCGAAGCCAAGGCGGTGTCCAAGCTCGCCGAGTTCGACGCCAAGACCGACATCACGCCGCAAGACTTGCGCAAGCGCAGCACGGTGGCCGCCGCACTCGAGCGCGCGCGCCAACGCGCTCGCGAACGCGGACTCTGAACCCGCAGCGATCACGATGACGCCCGCGACCCGCGCCGAGATCTTTGCGCGCTTCAAGGCCGCGGAGCCGATGCCAGCCACCGAGCTCGAATACACCACGCCGTTCGAGTTGCTCGCTGCAGTCCTGCTGTCGGCGCAGGCGACCGATGTGAGCGTGAACAAGGCCACGCGCAAATTGTTCGCCGTGGCCAACACGCCGCAACAGATCCTCGCGCTGGGTGAAGACGGTCTGGCCGATTACATCCGCACCATCGGGCTGTACCGCAGCAAGGCCCGGCATCTCATCCAGACCTGCCGCATCCTCATCGAACGTCATGGCGGCATGGTGCCGGCCGAACGCGAAGCGCTCGAACGACTGCCCGGCGTCGGACGCAAGACGGCCAACGTGGTGCTCAACGTGGTGTTCGGCCAGCCGACGATCGCGGTCGACACGCATATCTTTCGCGTCGCCAATCGCATCGGCCTCGCGCCCGGCAAGACACCCGAGGCAGTGGAACAAGCGCTGCTCGCGGTCGTGCCCGAGGAATACCGGCACGATTGCCATCATTGGCTGATCTTGCACGGCCGTTATGTGTGCAAGGCCCGCACGCCCGAATGCTGGCGTTGCGGCATTGCCGATCTGTGCGAGTACGCGCCCAAGACCGCCGCGCCCTGAGCGCGCGACACTGGCGTCAGGAGTCGTTGAGCGCGGGGTCGCCGAGCGGTGCGGCGGTCGTCGCCGCGCTGGTGGCGCGACTGACCCGCACGACCATCACATGGCCATCGAACTCGGTCGCGAGGCGTCGCACCGCGTGTTCGATCTGATCGCATTCCTGCGCATCGGCATCGGCCGCGAGTTCGAGTTCGACCTCCACGCCGGTGTCGAGGTAATGCAGGCGCAGCGTATGGCGATCGAGCTTGGCTTCGGGCAGTTCATGCCGCAGCACACGCATGAGCGCTTCGCGCGTCGGTCGACGCAACAAGCGCGTGACCTGATGCGCGTCGGCAGGGTCGATGTGCACGATGGCTTCGATCACGCGATGCTCGGCGCGCACCGCGGCGCGCACCCGTTCGGCGATGAGATGCCCTTCGGAGACCGACAAGCGCGAGCCGACCAGCACATGCACATCGATGGCCGCCCAATCGCCCATGCGCCGGGTGCGCAATTCGTGCATGCCGCGCACGCCTTCGATGCCGAGGATGGTCCGTTCGATCGCCGCGATCTCGTCGGCGCTCAGGGCATGGTCGGTCAGATCATGGAACGCGGCCCAGGCAAACTGCCAGCCCGAACGCGCGACCATGAAGCCTACGATCGCGGCAGCGATCGCATCCATCGCATGCCAGCCCGCGAGATTGGCGCCGATACCGATGGCCACGACCAATGACGAAGCCGCATCGGCGCGCGCGTGATAGGCATTGGCCACCAGCATCGAAGAGCGCAGCCGCTCGCCGATGCGGCGCATGTAGCGAAACAGCCCTTCCTTGCAGATCAGGGTGAACACCGCGATCACCAGCGCCATGGGATGCACCGCGCTCAAGCTGCCGCCGTCGGCCAGGCGCGTGGCCGCCGAGAACGCGAGCCCCACGCCCGTGGCCACCAGGATCAGCCCCAGCAACAAGGACGCGAAGGTCTCGAAGCGCAGATGGCCATAGGGGTGATCGTCATCGGCCGCGACGTTGCCGTGGCGCGCCGCGAACAACACGATCACGTCGGCCACGATGTCGGACGCCGAATGCAGACCATCGGCCACCAAGGCCTGCGAGCGCGCGATCACGCCCACCACGATCTGGGTGACGACCAGCACGAGGTTCACCCCCACGCTGATCCATGTGCTCGCAATGGCGACGCGTTGTTCGTCGACGGTTCTCATGGGCGTTTGAATGGTTGCGGTGACGCTCGGCGTCGACCGGCAAGAGCTTGGTATCGCGCGCACGGTAGCACCGTCCGCATGCGTGTTGCTACCGGGGAGAAAAGCAGGAAGGGGTGGGGTGGACGATGGGACTCGAACCCACGACAGCCGGAATCACAATCCGGGACTCTACCAACTGAGCTACGTCCACCACCGGAAAGAGCGCGGATTATGCCACAAGGGCCGCGGATGCATGGCGGTTTGCCTATGGCAGAAACTGGCCTGCCCGGAGGGAGTCGAACCCCCGACCTACGGCTTAGAAGGCCGTTGCTCTATCCAGCTGAGCTACGGGCAGATCGCGTGCTGAGCGAGGCGCGGATTCTAGCAGTCGGGCTCACGGGCCTTCGCGCCAGGTACCCACCGGGCGATCGCTGGCGATGGGACGTCAATGACGCGCCAGCAGAAACTCCATCACCGCAGCGTTGAACACCGGCGCGCAAGCCCAGTTCGACAAATGCGCCGCTTCGAGTTCGAGATAGCGCGCGCCGGGGATCGCCTGAGCCAGCGCACGGACCTCGTCCGGCAGCGTCGAGGCGTCATAGGTGCCGCCGATCACCAGGGTCGG
>CAYUYC010000126.1:0-9741 GCA_964448945.1 uncultured Burkholderiaceae bacterium
GCCCGAGCGAGACCGGGCGGATCGCCTCGCGGCGCAGGATGAGCTGCACTTCGAGCTCGAAGCTGTGGCCGACCAGCAAGGTCGCGAACCGCGCCAGCGGACGCGCCGCACTGCCGCCGGGCAAGAAGGTCGAGAAGGTGGCGTGATCGAGCGGGCCGATGGCCAGCCGCATGCGCAAATGCCGTTGCCAAATGCGTTTGCCCGAACAGGCGGTGGCGCCCAGGCGCGCGGTGGGCGAACCCAGACGCGACAACTGCGCGTCGGGAATGTCGTACCAGCGGCCGACGAATTGCTGCACCTCGACCGGCACCTTGAAGTAATCGGTCAGCACGCGCGCCAGCAATTGGGCCGAGATCGGCCGATGCCGGATCGCTCCGGCGTAATACGCGATCGCCTCGGCCGAGATGCCCTGATCAGCATCCTCGACCCGATCGCGCAATTGCTTGTGCCCGAGCCCCGCCAGGGCCAGCACTTGCGGCACGAAGCGCTCGCGTTGATCGAGTTCGTATTGCAGCCCCAGGCGGTATTTCTTCCAGGCGCCGTAGAACAGCATCGCGGCGCGATGGGTGAAGACATCGAGGAAGGCGCGCGCGGCGCGGTCGCGCATGTACAACTCGCGCGAGGCAATGCGCTCGGTGTACACCAGCGGCAAGGCGCCGAGATTGCCCAGCAAGCCGAAGAACGCAGGCGTGATTTCGATGCGCGGCAGATCGTCGGGCGTCGCGGGTTCTTCGGCCGTCAAGGCTTCGATCTCGGAAGCTGGGAACGCCATCGACAACGAGTTGCGCACGCGCACCGCGTCGGTGAAGGCGTCGCCGCGCTTGCCGCGCGGATGGCGCGCATGCCAGGCCTCGATGACGCGCATCGCCTGGAAAAACTCGAAGCGCTCGGGCGCATCGAGCAGGCGCGTGATTACGCCAGGATCGATTCGCCGTTGTGCGGAGGACATTTGAGAATCTCGGCGCCGGTGCGCTTGGACACGATCACGAGCTGGATGAAACTGTTCGCGTGCACATACAGCCCGAAGAAGCTGTCGAGCACTTGCGAGAACAGATAGATGCCGCTGCCGACGTAGCCGTCTTCGTCGATGGTCAGGCGCACCTCGATGCCGCGCACGAAGCACGGGAACGGATTGCCGGGCAGCCACGCGGTGGTCGGTTTGCTTTCGATCGCGACGATGCCGTCGATCTGCTGCGAGTTGCTTTGCGAGCACGCGAGGTCGTACAGACGCAAGGTTTCGCGCAGCACGTTCACGCCGTTGTCGGCCAGCGAAAGATGATTGAGCGACAAATGCGAGATCAAGCGCCACAACGCGCCGCGACCGCGCTCGAAATGCATGGTGCGCGTGGGCCGGCGCAGCATCGCGATGGTCTTGGCGACGGTGCCGCCTTCCATGAACAGATCGCCATCGGCCAGACCGATCGGCAATTGCGAGGGTAGATCGCGATTGGTGCAGGTCAGTTCGATCGACAAGGTGTCGGTCTGTTCGACGCTCGGATCGAAGCCGATGTCGACGATGGAAATTTCTTGTTCGTAGCCGGGACTGCGATCGGCCACGGCGCCGTCGCGATGCACATACCAGTAGCGCCCGGCGTCGCGGCGTGTGTCGCCGTGATGCAGCGAATAGAACGCGCGCAAGGTCTCGACGCTGTCGCCCTCGGCGGTCTGGCGCACGCGGCGCACCGCGTCGACCGAATAGATCTCGAAGGCTTGCGCGCGGCGCGCGTCGGCCACCAGCGGATAACTCGATTTGGTATTGGTGACCCGGATCGGATCGGCGGCTTGGCGGAACAGGTTGACGACCGGCACGCAGCCGAGCACGAACTGATTGCCGTTGAGCCGCTCGAGCAGCCGGCTTTCGGTCGAATCGGTGCGCAAGCCGCGCACCGGAATGTGCACGGTGAAGCGACGGCTCAGTTGCACATGCTCGGCCATGCGCGCGAGCGGCAGATCGACGAAGTTGAACTTCTCGGGAAAGGCGAAATACTCGGTCAGCAATCGGTAGGCCGGATGCGAACGCGCATCGAATTCGATCAGCGCGTCGTCATCGTCGAAGCCGAAGACCTTCGGCCGATCGTCGCCCAGTGCATGCCAGATGCCGCGCGCGTCGCATTCGACGTACATCGCGCCGGCCCGGCGCAACAGCGCTTCGCGGATCGCGGCGACGAGCGAAGGCTCGCCGTCGAGGAACATGCGCAGGCGATCGATGCCAAAGGTGGGCAATGCGGCTTGCGGCGAGGTGAGCTCGAAGGTGATGGAAATCCACGCCGCGGCGTCGGCCGGCAGGCGCACATGCTCGGGCGCGCGTGCGGAGGCATGGTAGGTCGCGTTCGCCACGCGAATGGGCGCGACATCCACGTCGCTGCCGGTCCTGAATTTGCACGCGATGCCCTTGACCGGGCGCGTCATCAGCAAGGCGCCGCGCGGAATGCGCACCGCGGCACTGAGTTGCGCCGCCGCGCTGCCCGGATCGAAGCGCGCGATCGAACACGCGGGAAACGGCCGCAGGTAGTGCGGGTACAGCACTTCGAGCAGGGTTTCGGTGAACTGCGGAAACTCGTCGTCGAGCTTCTTGTGTACGCGCGCGGTCAGCAGCGCGAAGGATTCGAGCAGCCGCTCGACGTGCGGGTCTTCGACCGCGTCGCCGGCGAGCGCAAGCCGCCCCGCCACCTTGGGATAGCGTTCGGCAAACTCGCGCGCATGACGCCTGAGAAACGTCAGCTCGCGTTCGTAATGAGGGAGTAGATCTTCCATGTCAGGTCGCCAGACGGCGTCCGCGGCTGACGGAGTATTGCAGCGTTGACGGCTGCAGTAATGCGTCGAAACTCACGACTTCGCGCGCAGGGTTGACGACCAGCAACGCCGCGATCGAGAACTTGAGTTGATTGCTCTTGCGTTCGTCGACTTCGAGGCGTACGCGCACGTCGCGCAGGCGCGGCTCGTGCTGCGCGATGGCGCGCTCGAGCGAACGGCACACGCTGTTGCGATCGGCTGGGCTGGCGAGCGTCATGCCGCAGAAATCGGGCAATCCGAAGCGCACGATCGAACGGCTGGCCTGCGGAAATTTCTCGATCTCGTCGGTCTCGGCCGCGCACCGGCTGTTGAGCAAGGCCTCGAGATCGGAGGCCACGCTGTCCTTGAGCTCTTCCAACGTCAATCGTTGGACGACCGTCTCCTGCGGCGAGCCGGGGGCATCGTCGAACAGGCGGTCGAACAGCGTCGGCTCGAAGCCTCGGCGTGTCAGCGTTGGTGATGCCATAAGGAGACAGCGTTCGAATATCAGCCGAAAAAAAGGGCCGCGGCGCGCATGCCGCGACCCTTGCAGACGAAGCCGGCGATCAGACTGCTTCGGTCGCCTTGTTCTTCGACAGGCTCCACATCTGCGGGTTGTTGGCGCCCTTCTTGCCATCGATGCCTTGCACCGTGTAGGTCCACTTCACCGAGGCGTACTTCAGGCCGAACGTTTCGGTCGGCAGACCTTCGCCGGCGACCGCCGGGGCGATGCTCGAGACGATGACGTTGTTCAGCACGATGGTCAGGTAGTTGACGCGTTCCTTGCCGCTGGCGCGCATGAACTCGATCGTGACCTTCTTGAACGTGTCGCCCTGGCTGCAAGCAAGCCACATCGACGGGCTGGTCGAATCGATGTCCTTCACGAAGATCATGTCGCCGTGCTCGCAACGTTCCGCGGTATGACCACCGGCGGTACTGGACGTCGCCGACTTCGGCTGGCTGATCACGTGGTTCCACGAGGTGACTTCAAGCCACTTCGGGTGCTTGTCGTCGCGCGATTCGCCTTCGATCTTGGTGTCACCGCCTTCAAACTTAACGTAGATATCCTTCATGTAGATCTCTCTTCTTAGTTGGTTGTTAAGGAACTACCGGGTCAAGCATTGGCCGATTGCGGAAGTTCCGCCACCAAGCGCAGTGAAACGGTCAACTCGTCGAGTTGGAAGTGCGGACGCAAGAAGGCGACCGCACGGTAGGCCCCCGGCTTGCCGGGGATCTCGGACACCTGGATCGACGCCTCGCGCAACGGGTACTGCGCCTTGACTTCCTGCGTCGCGGAATCGTCCATCACCACGTACTGGGCGATCCAGTTGTTGAGATAGGTTTCGACATTCGACGCCGAGGCGAAGCTGCCGATCTTGTCGCGCATCATCGCCTTCATGTAATGGGCGATGCGCGAGACCGCGAAGATGTATTGCAGTTGCGCCGACAACGATGCGTTGGCGTTGGCCGCGTCGCTGTTGTACTTCTTGGCCTTCTGCGTCGATTGCGCGCCGAAGAAAGCTGCGTAGTCGGTGTTCTTGCAATGCACGAGCGGGATGAAACCGAGGTCGCTCAGTTCCTTTTCGCGCCGGTCGGTGATCGCGATCTCGGTCGGGCACTTGAGTGCGACTTCACCGTCATCGGTCTTGAAGGTATGGGTCGGCAGGTCTTCGACCAGGCCGCCGCCTTCGACGCCGCGGATCGCTGCGCACCAGCCGAAGTTTTCGAAGGCCGTCGTCAGACGCGCGCCGAAGGCGTAGGCGGCGTTGACCCACAGATACTTGCTGTGATCGGTGCCGTCGACATCCTCGACGAAATTGAAGCCTTCGACCGTGGTGCCGTCCTTGGGGTTGTAGGGCAGGCGGCCGAGAAAGCGCGGCATCGTCAACCCGACGTAGCGCGAGTCTTCGGCTTCGCGGAAGGACTTCCACTTGGCGTACTCGAGCGTGTCGAACACCTTGGCGAGATCGCGCGGCTTGCCCAGTTCGGTGTAGGTCTCGAGGCCGAACAACTCGGGCGACGCGGCGCCGATGAACGGCGCATGCGCGGCAGCGGCGATGTGCGCCATCTGCTCGACGAAGTACATGTCTTCGGGCTGGCGGGTGATCTCGAAATCGCCGATCAGCGTGCCGAACGGCGCGCCGCCGAAAGTGCCGAATTCTTCTTCGTAGACCTTCTTGAACAAGGCGCTTTGATCGAAGTCGATCGCCGACTTGAAGTCGCGCATCAGATCCTTCTTGGGCGTGTTCAAGACCTTGATCTTGATCATCTGACCGGTCGAGGTCTGTTGGCACATGTAATGCAGACCGCGCCAGGAACCTTCGAGCTTCTGGAATTGCGGCGCGTGCATCACTGCGCTGAGCTGGTCGGAGATGAGGGCGTCGAGCTGTGCGACGCGCGCATCGAGCGTGGCGGACAGGTTGTCCGACATCACGACCGTGCCTTCGAGCACTTCCTTGACGAGTTCGGAGATCAGGTCGCGCGCGCGGGTGTGCTCGGAGTCGGACTTGGCGACACGGCTTTCCGCGACGATGGAGTCGAGCAGATCGACGGCCTGTGCGGCAGGCGCCGCCGGTGCAATGGCTTTGGCTTGCGCGCTCATGTCATTCCCCTTCCTTCTTCGCGACGGTGCTGAGCTCCGACAGCTTTTCGGTGTTCGTCAGGACATCGTTGAGGATGTCTTCGAGCTTCTCGTTGCCGGCCAGCTTGTTGCGCAGATCGGCCAACTTGGTACGCGCTTCGAGCAGCTTGCGCAGCGGCTCGACCTGTTGGATCACCGACTCCGGACGGAAATCTTCGAGCGACTTGAACTTGAGTTCGACCGCGAACTCACCGCCGGCTTCGCTCAACTTGTTGGGTACGCGATACACGGCGCGCGGCGCCATGCCTTCCATCACGTCGTCGAAGTTGTCGAGATCGATGTTGACGAACTTGCGGTCCTTGAGCTTGGGCAGCGCCTCTTCGGGATTGCCCGAGAAATCGCCCACCACCCCGGCCACGAAGGGCAGTTCCTTTTGTTCGATGGCGTCGCCGCGCTCGACTTCATAGGTGAGCTGAACGCGTGGCGGGCGCACTTTCTGCAGGCGTTGTTGAATGCTGTCTTTCTTGGCCATGGTCGGCTCCCTGGGTCGTGGTGTGTGCTGTCGGCTACTGAAGGGCGCCGAACGGATTACCGGAACTCTTCACGCGTGAACCAGCGGCGGCGGGCGCCTCCTGAACGGTCGCGGGTGTGGGTGTTGCGGATGAAGTGGCGGGTCGCTTAGCGCCGGTCGTCGCCGGGCGCGCAGCCGGCGCGGTGCGCGGTGCCGCGCGCGCGGACTCGTCTTTGGTCGGCGCCGCGATGGGCGGCACCAAGGTGGATTCGCCGAGCGCTTCGCGCAACGAGGCGGTCAATGCCTGGGCTTCGGTGCGGGTGGTGCCGGACAAGCCGTTTTCGCTGCGAAGATCGCCCAGCGCCTTGACCGACACGCGCAAACCCGCGACGGCGAGGATGCTCTTGGCCGTGCGGTCGTTCGGGTCGCGCTGCAGCACTTCCTGCGCGGCGACGATGGCCGGACCGTACTTGCCTTGGTCGAAATGAATCTGCGCCGTGCGCACCCATGGATCCTTGCTGGCCGGACTGTCCTTCGCGGCACGATCCAGCAATTGCAGCGCTTTGTCGTACTCGCCGCTCTTCGCACTCGTGTTCGCCTGCGCGATCGTCTCTTGCATCTGTTCCGGCGTCATCGATTTGTTGTCAGTCGTGGCGCAACCCATTGCCGTCGCGCTCAGCGCAACCAATGTCAGAACCCGACACACCACCGTCTTTGAGGGAAGAAACGAAACCGACCAACGCATGAGACGCACCAATTTGAACGACGAGTATTTCGAGGGGATGAAAACCAGACGGGTAGAACGCGGCGTGAGAATGCACGATCGCTCTTGCCCCAACGATGCCTGAAACAGGGGACATCGCGCGCATGCGCGAACCGCCAACATGAACGCCGCATTCAAGACCCTCGTTGCCTTGTCCGCGGCGCTGCTGAGACACTGCACGTAATTCGATGCGCAGGCAATGACGCCTTTGTGCCAATGCGGGTTCGGTGGTCGCGTCTCTATAATCAGTACACGATTTCGCGCGCGTTTTCCAACCGCGTCATCACCTCCTTCCAAGTCCTATTGCCCCACGTGTGTGTCGCATGCATCGGTTGATCGTTCGGGCCATTCCGTGGGTCTTCGTTGGTCTGCAGCTTGGCGGCTGCAGCACGACGGGTGAGTTCCTGGGCAAAGTCAAAGACGCTGCACTCGAAGCCGTCGGCGCCAAGGCGCCCGAGATTCCGATCGACCAACCGCGGATTCCCCGCAAGATCACCCTGACCATCCACCCAGGAGAAAACCTAAATGCGGGTAAGGATGGACAGCCCTTGTCCTTGATCCTGCGCGTCTACAAGGTGCAGAACGCGATCGGCTTCATGCAAGCGCCCTACGAATCGTTCGTGCCGTCGGCCAAAGACAAGGACGCGGCGTCGAGCGAGTTCGTCGAAGTTCGCGAATTGCAGTTGGTGCCGGGGCACAAGGTCGAGTCGATCGAGAGCATCGCGCGCGACACGCCTTACATCGGCGTGGTGGCACTGTTTCGTACGCCGGCGCCCAACCGCTGGCATTTCGTATTCCGCACCGATCAAGCCGACGAGACCGGCATCGTGCTCGGCGCGCATGCATGCGCGCTCACGGTCACACGCGGGCAACCTCAGGAGAGCGTGATCGCCGATCCGGCGTCGCTCGCCGCAACACTATGTCCGTGATGTCCGACGACATCGGACAGCACTCAGGCAGGGAGACAGTTTCGTGGTGAATGCATCGAAGGTTCTGTGGGGCGAAGGGCTGTTTCTTCGCCCGCAGCATTTCCAGCGGCAAGACCTCTACCATGAGACTCGCCTCGCCGAGACCGCGCAGGCGCTGCATCCGTACGGCTGGGGCATCGGCAAACTCACCATCGATTCCGATGCGCTGACGTCGGGCATGCTGCGCATCGTCGAGTTGCGCGCGATCTTTCCCGATGGCGAGATCTACGTCGCACCGCAACGCGATCCGCTACCCGATCCGATCTCGTTGGCCGATCTGCCCTCGGGCAGCGAGACCGTCTACTCGCTCGCACTGGCGCACCTCAAGGAAGGCGGCCGCAACTTCGCCACCGAGGCCGCCGCGCCCACGATGCCGGTGCGCTACGAGCAGCACGCCGAAAACGCGCCCGATCTGTACACCGAAGCCGTCGAAGCCGAGATCGCCTCCTTGCACAGCCGGGTGCGCCTGCTGAGCGACCGCGATCCGTCGGACGGTTATCTCAAGATCGACATCGCGCGCATCCGCCGCGGCACCACCGGCGGCTACGAAGCCGATGCCCAGTTCCTGCCGCCCGCCTATTCGATCAAGGCCAATCCAGCCCTGTTCCTGCAACTGCGGCGACTGCTCGACATCCTGCGCGCCAAGGTCGATGCGCTGTATGGCTTTCATCGTGAGCCGTCGCGCAACGTCATCGAATTCCGCTCCGGCGACATCGCCTCGTTCTGGCTGCTGCACACCGCCAGCGCCGCACATGCGGGCTTGGCGCATCTGTTTCATCACCCGGCGCTGCATCCCGAACGCATGTACCAGGAGTTGCTCAAACTCGCCGGCGCGCTGATGACCTTTTCCAAGAGCTACACGCTGGCGGATTTGCCGGCCTACCAGCACGGCGACCCCGGTCCGGCCTTCGCCACGCTCGACCGCATCATCCGCGATCTGCTCGACACGGTGATCTCCACGCGCTGCGTGACCATCGCGCTCAACGAGGTCAAGCCTTCCTATCACGTCGGCCATCTCGACTCCGATCGCATCACCGAAGGCAGTTCGTTCTACCTCGGCGTCAGCGCCGACATGCCTGCGGCCGAACTCGTCGATGCGGTGCCGGTGCGCTTCAAGGTCGGCGCGCCCGAAGACGTCGACAAGCTGGTGCTGTCGGCCATGCCCGGGGTGCCTGTCACCCATGCCGCGCAAGTGCCGGCGGCGATCCCCGTGCGCCCCGGCAGTTACTACTTTGCGATCGAAGCGCGCGGCCCTTTGTACGAACGCATGATCGCCGCGCATTCGATCTCGATCTACGTGCCCGCGGGCATCCGCGAGCTGCAGCTCGAACTCATCGCCATCACCGAGTAAGCCGCCATGAACCAGACCATCGCCCCGTCCTTGTTCGCCACGCCGATGGCGCCGCGCGCCGAGTCCGGGCGCACCGCGCGCACGCTGTTCGACCTCATGTACGACGGCTTTTACTTGCTGCTCTTGTTGCGCAACAAGCATCTGCCGTCCGATGCCGCCGCGCTCGCCGTGCGCGTGCGCCAGTTCCTCGACGGCGTCGAGACCGAATCCAAGCGCCTGAACATCGCCACCGAAGACGTCTACGAAGCCAAGTACGCGTTTTGCGCCGCGGTCGACGAATTCGTCCTGAGTTCCGGCGCCAGCCTGCGCAACGACTGGGAACGCCAGCCGCTGCAACTGGTGCTGTTCGGCGATCAACTCGCGGGCGAACATTTCTTCACCCGCCTGGAAGCGCTGCGCCAACAAGGCGTGTCGCGGCTGCAGGCGATCGAGGTCTTCCACATGTGCCTGCTGCTCGGCTTCAAGGGCAAGTACATGCTCGACGGCTCCGAGAAGCTCAACTACGAAGTCGCGCGCCTGGGCGACGAGATCGCACATCTGCGCGGCAAGCGCGCCGAATTCGCGCCGCACGGCCTGCCGCCCGATCGCGTCGCCAACGCCTTGCGCACCCAGATGCCGTGGTGGGGCATTGCGGCCGGCTTTGCGCTCATCGCCTTGCTCGCCTGGTGGGGCATGAACACCCTGCTCGACCGCCAGGCCGAACGCATGCTCGCGAATTACAACGAAGTCGTGAAGCTCGCGCCGCGCGCGGCCAACCTCACGATCACCCTGCCGTGAACACACATCGCCTTGCGC
>CAYUYC010000127.1:0-9534 GCA_964448945.1 uncultured Burkholderiaceae bacterium
GAGGATCTTGTCGGTGGTCTGTGCCGGGAACGCCAGCTTCAGGCTGTCGCCTTCCTTGAAGGTGAACAGCGAATGGTCCGAGATGTGGCCCTTCATCGCCCGGAGCCAGCCCTTCTCCGAGACGATCACCGTCACCGGCTCGTCGACCACCTTGACCTCGATCACCGCGCGCTTTTCGGCCTGGATCAGGGTGCGGCGATCGTCGCCGTATTGCTTGGCGTCGGCCTCGATCTCCTTGATCACCTGCTTCTTCATCGACGCCGGATTGCCGAGCAATTCTTCGTAGCCCGCATGCTCGTCGCGGCGCTCGCGCAATTCCTTTTCGATCTTGAGACCTTCGAGCCGCGCAAGCTGGCGCAGGCGGATGTCGAGGATGTCTTCGGCCTGGCGTTCGCTGAGCCCGAACGACTTCATCAACGCATCCTTGGGCTCGTCGGTCTCGCGGATGATGCGGATCACCTTCTCGATGTTGAGGAAGGCGATCAGACGACCTTCGAGCACATGGATGCGCTCGTTGACCTTGTCGAGCCGATGCTGGGTACGCCTGCGCACCACCTCGAACCGGAAGGCCGACCATTCGTGGACGATGTCGGCGAGATTCTTCTGCCGCGGCCGCCCGTCGCGCCCGATCATCACCAGGTTGATCGGCGCGCTCGATTCGAGCGAGGTGTGCGCGAGCAGCGTGGTGATGAATTCGTCTTGCGCGATGTTCTTGCTCTTGGGTTCGAACACCAGGCGCACCGGCGCATTCTTGCCGGACTCGTCGCGCACCGTGTCGAGCAGACCGAGCACCTGCGCCTTGAGTTGCTGCTGTTCGGCGGTGAGCGACTTCTTGCCGAGCTTGACCTTGGGATTGGTCAGCTCCTCGATCTCTTCGAGCACCTTCTGGCCCGAGGTGCCGGGCGGCAACTCGGTGACCACCAACTGCCATTGCCCGCGCGCGAGGTCTTCGATCTGCCAGCGCGCGCGCACCTTGAGGCTACCGCGTCCGCCGGCATACACCTCGCGAATGTCCTCGGGCGACGAAATGATCTGACCGCCGCCGGGAAAATCCGGCCCCGGAATGTGTTCGAGCAGCGCATCAACGCCAAGCGCGGGCGGCGAAGCCACACCGGCTTCATCGTTCGTTCGCGGCGTGCCGCGCGTGGCCTTGATCATCGCCACCGCGGCCGCGGCCACTTCGCGCAGATTGTGCGCGGGGATCTCGGTGGCCAGGCCCACCGCGATGCCCGAAGCGCCGTTGAGCAGCACCATCGGCAAGCGCGCGGGCAGCAGGCTGGGCTCCTGGCTGGTGCCGTCGTAATTGGGCAGCAGATCGACGGTGTTCTCGTCGAGTTCGTCGAGCAGCAGCTTGGCGATGGGCGTGAGCCTTGCCTCGGTGTAACGCATCGCCGCGGCGCCGTCGCCGTCGCGCGAACCGAAGTTGCCCTGGCCGTCGATGAGCGGATAGCGCAAGGAAAAGCCTTGGGCCATGCGCACCAGCGCGTCATAGACCGAACTATCGCCGTGCGGATGCAGCTTGCCGAGCACGTCGCCCACCACGGCCGCGCTCTTGCGCGGCTTGGCGCCGTCCATGAGGCCCATTTCGCGCATCGCGAACAGGATGCGGCGCTGGACCGGCTTTTGTCCGTCGGCCACGTCGGGCAGCGCGCGGCCCTTGACCACGCTCACCGCGTAATCGAGATAGGCGCGTTCGGCATAACGCGCGAGCGTCAGGCGCTCGGGCGATTCGTCGGTCATGAGTTCGAGTTGTTCGTTCATCGTCTTGCGGTTTCGCTACTCAAGTGGAGTGGACGCGCGCGCGCATCGCGCGGCTGAGCAGCGCGCGCACATGCGCGAGCAATTCGCTCGCCTCGTAAGGCTTGCCCAGGTATTCGTCGACACCGATCGCACGCGCCGTGGCGCGATGGGTTTCATCGACATGGCTCGAAATGATGATGATGGGCACATGCTGCAACTGGCGGCTGGCGCGCACCGCGCGCGAGAACTCGAAGCCGTCCATGCGCGGCATCTCGATGTCCACGAGCATCAGATGCGGCGTGATCGCCTGCAATTGCTTGAACGCATCGACGCCGTCGCTCGCGAGTACGACCTGATAGCCCTCGCGCTCGAGCAGGCGTTGCGCCACCTTGCGCACCGTGGCCGAGTCGTCGACCACCATCACGGTGGGCAGCACTTCGTAATCGGGCTCGTCGTCGAAGATGACCGGCGCAGGCGGCGAAGCCACCGGCGCGGTCTGCATCGGCATCGGCGACGCACCGGCCGCCGCCACCGGCGCGCTGCCGGCGTGGGCCGCCTCGCGCCGCTGCTCGCCCAGCGCTTGCGCCACCGATGCCTTGGCGCGCTGGATGCGACGGGTCTGCGCGGCGGGCATGAGCACCAGCGAATCGCCCACGGCGATGCACTCGAAGCGATCTCCCGGCCCGGCGCCCATGGCGACGCGCACCGCGCGCGGCACGGCAATGGTTCCCCGTCCGGACATCCTCACCCGTGCCATGCGCTCTCCTCGCCTGCGGCGGTCATGCCCGGATCGGCTTCGCGATGGATTTCGCGCTGCGCGGACATGGCCTCAGATGTCGGCCTGCACTTCGTTGCCATGCTCTTCGAGCCAGGCGCGCCGTTGCGCGGCTTCGCCCTTGCCCATGAGCATGTTCATCATCGCATCGGTCTGCGCCGGATCGAAGTCCCCCAGCGCAACAGGCAGCAGTCGGCGCGTGTCGGGGTTCATGGTCGTTTCCCAGAGCTGCTCGGCGCTCATCTCGCCCAGGCCCTTGAAGCGGCTGATCTGCCAGGCGCCGTCGCGCACGCCGTCCTTGCGCAACTTGTCTTCGATCGCGGCGAGTTCGCCTTCATCCAGCGCGTAGAGCTTTTGCGCGGGCTTCTTGCCGCGCGCGGGCGCATCGACGCGAAACAAGGGCGGACGCGCGACATGCACATGGCCGCGCTCGATGAGCTTGGGAAAGTGCCGATAGAACAAGGTGAGCAACAGCACCTGGATATGCGCGCCGTCGACGTCGGCAT
This sequence comes from uncultured Burkholderiaceae bacterium, assembly GCA_964448945.1. Taxonomy (GTDB): domain Bacteria; phylum Pseudomonadota; class Gammaproteobacteria; order Burkholderiales; family Burkholderiaceae_E; genus CAXBRX01. The sequence continues at coordinate 3,022 of CAYUYC010000127.1, forward strand.
CGGAGAGGATGCAGATCTTGCCGTAGCGCAGATTGCTCAGGTCGGGCGTGTCGTTGGGCCCGTGCGGATCGACGCCGATCGCCACCGCGATGTCGTGGATCTCGTTGTTGGCGAACAAGCGGTCGCGCTCGGTCTCCCACGAATTGAGCACCTTGCCGCGCAAGGGCAGGATGGCCTGGAATTCCTTGTCGCGGCCCATCTTGGCGCTGCCGCCCGCGGAATCGCCCTCGACCAGAAAGACCTCGTTGTAGGCAATGTCGGTCGACTCGCAATCGGTGAGCTTGCCCGGCAGCACCGCCACACCCGAGCTTTTGCGCTTCTCGATCTTCTGCCCGGCCTTCATGCGGGTCTGAGCCTGCTTGATCGACAACTCGGCGAGCTTGCGCCCCCAATCGACGTGCTGGTTGAGCCACAACTCGAGCGCGGGTTTGATGAAGGACGCCACCAGGCGCACCGCATCGCGCGAATTCAGGCGCTCCTTGATCTGGCCCTGGAATTGCGGATCGAGCACCTTGGCGCTCAACACGAAACTCGCGCGCGCGAACACATCCTCGGGCATCAGCTTCACGCCCTTGGGCAGCAGCGCGTGCAGTTCGATGAAACTCTTGACCGCGTTGAACAAGCCTTCGCGCAGACCGCTTTCGTGGGTGCCGCCGGCCGGCGTGGGAATGAGGTTCACGTAGCTCTCGCGCACCACATTGCCTTCTTCGGTATAGGCCACCACCCATTGCGCGCCTTCGCCGAGCGCAAAGCTCTCGTCGCCGGCCTGGGCATAGCCTTCGCCTTCGAAGACCGGAATCACCGGCTCGCGTTCAAGCGATTGATCGAGATAGCCCTTGAGTCCTTCCTTGTAGAACCAGGTCTTCTCTTCGCCCTTGGCCGAGCGCAAGGTGGTACGCACGCCGGGCAGCAGCACGGCCTTGCTGCGCAACAGGCGTTCGAGTTCGGCGACCGGAATCGCGGGCGAATCGAAGAATCTGGGCTCGGGCCAGACCCGCACCCGAGTGCCGTTCTTGCGGTCGTCGGGGCCGGGGGCTGCCGACTTGAGCGGCTCGACCACCGCGCCTTGCTCGAAGGCCATGGTGTGCATGCGCCCTTCGCGCCAGACCGTCACTTCGAGCCGTCTGGCGAGCGCATTGGTCACACTCACGCCCACGCCGTGCAAGCCGCCCGAAAAGCTGTAGGCACCGCCCGCGCCCTTGTCGAACTTGCCGCCCGCATGCAGGCGTGTGAAGACGATCTCGACCGTCGGCACTTTCTCTTCGGGATGCAGGCCTACCGGAATGCCGCGGCCTTCGTCGTCGACGATGATGCTGCCATCGGCATGGAGCGTCAGCGCGATGTGGCGGCCCCAGCCGCCCAGCGCTTCATCGGCCGCGTTGTCGATGACTTCCTGAATGATGTGCAGCGGGTTGTCGGTGCGGGTGTACATGCCCGGGCGCTGACGCACGGGCTCGAGCCCTTTGAGCACCTTGATCGACGCTTCCGAGTACTCGGGCGTTACGCTGGAACGAGTTGCCATGTCAATACCGTGTGAAGACTTCCGACGCGGTCTTAAGAAAAAAGTTGTCCACATTCGCTGTGGACAAAGGCGTGGACCAATCGGCGCAAAGCACGCAACGGCGCGGGTTGCACTGGCGTGATCAAACTTTGACCACCGCAGGTTTTGCTGTCGCATCCGCCGCCACGAACGCAGCCTACACGCCCGATCACCATGCCCGCGACCTCCCAAATGATGGGACGCCACCGGGCGACGCGGCGGCGAATTATACGGAGCGACCCGCGCCGGCCGCGGCGCGTTGCTCGAGTTCTTCCCAGCGCGCGAGCGCCTGATCGATCTCGCGTTCCACATCGGCGAGGCGCGCGCTCATCGCGGCGACGTCGTTGGCGCGCTCGGTGTAGGTGGCCGGATCGGCCAGGGCCGCGTTGATGCGGCCTTGCTCTGCTTCGAGCGCCGCGATGCGCTCGGGCATCGCACCGAGTTCACGCTGCTCGTTGTACGACAGGCGCACCCGCTCGCGCGGGCGCTGCGTTGCTGCGGCCGATGCCTCCGCTGCGGGCGGCGCTGCAGTGCCGGCCTCGCGCACGGCGGGCGTCATGCGCGCACGCGCGGCTTCCACATCGGTCCAGCCGCCCACGTATTCGGTCCAGCGCCCGTCGCCTTCGGCGAGCAGCGATTGCGTGGCCACCCGGTCGATGAAGCGCCGATCGTGGCTGACGAGCAGCACCGTGCCCGGATAGTCGATGAGCAATTCTTCGAGCAGATCGAGAGTCTCGATGTCGAGATCGTTGGTCGGCTCGTCGAGCACCAGCAGATTGGCCGGCCGCGCGAACAAGCGCGCCAGCAACAGCCGATTGCGTTCGCCACCCGACAGACTGCGCACCGGCGAATTGGCCCGCGCGGGATGGAACAGGAAGTCGCCGAGGTAGGACATCACATGCTTGCGCGAACCGCCGACCTCGATCCAGTCGCTGCCCGGCGCGATCGTCTCGCGCACCGTGCGCTCGGGGTCGAGCGCCGCGCGCAATTGATCGAAGTAGGCCACCTCCAATTGCGTGCCGCGGCGGATGCTGCCGGTATCGGGCGCCAGCTCGCCCAGCATCAAGCGCAACAAGGTGGTCTTGCCCGAGCCGTTGTCGCCGAGCAGCGCGACCTTGTCGCCGCGCATGACGGTGAACTCCAGGTCGCGCACCACCTCGCGCGTGCCCATGGTCTTGCCCACGCCGATGGCCTCGATCACCAGACGGCCCGATTGCGCGCCGGCATCGACCTTCATCTGCGCGCGTCCGATCGCATTGCGCCGCGCCGCGCGCTCGCCGCGCATCTGCACCAGGCGCTCGATGCGCGCCACGCTGCGCGTGCGCCGCGCCTCGACGCCTTTGCGGATCCAGATTTCTTCTTGCGACAGCAGCTTGTCGAAGCGATCGCGCTCCAGGCGTTCGGCTTCGAGATGCTGCGCCTTCACCACTTCGTAGGCCGAGAAATTGCCCGGGTAGGAGCGCAATTGCCCGCGATCGAGTTCGACGATGCGCGTCGCGACCGCATCCAGAAACGCGCGGTCGTGCGTCACGAACAAGAGCGCGCAACCGAGTTCGACCAGCAAGGCTTCGAGCCAGCGGATCGCGGTGATGTCCAGATGGTTGGTCGGCTCATCGAGCAGCAGCAATTCCGGCTGCGCCGCCAGCGCATGCGCCAAGGCCGTGCGCCTGCGCTGCCCGCCCGACATCGCACCCACGCGTTGGGTGCCGTCGATGCCGAGCTTGCCCAGCATCGCCTCGACGCGATGCGCATGGTTCCAGCCGCCCGCCAGTTCCAGCGCCGCTTGCGCACGATGCAGACGCTCGAGCGCCGCGGGCGTATCGTCTTCATCGAGCGCGTGCAGCGCCGCTTCGTAAGCGGTGATCTCGGCCGCGCTGGGCAGACCCGACGCGACCACATCGAAGGCGGTGCGTTCGGCGTCGAATTGCGGCTCTTGCGGCACATAAGCGATGCGCAGACCGTTCTGGATCGCGAGCGTGCCGCGATCGGGCGCGATCTCGCCCGCGACGATGCGCAACAGCGTGGACTTGCCGGTACCGTTGCGGCCGATCAGGCCGATGCGCTCGCCGCGCTCGATCGCCAGCGCCGCGCCGTCGAGCAAGGGCGCAAGGCCCAGCGCGTGATGCACATCGAGCAGACTGACCAAAGCCATGAGGCAGACACCGGGGAAACGAACGAAGGCGCGCAGGGTACCGCATCCGCAGCGCACCCGAGGGCGATGGCTATAATCCGCCCCCGCGCTCCCCGTAGTTCAATGGATAGAACAAGTGCCTCCTAAGCGCTAGATACAGGTTCGATTCCTGTCGGGGGGACCAGGCGATTGCTCGCGGAATCGCATCACGCCCCCGTTCCTGCCCGCAGCGCCATTCCACAAACGGGTTGTCTGGGTCAGCGGCAGGCCCTCTAGCTTGCACGTGAAGCACACCTCTCCCTGAATACAGAGCATCTTTCTCGACGACCGCCGCAACACGGGATAAAGAGGCATCCAGTGCGATCGCTCTTGCTATCCACCTATTTGCACAGCTTCCACACACCATCTCCACGCGTTACTCACACACTTATCCACATCCACCCAGCATTTCCGCCACTAGAATTGGTGGTTGGTGATCTCTAAAACACTATTTGCAGCGCTGTACATAAATGCAGTCTGCGAAAAGTGAAAAAAGAAACCCCGACCGTGCACTGCGTCGGGGTTCGAGGTCTCGCGATGGGCTGCGAGCAAAGCGAAGCGTGATGGTCTAGGAATTTCGATCGTTACGTCAACAACAACATCAAAGCCGTCTCGTCCACGTCACCGTGCGGTGCTTATTGATAGGAGAAGCATCATGGCACTCAAGCCAGGAAGCAGCACCGGTAATAACGGCGGGATTTTTCAGGAGATCAGTCCCTCTGGCCACCCACGGCCCAACTTTGCGACGGTGGCGGACAACAAGCCGTTGCCACCGACAACGACTCCTAATGCAACGTGGAAGCCAATTGCCACGACGCCAAAGAGCCGTAGTCGGTAACTAACCGCATTGGGGGGAGATTGATCTCCCCCCATTTGTCTCGTCGCTCACATCGTCGCGCACTCCTCTGAGTGCTGACGCGATTGACGAGGGAGACTGCAGAAGACGAATACTCACCTGCGGCGCGCTGCGCTGCGCCGGCCATTCGCGCCATACGTCGCGCAAGGCGGCCAGCGCGAGCGCGAAGAAGGCGATCGCACACAGCCGATAGGTGGCGCGCGCCCAGCGCACACCGGCCTTGCGCCGGAAGATCTCGACCAGCGCCGCGCATACGAAGCACCACGCGACCGAGGCAGCCATGAAGCCGCCGAAGAACACGCCGTAATCGGCCAGCGTCGGCGCGCTCAGACCGACCGCGCCCATCGCCGAGCCGACGGCAGCCCAATACGCGATGTTCTGGGGGTTGGTCACCGAGAGCAGCGCGCCCGAACCGAAGGCGCCGTGCGATGCGAGTTCGCTCGGCTCTTCGCCGATCTCAAACTCGCGATGCGCATCGCGCCATGCACCCACGCCCAGCCAAGCGAGGTAAAGCGCGCCGGCGATGCCGATCGGGATGCGCAACCGTTCTTCCTGCACCAGCAGGCCGATGCCCATGAGGCCGAGCAAGGCCCACGAGGCATCGCCGATCAGCGAGCCGAACTGCACCCGTAGACCGGCGCCGTAGCCGCCGCGCAGACCGCGCCGCACGGTTTCGGCAAACACGGGACCGGGCGCGGCGTTGAAGATGAGACCGATACCGAAGGCGGAAGCGAACAACGCGAACATAGGTCGTGGACGAGGTGAGGTTCTATTCGGCGTCGGGTTGGCGTGCCGGCACGGCGTTGGCGAAGGCGTCGAGCGCCATGCAATTGCCGAAGATGCGCATCACGTTGGGCACTTGGTCGAGCCGGCAATCGAAACGCTGGGCGTTGAAGATCTGCGGCACCAGACAGACGTCGGCCAGCGTGGGCATGTCGCCCAGGCACATGCTGCCCGACTTGCCGGCGCGCACGAGCGTGGTCTCGATGCTTGCGAGCCCTTGTTCGACCCAATGCTTGTACCAGGCGTTCTTGGCGTCTTCGCTCACGCCCAGGGTGTTCTTGAGGTACTTGAGCACGCGCAGGTTGTTGATCGGATGGATCTCGCACGCGATGGTGAGGGCGAGCGCGCGCGTGTAGGCGCGATCGAGCGCACTGCCCGGCAACAAGGGCGGCTCGGGATGGGTTTCGTCGAGGTATTCGCAGATCGCGAGCGATTGCTGGATGGTGGCATCGCCGTCTTGAAGCGCGGGCACGAGTGCATCGGCGCTGATCGCGCGGTACTCGTCGCGGAATTGCTCGCCGCCGTCGCGCGTGAGGTGCACGGCGAGGTACTCGTACGGCAGCCCTTTGAGGTTGAGTGCGATGCGCACCCGAAACGAGGCCGAGGAGCGGAAGTAGTTGTAAAGCTTGAGCATGCCGTCCCCCGTCAGACCACACGCACGGCGAGCGTGCCCAACCCGTCGATGCCGCCTTCGAGCAGATCGCCCGCGCTCACCGCGCCCACGCCTTCGGGCGTTCCGGTGTAGATGAGGTCGCCGGGCTGCAATGCGAAGTAGGTCGACAAATGCGCGATGGTCTCGGCGACGTTCCAGATCAGCTTGCCGACATCGCTGTCCTGGCGCTTGGCACCATTGACGTTCAGGTAGATGCGCCCGCGATCGATCGCGCCGACCGCGCTGCGCGGATGGATGGGTCCGATGGGCGCCGAAGCGTCGAAGCCCTTGGAGACGTCCCATGGGCGGCCTTTGTCGCGCAAGGCGAGTTGCAGATCGCGCCGGGTCATGTCGAGCCCCACCGCGTAGCCGTAGATGTGCTTGGCCGCGTCTTCGACGCGGATGTGGCTGCCGCCGGTGCCGATGGCGACCACGAGTTCGATTTCGTGATGCAGGTTCTTGGTGTTCGAGGGGTAAGGCATGCTGCCGACCTCCCCTTGCGGCACCGGCAA
>CAYUYC010000128.1:0-9392 GCA_964448945.1 uncultured Burkholderiaceae bacterium
TCGCCGCGGTATCGGGTTCATCGGCCGCCACCTGCGCCACGATCGGCAAGATCACGCTGCCCGAGCTGCGCCGCCGCGGCTACCCCGAAGAAATCGCGGTCGGTTCGCTCGCGGGTGCCGGCACCCTGGGCCTGCTGATTCCGCCCTCGATCATCATGATCGTCTACGGGGTCACCGCCGATGTCTCGATCGGCAAGCTGTTCATCGGCGGCATCCTGCCGGGGGTCTTGCTGGCGGGATTGTTCATGGCCTGGACCATGGGCTGGTCGATGGCACATCGCGACGCCATTCCGGCCGCCGATCGCATGCTCACGCTCGGCGAGCGTCTGCGCGAAGGGCGGCATCTGCTGCCGGTGGTGCTGCTGATCCTCGCGGTACTGGGCTCGATCTATTCCGGCGTCGCCACGGCGACCGAGGCCGCATCGCTGGGCGTCGTGGGCGCACTCGTCCTCGCCGCTTTCCAGCGCACGCTCACCTGGAAGACCTTCACCGAATCCTTGATGAGCGCCACGCGGCTGTATTGCATGATCGCGCTCATCCTCGCCGGCTCGGCCTTCCTGTCGTTGGCGATGGGGTTCATCGGCTTGCCGCGCCATCTGGCCGAGTGGATCGGCGGTCTGGGCTTGAGCCAGGTTGCGTTGATCGCCACGCTGATGGTGTTCTACATCGTGCTCGGTTGTTTCCTCGACGGCATCTCGATGGTGGTGCTCACGATGTCGATGCTGCTGCCCACGCTCAGCGCCGCCGGCATCGATCTGTTGTGGTTCGGCATCTTCATCGTGCTGGTGGTCGAGATGGCGCAGATCACACCGCCGGTCGGCTTCAATCTGTTCGTACTCCAAGGCATGACCCGGCACGACATCGGCTATATCGCGCGCGCCGCCCTGCCATACTTCGCAATGATGGTCGTCGCCGTCATCGTCATCTATGTCTTTCCCGCCCTCGTCACCTGGCTGCCCGCGCGCATGATGTAAGCGCGGCGCTGGCGCCGCAGTCCATTTCCTCGTCCCCAACACCATGCATGTCGCCGTCATCGGCGCCGGGATCATCGGCGTCACCACTGCCCACTACCTGCGCGCCGCAGGCCATGAAGTCACCCTCATCGACCGGCGCGACAACGTCGCCCAGGAAACCAGCTTCGCCAACGCCGGCGTGATCGCGCCCGGCTATGTCACGCCCTGGGCATCGCCGGGCATGCCGGGCAAGGTGTTCCGCGGCTTGTTCCAGGCCACCTCGCCGGTGATCTTCCGCCCGAGCTTCGATGCCGCGATGTGGCGCTGGGCGCGCGCGTGGCTGGGCGAATGCGCACTCGATCGCTATCGCGCCAACCGCTTGCGCATGCAGCGCCTGGCCTTCTACAGCAAAGCGCAATTGCACGACTTGCGCGAACGGCTCGCCATCGATTACGACCAGCACCAGGGCTATCTGCAATTGCTGCGCACCAGGCGCGATCTGGCCCTGGCGCGACCGGCGCTCGACCTGCTGGGCGAAGCCGGTGTCGCTCACGAAGTGGTCGATGCCGAGCGTTGCTACGCGATCGAGCCGGGCCTTGCGCGCGACACGCCGCTCGCGGCCGGGGTCTGGCTGGCCGACGACGAAAGCGGCAATTGCGCCTTGTTTGCGCGCCGGCTCAAGGACCGCCTCGCGCAATCGGGCGTGGCGCTGCGCATGGGCGCCGCGGTGCGCGCGCTCGATACCGCCGCGGCTCCGCGCGTCGTCTTCGACGACGGCGGCGTGCTCGCATGCGATGCGATCGTCGTCTGCGCCGGGGTCGACAGTGCCGGTCTGCTCGCGCCCTTGGGCATTCATCTGCCCTTGTTCGCGATCAAGGGCTATTCGATCAGCATGCCGATCAAGCACCTCGACCGCGCTCCGCAAGGTGCTTTGATGGACGAGCATTTCAAGGTCGCGGTCACGCGATTGGGCATGCGCATGCGCGTGTCCGGCACGGCGGAACTCAGCACCGGGCCGCTCACCATCCGGCCACGGGCCTTGCGCACCTTGTGGCGCGTGGCGCGCGACTGGTTTGGCCCGGCACCGGATTACACCTGTCCCCAATTGTGGATCGGCGCGCGACCGATGCTGCCCGAAGGCGCGCCGCTGCTCGGCCCCACCCAGCATCGCGGGCTGTACCTGAATCTCGGTCACGGCTCGAGCGGGTGGGCAATGGCTTGCGGATCAGGCAAGATCGTGGCCGACTTGATCAGCGGACACACGCCGGACATTGCCTTGGACGGATTGACGCTCGCCGATCGCCATTCGCGCTGACGCGCCTTCTCCTTCTTTGCCGCACGATGACCTCCTTGTTCAACGTTGCGCAGATCCGTGCCGTCGAGCACCTCGCCGCACGACACTTACCACCACGCGGCCTGATGCTGCGGGCCGCCGATGCGGTCGCGCGACGCGCCATTGCGCTCGGCGAAGGCCCTTACCTCGTGATCGCCGGGCCGGGCAACAACGGCGGCGATGCGCTCGAAGCAGCGCTCGTGCTCGCGCAAACCCATCGCGGGGTCGAGGTGGTCTTTCTCGGCCATCCCGATCGCCTGCCCGACGATGCCGCGGCCGCATGGCGGCGCTGCGTCGAGGCCGGCGTGCCGATCGTGCGCACGATGCCCGACGAGATCCGCGCGCCCATCGTCATCGACGGATTGTTCGGCATCGGCCTGGCGCGCGCCCTGACCGACGTGTATGCCGATGCGGTACAGCGCATCAACGCGAGTGCAGCGCGCGTACTTGCGATCGATGTGCCCAGCGGCATCGATGCCGACACCGGCGCCATCGTGGGCGGTCTGGCCGGATGCGCGGTGCGCGCCGACGAAACCATCACCTTCATCGCCGACAAGATCGGCCTGTACACCGCCGACGGCCTCGAATGCGCAGGCAGGATCGTCATGGACGACCTCGGCATCGACGCCGCCTTGCTCGATCCGTATCGGCCCACGACCGTGCGGCGGAATACGCCCGACGACTTCGCGCACCTGTTGCGCCCGCGCGCACGCAATACGCACAAGGGCAGTTTCGGCAGTGTCGCGATCCTCGGCGGCAACGACGGCATGAGCGGCGCGGCGCATCTGGCCGCGCGTGCCGCGCTGCTGGGCGGCGCCGGCCGCGTCTATCTGCATCCCTTGGGCGAGCGGCCCGCCTTCGATGTGCTGTACCCCGAGATCATGATCCGCGCGGTCGACGCGCTCGATTGCGCGCATGTGGTGGTGGCCGGCCCGGGACTCGGGCAAGACGAACGTGCGCGCACCGCGTTGCTCCAGGTGTTGGACGGCGCCCCCCAACTCGTGCTCGACGCCGATGCGCTCAATCTCGTGGCGCGTGACGATACCTTCGCCGCGCGCATGCACGCGCGCGCCCGGCATGCCTCGTTTGCCACGGTGATCACCCCGCATCCGCTGGAAGCGGCGCGCCTGCTGGGCGTGACTGCCGACAGCGTCAACGAAAACCGCGTCGACGCCGCGCGCCGCCTGGCCGACCGTTACGCGGCGCAGGTGGTGCTCAAGGGTGCGGGCAGCGTGATCGCCACCACCGCCGGCGACTGTGCGATCAATCCGACCGGGAATCCGGGCTTGGCCACCGGCGGCACCGGCGATGTCCTGGCCGGGCTGATCGGCGCGGTGCTCGCCTGGTCGGGCGATGCCGCGGCGGCCTTGTGCGCGTCGGTGTGGTTGCATGGCGCCGCGGCCGACGCGCTCGTTGCGCGCGGTATCGGTCCGATCGGTCTTGCAGCCGGCGAATTACCGGTCGAGATCCGCCGCGTGCTCAACGAATTGGTCGCGACGTCTGCGCACCCAGGCCATTGAGGCCCGTCGTCAGTCGACCAGGCGACCGGCCGCCAATGCAAGACGTCGGCCGCAACGCGCGGCGATCTCGCGATCGTGCGTCACGAGCAGCAGCGTGGTGCCGCGCTCGCGATTGAGGCCGAACATCAGATCGATCACCGCATGGCCGGTAGCCGCGTCGAGGCTGCCGGTGGGCTCGTCGGCAAACAAGAGCTGCGGCTCGGTCACATAGGCGCGTGCAAGCGCAACGCGTTGTTGTTCGCCGCCCGACAAGGTGCGCGGGTAATGATGCAGACGCGCACCCAATCCGACTTCGTCGAGCAGCGCGCGCGCCTTGGCCGCCGCATCGCTGCGCCCGACCAGTTCGAGCGGCAGCATGACGTTCTCGAGCGCGGTCAGATGCGGCAGCAGTTGAAACGACTGAAACACGAAGCCGATCGACGTCGCACGCAAGCGTGCGCGAGCGTCCTCGTCGAGTGCCACAATGTCCGTCCCGTCGACGCGTACCGTTCCTGCGCTCGGAACATCGAGCCCGGCGAGCAGTCCGAGCAATGTCGATTTTCCCGAACCCGAGGCCCCGACGATGGCGACTGTTTCACCCGCGGCGATCTTGAAATGGATGTCATCGAGGATGGTCAGCGCGCCGGTCGCATCGGACACGACCTTGCGCAAACCCGCGACTTCGAGCGCCGGCACGGGTTCGCGCCGCTCGCTGCTGGCGGCGGCACTGGCGGTTTGCGCGAGCGCCTGGCTGCCAGCGCCTGCCGCCGCGGAATCGGATCCGGTGATCTTGGTCATGGGGGATAGTCTTTCCGCGGAGTATGGCATCGCGCGCAATCGCGGCTGGGTTGCCTTGCTCACTGAGCGTCTGAGCGCGCAAAAGTTCAAGTGGCGGGTGATCAACGCCAGCGTGAGCGGCGAGACCTCCAGCGGCGGGTTGACGCGACTGCCGGCGCTGATCGAGCAACATCATCCTGCGCTGGTGATCATCGAACTCGGCGCCAACGATGGCCTGCGCGGATTGCCGGTCGCGGCGATGAAAAGCAATCTGAAGAATATGGTCGAGTTGGCCAAGCGCCATTCGGCGCGGGTGCTGCTCGTGGGCATACGCGTACCGCCGAATTACGGTCGTCCGTACGCCGAAGCCTTTGCGAACGTCTATGCGAGTCTGGCCGCCGAAACCCGCTCGCCGCATGCGCCCTTCTTGCTCGAAGGATTTGCCGATCGCAACGATCTGTTCCAGGCCGACGGCATCCACCCGAACGAGCGCGCACAAGCGCTGATGCTCGACAACGTCTGGACCGCACTCGAACCGATGCTCGCAGCGCGGCGCTAAGGCTGAACCTCAGCCTCCGTCGAGCGGACAGATCTTGACGAAGTTGAGCAGGTCGCGCTGCAGGGTGAGGTTGAGGAAGGACGAGTCGGGAATCTCGTTGTCGTAGAGCAGCTTGGACAACAAGCCCATCGACTCGGGCGAACCCCAGCGTGCCCAGATCGCCTGAAGCAGATCGGGGTCCGAATCCAGACCGGCCTCGTGCGGCGGCAACTCGGCTTCCCACGGCGCGGCGCGGCGCCCGAACCGCTCCGAGAAGCGCTGCGCCAATGCTTCGTAAGCCTCGCGCTTTTCGGTCTTGTGATAGAGCTGCAGCAACATCAGCCACGGCGCGCGCGGCGCCCCCTGGCGATCGGAGATCAGCTTGCGCAACACGCTGGCGGCCGACTCGGCCTGACCTGCCGCGATATAGGCGTCGGCTTGCTCGATCGCTTCGGCGATCTGGCGCAGATAGTCCTGCGCCTGGCGCGCATCGGACCAGGTCATGGCCTGGGGCTGACGGGTCAGGAAAGCGGGGGTCACGGCGAGCGCGGGCGCCGGAGCGTCGGCGGTCGACGCACTGGCCCAGACATCGCCGCCCGGCTCGGCGTCGACCGGCGGCAGCACCGGAATTTCGCCCGAATGGATGGCCTGCGGAATCGTCTCGGGTCCGCGCTCGTCGGCGCTGGGTGTGCCCAGATCGAAATCGATGGACGACAGGGTCATCGAAGCATCGAACTTGGGACCGGCACCCGCACGCGGCTTCAAGGCATCGGGCAAGGGGCCATCCTCATCCGGCTTGGGAATGTCTGCTGCCGGCGTCGTGCGCTTGAGTACCTGCAAGGCCTGGGTGGCGCCCAACTCGTGCACTTCGATCGTGGTGTCCTGCACGCGCTCGGACAGATCGGCGTCGTGATCGAAAGGACGGCGCGTCGAGACCCGCCCGGGTTGAGTGGCGGTCACGCCGCTCGCGGGCTTGGGGTAGACCACATCGGGATCGGTCGATGTCATCACCGGACGCGGCGGCTCGACCGGCGCAGCGGGCTGGGGTGCCGCTTTGCCCTTGCCTGCGACCTTGTCGGCGTCGGTGCGCATCAAGGTGTCGGCCCACCACGGCGCGCCGACCATCACGCCGCGCGAACGGCGTCCGCGCAGCGATACGAAAGCAACCAGACCCAGCGAGATCGCGGTGATCGCGCCCAGCAGATACAGGGCCCACATGGGTGCGGAAGCGCTGCGTTCAGCCTGGGCGCGTACCGATTGCTCGGCCATTTGCTTCTTGAGCGCTTCGATCTCGCTGCCCAGATTTTGAAGTTGCTGCGCCAGCTGCGCTTCGCGTGCAGACGGAACTGCACTGGGATCTTTGTCTTGCAGGACGGCTGCGAGCCGGGCTTGATCGTCGCGGAATTTGGCGGCGCGTTCGTCGCTGGTGCTGACGACGGCGGGCAGGCTATCGGCCACGCGCATTCCGCTCGTCACCGCGGAAGAGGGTTCGACCAGACGCAGGCGATCGGTGCCGCGCGGCTCGGCCCGGGCGGGCGTGCGCGTTGCGACGGGTGCCGAATTGGAGGCCACGGGCTTGCTCGGCCGCGGCTTGGGCGTGGCCGAGGCGGTCGGCCGATTGGGCGCGGGGCGACGCGGCGCGGCTTGCGCAACAGCGGTCGCCGGTGCTGCAGCCACTGCAGCGGCAGGCGTCGTGACCTCGGCGGGGGCAGCCGGCGCGGCGGGCGCAGCGGCCATCGGCGCAACAGCCGGCGGATCGATCAGCATCACGAAATCGCGCGTGATCGCGCTGGTGCAGCCGACATCGACCAAGACCCGCACGATGGGTTCGTTGAGCGGCGCCTGCGTGGTGATCACGAGCGCGGCAGATCCGCTGCTGATCCGCTCGATTGCGACTCGGGCGCCAGGTGCGGTCGGAACGCCGTCCTCACCGCCATGGGTCATCAAGCGCACGCAGCCGGGTTCGAGTGTTTCGCCAGCGTCGAGTCGTACCGGCACCACCGCGCGCAGCGGTTCGCCCAGATGCGAGCGGATGTCCAGGTTACCGAGCCCTAGCGCAAAGGCGGACGACGAAGCGCCCGACAAGGCAAGTGCGATGGAGATTGCGATCGTGGTCGGGGTCAGGCGCGGCATCGTGGGTCGCTGGTCAGAGCCTTGGAGAAGGACTTGCGTCGATGACAATCGCAGAAAAACTCTTCTGGCATTTGCGGCGCAGCGCGCAACGATGTGAATCACGCGGGACTGCCCATGCATGCATCAGGATCCTGCGATCGTGTACGGATTTTGTCCTAGTAATCGAGTCTGCGATGAATGTTAAACGATCCCGCTCGATGTTCACACTCCGGAACCAGCAAAACCTCACGTTTCCGATGAGTCGACGCCTTGCGACGCCACGCATGACCAGACCCACGCGTGTCTCGAATTCGATTACCGTGCGAACTTGCGCATTCGCGCTGACGGCACCGCACGAGGAGATGGCGCGATGATCGACTTGTATTCCTGGGCAACCCCGAATGGTCACAAGGTCCACATCATGCTCGAAGAGTGCGCTCTGCCCTATCGTGTGCACCCGGTGAACATCGGTGCGGGCGATCAGTTCGATCCCGCATTCTTGAAGATCAGCCCGAACAACAAGATCCCGGCGATCGTGGACCCCGATGGTCCCGACGGCGCGCCGATGGCGCTGTTCGAGTCGGGCGCGATCCTGCTCTACCTCGCGAGCAAGACCGGGCTGATGATGCCCGGTGATATCCGCGGAAAGTACGAAGTGCTGCAATGGCTGATGTGGCAGATGGGCGGCTTCGGTCCGATGCTCGGCCAGTGCCATCACTTTCGCATCTACGCGCCGGAAAAGATTCCCTACGCCATCGATCGCTATACCAATGAAACGCGCCGTTTGTACGGCGTGCTCGATCGGCAATTGGCGGGCCGTGAATGGATCGCCGGCGACAGCTATTCGATCGCCGACATCGCGGTCTGGCCGTGGGCTCGCTCGTGGAAGAACCAGGGTATCGATCTGGCCGAGTTCCCCAACGTCGCGCGCTGGCATGCAATGGTCGGCGCACGACCCGCGGTCCAGCGCGGCATCGATGTGCTCGCATCGTTGCGGCGCGATCTCATCGATGACAAGAGTCGTGAAGTGCTGTTCGGCAGCAAGCAATACGCCAAGCGATGAGCCCATGAGCGGGCGCTACACCTTGACCGCGACCAGTGCCGAGGTCCTCGATCATTTCGGCGCGGTCGCGCGCGATGCCGATCAGGCGTTTCGCCTGCCGCGCTACAACGTCGCGCCGATGCAGACCATGCCCATCGTGCGCCAGGGGCCCGCGGGCGCCGAGGTGGTGGCCGCGCATTGGGGATTGATTCCTTACTGGGCCAAGGATGCGTCGATCAGTGCGCATCTGATCAACGCGCGCGCCGATACCGTCGCGATCAAACCAGCGTTCAAGGCGGCATTCAAGCGGCGGCGCTGCCTGGTCCCGGCCGACGGGTTTTACGCTTGGAAGACGGTGGGGGCCGCGCCGCGCGGACCGCGGCAACCGTATCGCTTCGTGCTCAAAAGCGGAGGCTTGTTCGCGTTCGCGGGACTATGGGACCGCTGGACCAGCCCACAAGGTGAAACCGTCGAGAGCTTTACGATCATCACCACCGAATCGAATGCGACGGTGCGGACCATCGATGAGCGCATGCCGGTGATCGTCGCGCCTGCGCATTACGCGCGATGGCTGGGCATCAAACCGGATCCGGCCTACGCGTTGACCTTGATCGAACCCACGCCCAACGATGCGCTGCGCGCCGTCGCGGTATCGACCACGGTCAACAACGCCGCCCACGATTCGCCTGCTTGCGTGGCGCTGGCGGACTCGCCAGCCACCACCTGAATTCCCGCGCTCAGGCGTCGAATTCGTCGTCGCCTTCGTCGATTTCCGCACGGCCGCAGCACGATTGGATCTCGATCTCTTCGCCGATCACGACGTCGTCGTCGGCATCCAAGGCAGTGTCGGCAGGCCCGGCCATCCGCCATTCGGCGCGGCGCGACAAGGGGCTATACCGGGTGCGCGGCAGATTCATGTGCTCGGCGCGATCGAGTATCTCCTCGACTGCCTCCGGGAACATCAGCGCGAACGGTGAGCGAAGCGAGGATGCGCTGGCGGTGCGGGTCATGACAGTCTCCTTCAAGAGGACAAGTGCATGACTTCAGTTTGGTCGCTGCCGCAGAAAACTTGAGTCGGCAAGCTTCCGTCCTTGACTTAGGAAGCGCGCCGACGCACGTGCGAGATGTCACACGAATG
>CAYUYC010000129.1:0-9336 GCA_964448945.1 uncultured Burkholderiaceae bacterium
ATCGGCAACGGCCAGGCGTCGGCGAGTTGCGCCGCATGCATGCGCACGGTCCGCATGCCGAACTCGCGGCGCAGATCGTCGGCGGTCGGCGGATGCAGATCGAGCGAGACGAAGAACAACCGCTTCGCGCGCAGGGGATCGGCACGCCATGCGGCCCAGGTGGCAAGAAAATTGGTGCCGAGTCCGAACCCGGTCTCGACGATCACATAGCGTTCGCGCTCGTGCCAGGCCCGGGGCAGATCATTGCCGCCGAGGAAGACATGCTGTGTCTGCGCGATGCCGCCGGCGGCGCTGTGATAGATGTCGCCGTACTCCGACGAATACGGCGTGCCGTCTTCGCGCCAGGCGATCAGGGCAGGGGAAATACGCATGGGGCGGCAGTATGCTTGCGCGCCCGCGCGGGTGCACACTTGTGCGCATGGCTCGCGTCGTCTTCACCCAACAGCTCGCGCGTTTCATCGAAGCGCCGGAAGTGCACACCGGTGCCCCCACCTTGCGTGGTGCGCTCGATGCGGCCTTCGCGGCCAATCCGCGGTTGCGCAGCTATGTGCTCGATGACCAGGGCCATCTGCGCCAGCATGTGGTCATCTTCATCGACGGTCATCGCGTGCGCGATACCGTGACCCTCGATGCGCATGTGGGCGCGACCAGCGAAGTGCATGTGATGCAGGCCTTGAGCGGAGGCTGAAATGACGGCATCGGCCTGGGTCGCCACGCGCAAAGGCTTGTTCGAATGGCAATGCGATGCGTCGGGCACCTGGTCGATCGCGCGGCTGAGCTTTGCCGGCGAGCCGGTGAGCGCGGTCTTGCCCGATGCGCGCAATGGCCGGGTATATGCCGCGCTCAACCTCGGGCATTTCGGCGTCAAGCTGCATCGCTCGGACGATCGCGGCGCGCATTGGGAAGAAATCGCCGCGCCGGCCTTCCCCGCCCAGCCCGAAGAGCCCAAGGACGATGTGCCCTGGAAACTGGTGCAGATCTGGTGTCTGACGCCGGGCGCCGCCCATGCACCCGATGAACTCTGGATCGGCAGCCTGCCCGGCGGCTTGTTCCATTCGACCGATGGCGGCGCGTCGTGGCATCTCGTCGACAGCCTGTGGCAACGCCCCGAACGGCGCGAATGGTTCGGCGGCGGCTATGACGTGCCGGGTATCCATTCGATCTGCATCGATCCGCGCGACGCCGGGCGCATCACCCTCGGGATCTCCTGCGGCGGGGTCTGGCGCAGCGACGATGGCGGCGCGCATTGGTCGCTCAGTGCGCGCGGCATGCGCGCGGCCTACATGCCGCCCGACAGCGCGGAAGACGAAAACACCCAGGACCCGCATCGGATCGCACAATGCACCGCGGCGCCCGAAGTGTTCTGGTGCCAGCATCACAACGGCATCTGGCGCAGCACCGATGGCGCGCGGCACTGGACCGAGATCACCGGCGCGCCGGTATCGAACTTCGGTTTTGCGGTCGCGGCGCATCCGCAGGATCCGCTCACCGCCTGGTTCGTCCCGGCACTGGCCGATCAACAACGCGTCCCGGTCGGTGCGGCGCTGTGCGTGAACCGCACGCGCGACGGCGGCAAGACCTTCGAGACCTTGCGCGACGGATTGCCGCAAGCCCATTGCTACGACCTCATCTACCGCCATGCGCTCGCGGTCGACGATCGCGGACAGACGCTCGCGATGGGGTCGACCACCGGGAACCTGTATTTCTCGAACGATGCGGGCACGCATTGGACTGCCGCCCCGGCGCACCTGCCGCCGATCGCAGCGGTGGCGCTGGGCTAGGCCGACGGCGCGCGCTTGCCCGGGCGTGCCGTCAGGGCGCGACGGCGTCGGGCACGATGCCGTAGTTGGCCTTGAGCGCCTCGAAGCGATCGAGCAATACCGCAAGACGCCCGTGCGCTTCGCTGCCTTCTTCGGCATTGCGCATGCCGCGCATGATCGCCTCGTAGGCGCGTTCGGCGATGTCGTTCCTCCAGCCTTGGTGGCTGAGCCGGTCGAGCGCCTTGTGGATGCCCGCGAGATCCATGGGCTGGGCCGGTTCGTGCACCACGCGATGCTCGGCGACCATGGCCTGCACCTTGGCGACGATGCGCTTGTCGATGCCGGGCAAGGCCTGGATGCGCTTGGCCAGCGCGTCGGCATCGTCATTGCGGCTTTGCGCATAACAGGCGTCGAGCACCTGCACCTGCATCGGCGCCGGCACCGGCGGCTGATCCGGCCCGAGCAATTCGAGCATGCGATCGAGCGCGGCCTTGGCGCCGACCGCGTCCTTGCCGCGCTGGGCCTGCTGGTATTCGATGAGCTTGCCGACGAACTCGCCTTCGGGGTGGCCGCGCATGAGCTTGCGTTGATCGGCCACGATGGCGCGCACTTCTTCGGTCTTGCCCTGGGCGATCAGGGTGTTCGACAAATTGGCGAAATCCGCGCCTTCGAGCAGCGATGAATCGCGCACGCGTTCGACCACCTTGGAAAACGCATGCTCGGCACGATCGAGCTTGCCCACCCGCTGCGCGACTTCGCCGGTGCGGCGCAAACGCGCGACATTGGAGGCCGACAAGGCGGTCGCGCTTTCGAGCACGTCGAGCGCCTCGTCATCCTTGCCGAGTTCTTCTTTGACTGCGGCCAGCATGTCGTAGGCCGAAAGCATTTCCTTGCAGTTGGCGATCAGGCCGTGCAGGACTTCTTCGGCCTCGGCGAGGCGCCCTTGCTTGCGCCGTATGCTGGCCAGCGCCATCAAGGCCCACGACAAAGGCTTGGCGGCCAGCACCTTGTCGAGCAGGCCCTCGGCTTCTTCGTAGCGCTCGAGGCCGCACAAGACATCGACGGCCAGCCGCGTGGCATCGCCGAAGAAGCGCGGGTTATCGGCCGCGACGCGCCGGCATTCCTGTACCGCCAGATCGCGCTCGTCGCGCTCGATGCGCTGGTAGGCCCGCGCCAGCGCGTGCTTCTTCTCGTTGGCACGGATCAGGCGCGAACGCAGTTGTTCATGGGTGAACGGCTTGATGAGGTAATCGTCGGGCGCGAATTCGGCCACCGACACCACCTGCTTGTAGGTGCGCTCGGTGGTGACCATCATGAAGATGGTCGACAGGCGAATGAGCCGCTTGGCGCGCAGCTCTTCGAGCAAATGCTGACCATCGCGATGCTCGTCGAGGCGGAACTCGCACATGATCAGGTCCACATCGCGCCCGGTCACCGCGCGCAAGACATCGGCCGCGGTCGCGCAATAGCTGACATTGGAAGCCCCTAGCGCGTAACAGGTATCGCGCAGGACCGTGCGCGTGACCTGATTGGGATCGGCCACGACCACCTGCTTGCCGGCCAGCGGCTGCAGCAGGAGACGTTGATCGTTGCGCTGTTGAGGGGTCATGACATTCAGCCATACGCGCGGCAGGGGCATGACGCCAAGCGCCGCATACGTGGCTTACGGCCGGCGCTGACCGATCTTGAGTCGCAATTGCGCGCAGACAAGATGTGCGCAATCTTTCGCACTCATGATTTGGAGGGTGGGTACATCCCCGCCGGGCGGTTCATTTCCCGGCGATACTTCTACCTATGAACGATCCTGCACTACCCGCTGCCTGCCTGAACGTCCTCGTCCTCGACGACGACGTGATTTCCCGCATGGTGCTCGCCGAACTCACGCGCTCGCTCGACCACCAGGCCGAAGAAGCCGAAGAACCCGATCACGCCATCGATCTGGCGGTGTCGGGGCGTTTCGATGTGATGCTGGTCGATCTGAGCATGCCGCAAGTCGACGGGTTCGAGATCCTGCGTCGCTTGCGCGCGCGCGAAGCCGCCCTCGGGCTCACCCCCTTGCCGGTCATTGCAGTGACCGGGTATGTCCAGCCCGAAGACCATGCGCGCACGCGCGCCGCTGGCTTTGCCGGCCATCTCGACAAACCGGTGCAACTCGCGACCTTGCAGCACATGCTCGCGACGGTGCCGATCACGCACGCCTGAGCGGCGGCCCGGATCAATCGCAAGGCGCCTGCGGCCGGGTGATCAGCACCGCGCGCGCGGCGGCGCTTGGCGGGCAGCCGGCAACGCCATAGGGCAGATGGGCGCTGTACTCGGTCGCCAGCGCGTCGATCAGGCGCACCGAACTGCGCGACAAGAACCAGCCCAACGCCGGTTCGCGCGCACCGCCGGGCAGATCGGGCGGATAGCGGTCGGCATACATTCCCCACTCGACCACATGGTCGCAACCGATCTGGCGCACCACCCGGTCCATCGCGAGCGATGAACGCGCCACCCGGGTCGACAACATGGTTTCGATCGGCGACAAGGTTTCGGACGAGGTCGGCGCGGTCTTGGTGATCAGGCCGATCGACGTCGACAAGAAGGCCGGCTCGCGGTCGCGACACAGGCGCGGCGCAGTCGCCTCGTTGCTGATCAACACCACATGCGCCTGACCGGGTCGCAACACCCCGGCGCGCTCGAGCGCGGCGATCACGTCGAGCACGGTCTCGGCGCCGGAATTGTCGAAATACCCGCCGTCGACCAGGCGATCGGCGACGCCGATGGTGTCGCCGCGCCGGCCGATGAGGGTGCCGGCCGGACTCACATAGGTGAAGCGCGCGCTGTTGAGCACCGCTTGCGCCAGCGGCAGACCGTCGGTCTTGAGATCGGCGTCGTACAGATCGATCGCATCGGGCGCGTACAAATGCACGCCCGACGCGATCACGCGGCGGCCGGTATCGACGCTGGTGGCATTGAGAAACAGCATCGGCAAGCGGCGTTGCGCATCGTCGGCGTACAAGGCCGGCAGCGCGGCATGGAAGCGATCGCTGCCTTGTACGTCGCGCCAGCCTTGCGCCCAATGCTCGGCCAGCACCCAGCCGCGATCGCGCACGATGATCGGCGTCGGAATCCAGCGCTGGAAGGCATCGGTGAACAGGAACGAACCGACCACCGGCGCCAGGAAATCGCGGCCCAACACCCGCCCGACGGTGCGCCCCAGCGCGCCCGCCGACTGCCCGTTCGTCACGCGGCACGGCGGCGTGGCCGCGCCCGGCCCGGTCGGTGCGGCCCCACCCGATGGCAGGCCGGCGCCGGCGTGCTGATCGGCCTTGAGCGCGACATAGGTGGCCGCCCCGAGCGAGCCGCCCGACACGCCCGATATCGCGTACACCCGGCGGCCGAAGGCGTCGCAGGTGGCGTCGTCCATCGCGGCGAGCATGCGTGCGGTCCAGTGCGCGGCGCGCAGACCGCCGCCGGCCGCGGCGACGAAGAACACCGGGGCATCGGGCGCATCGCCTTCGTCGATGCGGGCGCGTTGCCAACGCTCGAAATCGGCGACGAGCGCCGGGCGCGGATCGGGGCCGGCGCGGAAATCGGTCGCATACAAGGCGTGGTTGTCGGCATAGGTGCTGACGATCGCGACCAGCACCAAGGGCAAGAGCGCCAACGACGGCAACCCGTTGCGCTTGGGCCAATGCACGAAGACCAGCACCCCGAACATCATCCAGACCGCGAAGCCGATGAAGACGATGGCGAGCGAACCGAAGACCTCGCCCAGCAGATGCGGCGCGGCATAGAACCCTAGAATCAGCGCGGCGAAGACCGCCAGTGCGACGGCCATGACATTGCGTGTACCGCGCGGCAGGCGCGTATGGCGTTCGGCGGCCGGCATGACGCGGCCGTCGGGCTGCATGAACAAGCGTGCGAACCAACGCCGCCGTTCGATCGTGAACACGAAGAAGGCGCTCGCCGCCACCGCCACCGCCGCGGCGATCAAGCGGCGATCGGTGCCGACCCGCATGCCGTACACCGCGAGAGCGCCGATGGCGATCGCCAGCATGGTCCAGCGCAAAGCGTCGACCCGGTGCGCAAGCCCGGTGCCCACCAGCGCAAGCACGAGCAGCGCGCCCAGGACGATCGCGACCGCGATCGCCGCGTCGCCCGCGCCGAGGCCGACCGCATAGGCCGCCAGACCGGTCGCCGCCACGCAAGCGAGGATGGGCGCGGCAAAACGCACCGGATGGCCGATCACCGACATCATCACTGCGTGCATCGCGACATGCAGCACGCACAAGGCGGCGAGCCCATCGGTGCCGGCCCGGCCCGGGGCGTAGGTGGCCAGCATGCAGGCGGCGGCCAGCAGGCCGAAATACCCCAGACCGCGCGGCAGCCAGATGCGTGTGCGCTCGGCGAACCGGGTCAGTTCCTGCGGGATCGGATCGTCGCGCCGGTAATCCTGGGTGAGCAGCAGACGGCTCGCATACCAGAGCGCGACGGCCCACGCGATCACGGCCGCGCCGAACCACCAGGCATGACTGGCGCGGATGCCGGCAAACGCGTCGCGGCTGCCGAATTGCGCATAGAACTCGCGGGTCTGGTCGACGACGCCGAGCATGGCGACGCCGGCGATGAAAGCGGTCAGGGGATAGATGCACAGCCAGAGGACGCGCCCGAGATAACCGGAACGCTGGACGGCGCGCAGCAACCAGACCGTGATGCGCCGCCGCGGGTTGCGCAGCCAGGCGCGCACATGGCGCAACGCTGGCCATCGCTGAGCCGTGGGGATTGCCGGGGACGACGTGGATTCATCCATGCGCGCGCACCTCCTTGCCCTGGCATCCTAGCCAGGGCCGGCGCACATGCGCATCCCCTGAATGCGCTGCGCGTCGATGCGCCTAGAACTGCCCGAGGAACAAGTAGGCCGCGCGATAGCCGCCGGGCGCGAAGCCCAGACCGAAGTAGAGCGGACCGAGCGGACTGTCGACCGCGATGAAGGGCGCGACCGATGCGCGCCAGCGATCGTCGATGCCCAGCGTGGTGCCGCGCACCCGGCCGGCTTCGATCGACAGGCCCGCGAATGCGCCGCGCAGCAAGGGTTGGTCGAAGATCTTGCCCTGGTACACCACGCGGCCGAAGTTCATTTGCTCGCCCAGGAACTGCCCGGGACGATAGCCCGACAGTTCGAGCGGGCCGCCGAGCCGGAACTGGTCGTACAAAGGAATCGCGGCATTGCCCAGCGGCCCGCCGGCCTTCAGCCCCAACTGCAAGGTGTGCGGCCCGCTCGAGAACGCCGCGACGAAGTCTGCGAGCCAGCGGCCGTAATCGTCCTCGCCGCCGATGCGTTCGCGCGAGACGAAGGTCTCGATCACACCGCCGATGCCTTCGCGCGGAAAATTCACGCTGTCGAGCGCGTCGATGCGCAATTGCGTGCGCCACGCGCCCAGACCGATGCGCGATTCGGCGCTGGCCAGACTGCTCGGACCGATGTCGAGCGAGAACCGGCGCGAGCCGCGCACCAGACCGGTCCGCCATTCGGCCACGCGGCCGAGATTGGCGCCGATGTCCAGCCCCACGGCGCGCGTGACTTCGTCGAAGCGCGCGATCTCGCGATCGTCGTCGTAGACCGGGAAGCGGCGGCGCGATGCTTCGATGCGCGGCGCGATGAACAGGCGCTGCTCGACGTCGAAGGGTTGATGGAATTCGGCCATGCCGCGGTTCTCGGCACCCAGACGCAGATCGGCGCGGAATTCGCCGCCCAGGTCGTTCATCCAGGTGCGCCGATACCGGCCGAACAAGTCGAACGTGGAATCGCCGCGCAGATCGGACTTGAGCCCGAGACCGAAGCGCGCATAGGCCGGTCCCCAAGGCTTTTCCGCCACGTCGATGGTGAGCACGCGTTGATCGCCGACGTTCTCGATGCGATAGCCGACATGCGCGAAATCGCCGCGGCCGTACAGGCGTCGCAAGTCTTGATCGAGCGTCGCCTGGTCGAAGACCGTACCGGCGCGCGTGCGCATTTCGGCCGCGAGCACTTCGGGGTTGACGACCTTGGTGCCCTCGATGCGCACCACGTCGATCACGCGTTCGGCGTTGCGCGGCAGCGCGCTTTGCCGTCCACGCAATTGCGCGTACTCGTCGGGCGGCAGGGCGTAGCGCGCCAGACGATCGGCCATCTTGCGCGCGGCCTCCACGCCCAGCGGCACCGTCTTGGGCATGTTGTCGAAATCGCCGGCGCTGAAGTCGCCCAGTTCGGGCGCGATGAGCACGTCGTCGGTGCGCAATTCGCGGATCGATTGCGCGACATTCTGTTCGGTCAGGATCGCGATCATCTGCGCCGAAATGCCGATCACCGAGCCGAGCTGATCGCGCCGCAAGAGCGGCGTGCCGAGGTTGACCGCGATGATCACGTCGGCCCCCATCTCGCGCGCCACGTCGATCGGCAGATTGCGCGTCAGGCCGCCGTCGACATACAGCTTGCCGTCGAGATCGAGCGGCGCCACCAGACCCGGCACCGCCATGCTCGCGCGGATCACGGTGGCCAGATCGCCGCGCCGGAATACCGTCATCTGTCCGGTGGTGATGTCGGTCGCGACCGCGCGAAACGGGATCGGCAAGGCATCGAAATCGCGTTCGCCCTTGGCCTTGACCAGACTGCGCAGATGCGCCTCGAGCGCGATGCCCGACACCGCACCGCGCGGCAGGCGCAGACCGTCGGCGCCCACGCCGAATTGCGGGCCGATGAAAGGCAGCAAGTCTTCGCGCTTGGCGCGCATCGACATTTCGTCGCGATCGGGATCGTCGTTGAACAAAGCGCGCGTGGTCAGCCGCGGCAGCGCCTGCTCCATTTCATCGACCGAAGCGCCGGACGCATACGACGCGCCGATGATCGCGCCCATGCTGGTGCCGACGATGATGTCGACCGGCACATGCAGCTCTTCGAGCACCCGCAGCACGCCGATGTGGGCCGCACCGCGCGCGCCGCCGCCCGAGAGCACGAGGCCGATGCGCGGGCGGGCATTGCGTGGGGCGGCCGCGCTGCGCGCTTCGAGGGCCGGCATCGCGGAACCCGTCGACGGCAACGCAGCGTTGCGCGCCTCGACCTCCGCCGCATGGGCGTTTGCGCCTCCCATCGACATCAGCACGACCGCCAGTGCGCACGCGGGTGCATGCAGCACGGATCGATGCAATCGGCGCGGGAATGAATACATGCAGGCGAGAACTCGGGGCCGGTGAAAGCACGCGAGTTTACTGGCTGCGCATGCAATGCAACGGTTCCGCCGCATGAACAATGAAACGGGCGCCGCATGGGCGCCCGTCGGTGGATTGGATCGACCGAGTCGGCGCCGAGGCGGCCGACCCGGTGGGGCGATCAGCGTCCGCTGCCCATCGCAGCGCCCAGGACGGTACCGATCGCAATCGCGGCGGTGCGGCCATCGCCGCGGCCGATGGTGCTGCCCACGGCGGCGCCGGCAATCGCGCCCATGACGGTACCGGGCGTGGGCCCGTAAACCACCGGGGCCGGGCCGTAGACCGGGGCGGGTGCATACACCGCCGGCGCGGGGACGTAAACCGGCGGCGGCGGCGCGACCATCAC
>CAYUYC010000130.1:0-7002 GCA_964448945.1 uncultured Burkholderiaceae bacterium
CGCTTTCTTCCTGGCCTACGGCCAGACCGGCGCCAACGCCGCCGAAGAAAAGAAGCTGCTCGCCAAGCTGACGTTCTCGGGCTTTCGCGCGTCGAGCAACGCCCAGCTCGCGCCGGTGCGCAAGCTCGAACTGTTCAAGAAGAAGACCAAGCTCGAAGCCGACACCACGATCGGCGAGGCCGACAAGGCCAAGCAGCTCGACGAGTTGAACAAGCAGCTCGCCGCCCTCGGCGGCTGAACCGCGCACCCTGCCCGAGTACCGCACGATGAGCGCCACGCCCCACGCGCTGCCGGCCCCGAAGACGCCGGCAGGCCCCCGACAGAACTACGCGCAACTGCTCGCCTGGGGCGTGCTGCTCGCAGTGCTCGCCGCCTCCTGGCGCGGCGCCGACATGCGCCCGCTCGATCTGCTGCGCGACGCGGGCAACATGGCGGTGTTCTCGCAAGGCTTCTTTCCGCCCGACTTTCACGAATGGCGGACGTATCTCGACGAGATGCTCATCACGATCGAGATCGCGATCTGGGGCACCGCGCTGGCGGTGGTCTGCGCGGTGCCGCTCGGGCTGCTGGCCGCGTCCAACATCGCGCCCTGGTGGGTGCGCCAGCCGGTGCGCCGGCTGATGGACGCCGCGCGCGCCATCAACGAGATGGTGTTCGCGATGCTGTTCGTGGTCGCGGTGGGCTTGGGACCGTTCGCCGGCGTGCTCGCCTTGTGGGTGCACACCACCGGCATCCTCGCCAAGCTGTTCTCGGAAGCGGTCGAGTCCATCGACCCGCGTCCGGTCGAAGGCATCCGCGCGACCGGCGCACATGCACTCGAAGAAATCGTGTTCGGCGTGATCCCGCAGGTCATGCCCTTGTGGATTTCGTATTCGCTCTACCGCTTCGAATCGAACGTACGCTCGGCCACCGTGGTCGGCATGGTCGGCGCGGGCGGCATCGGCGTCATCCTCTGGGAAATCATCCGCGGCTTTCAATACCAGCAAACCTGCGCGGTGCTGATCATGATCGTCCTCACGGTCAGCGTGATCGATGTGATCTCGGCCTACCTGCGCCGGGTGTTCACATGAGTCTGCGTGAATTCACCATCGCGGGCGGGCAGGTTCTGACGCCCGACGGATTGATCGATACCAGCATCGTGGTCGCCGGCACGACGATCGCCGCCGTCGGTGCATCGAGCACGCGCGGCAGCGTGATCCGCGCCGACGGTCTGCGGGTGCTGCCGGGCATGGTCGATCTGCATGGCGATGCGTTCGAGCGCCAATGGATGCCGCGCCCGCAAGTGCGCTTTCCGCTCGATGTCGCGTTGTCCGACACCGATCGCCAACTGGCCACCAACGGCATCACCACCGCGTTTCACGGCGTCACCTGGTCGTGGGAAGGCGGGCTGCGCGGCGGTGCGAGCGCCAAGGCCCTCATCGATGCGATCCATGCCCATCGCGGCCGGTATGCGGTCGATCACCGCGTGCACCTGCGCTTTGAAAATCACAACGTCGCGGAAGGCCCGCAGGTCGCGCAAGCCCTCGCCGACGGGCGGGTGCATTTCCTCGCCTTCAACGACCATCTCGACGACATCGCGCGCAAATGCGAACAGCAGCCGGCCAAGCGCGCGAGCTATGCCGAGCGCGCCGACGCGAGCGATGAAGCGTTCATGCAGCGCCTGGAGGCGGCGCGCGCGCAGCGCGATGAGGTCGACGCGACGATCGCCGACCTCGCGCGCATCGCCCGACGGCACGACATCGCGATGGCCTCGCACGACGACCTCACCGACGCGGACCGCGAACGCTATGCGGCCCTCGGCGCCGAGGTGGCGGAGTTTCCGCGCAGCATGCAGGCCATCGATGCCGCGCGGCGCCTAGGCAGCACCATCGTGCTGGGCACGCCCAACGTCGTGCGCGGCGGCAGCCATTGCGGCGCGGTCGATGCCGCGGCCATGGCGCGCCTGGGCTGTTGCGACGTGCTGACCTCGGACTACTACTACCCCGCCTTGCTGCATGCGCCGTTTCGGCTCGCGCACGATCACGGCATCGATTTCGCATCGGCCTGGCGCATGGTGTCGGCACACCCGGCCCGCGCTGCACGGCTGCACGATCGCGGCGAAATCGCCGCCAACCGGCGCGCCGATCTGTTGTTGATCGACGCCGCATCGCCCCATGGCCCGCGCGTGGTCGGCTGCTTCGTCGCCGGGCGCGCGGTGTATCTGGCACAAGCCGAATTCGCCTGAGGCGCACCGATGCAGACCCCGGACGCCCTGCCCCTGGTCGCGCCCGACGCCGCGGCGCCCACCCAGGCCCGCTGGGCGATCTACTTCGCCCCGGCACCGGACACCGCACTCGCGCGCTTCGGCCGCGAATGGCTGGCGCGCGACGCCGATGCGTGCGTCACGCTCGCACCGCCGGTCGTGCCCGGCCTCGATGCGCACGACTGGTCTGCGCTGACCGCGTCCGCGCGCCGCTACGGATTTCACGCCACCCTCAAGGCCCCGTTCCGCTTGCGCGACGGCGCCAGCCCCATCGACCTCGCGCGCGCTTGCGCGGCCTTTGCGCGCACGCAGCGTCCCTTGACCATCGGCGCATTGCAGGTCGCGACCCTGGGCGACTTTCTCGCGCTGCTGCCGCAGGCCGCGCCCGCGCAACTCGGCAGCTTCGCCTTTGCCTGCGTGCGCGCGCTCGACGCCTTGCGCGCGCCGCCCACCGTCGCCGAGCAAGCGCGCCGTCTGGCCGCCGGTCTCACGCCGCGCCAGATCGCCTTGCTCGACGGCTGGGGCTATCCGTATGTCGACGACGAATACCGCTTTCACATGAGCTTGACCGGGCCGCTCGACGAAGCGCAGCGCGCCTTCCTGCAACCGTGGCTGCAAGCGCGCTATGCCGCGATCATGGCGACGCGCGCGGTGACGATCGATGCGATCAGCGTATACGTCGAACCCGCAGCGGGCGCCGACTTGTCGCTCGTCGCGCGGTTTGCCCTGGGCGTATGAAGCGCGGACAGATCCTGGCCATGGTCGGTCCTTCCGGCGCCGGCAAGGACAGCCTGCTGCGCTGGCTTGCCGATCGTCTGGGCCGCGACGAATCGATCCGCATCGCGCAACGCTGGATCACCCGCGCCGCGCACCCGAGCGAAGACCATCGCGCACTCGACGACGCCCAGTACGACGCGATGCTCGCCGCCGACGAATTCGCCTTGCACTGGCGCGGCAACGGCACCCGTTATGCGGTCGGCCACGAGATCGATCGCTGGTGCGATCAAGGCGCGACGGTGCTCTACAACGGCTCGCGCGCGCATCTGCCGCAACTGCTGCGGTGCTATCCGCAGGCCGGCGTGATCCAGGTGCGCGTCAGCCCGGCGGTGATGGCGCAACGCCTGCGCGAGCGCGCACGCGAGACCGAACGCGAGATCGCCGAGCGGCTCGAACGCCATGCCGCGCTCGATGCGCCCTTGCCGCTGCATGCGTCGCGCGTGTTCGTGCTCGACAACGACGGTCCGCTCGAATCCAGCGGCAATGCGCTGCTCGCCTATTTGCGCGCGATCACCCGTTTTGCTGGGCGTGATCGACGACCAGTTGCACCCGATCGGCCGCAAACGCTGTCGCGCTGAACTGCAGCGGCGTGCCGTCGCGATCGACGTTCACGCCCACCAGCACCAGCACCGGCTGCCCGGCACCGATGCGCAACAGCCGCGCGCGCGCCGCATCGGGCAACTCGGCGGTGATGCGCGTCGAGGTGCGCAGATAGTCGTCGACCCCGAAGTCGGCCAGCGCGCGCGTGACCGAGCGGTGCTGCGCGATGCGCTCGCCGATGCCGGCAAAGCGCCGCGCGGCGAAGCAATGCACGCCGTGACTCAAGGGCAGATCGTCGGCGGTGCCGATCGTCTCGACGCGCTCGACCTGGGTCCCCACGCGCAGGCCCAGCGCCTTGGCGACCTCGCGATCGGCACGCACCACCTCGACGCCGATCACGTCGAGCGCGCCGCTTGCATGCTGGCGCGCGACGTTCTGCGAGAACCGGGTCCGCAGGCCCAGCGCGTACTCGAACACGCCGTTGCGCACCGCCGAGCCGCGCCCTTGCCGGGTGTCGAGCACGCCGCGCTCCTTGAGCCCTTGCAAGGCCTGACGCACGGTATGGCGATTGACGCCGAACTCCGCGGCCAATGCATGTTCGGTCGGCAATTGCCCATGGGCGTAATGCGCCTGCGCGATGCGGTCTTCCAATTCGGCGGCAATGCGCCGCCACAAAGGCGGTTGGCCGGGAGTGCGGGCGAGCGGTGCTGGGGTCTTCAAGGCAAAACCTTCACGAGAAATTCATATAGCGAGCCTGCGTGCTGTGTATTCTCGACAGGTCGATTCACTTTGTCTAGACAACAGGAACAACGATGTCTGCCGCAGGACGCCCCGCCCCCACCCACGCCGCCCGCGCGCGCTGGATCAGCGCACTGGCTGCCGCGCATCCCGACGACTTCGGCGCCGCGCTGCCGGCCTGGCCCGCCGATGCGCAATGGCTGCGTGCGCCGCAGACGGGGCTGGCCATGGTGCGCGCACGCACCGGCGGCACCGGCGCGCAATTCAACCTCGGCGAAGTGGCGGTGACGCGCTGCGCCCTCAAGCTCGCCGACGGCACCGTCGGCATCGCCTATGTGCGCGGGCGCGACCAGCGCCACGCGCGCATCGCCGCCTGGCTCGACGCACGGCTGCAGCAAGCCGAGCGCGACGGCACGCTCGACGCCGCGCTCGCGCAATGGATCGCGCCCTTGCAGGCGGCACGCGCCGCGCGCCGCGCCCAGGCACACACCAAGGCACAGACCACGCGGGTGGACTTCTTCACCGTCGTGCGCGGAGACGATCAATGAGTGCGATCGCTGCCGAATTGCTGCTGCCCGGCTTCGATGACCCGGTGCACGACGCCCAGCGCGTGTTTCGGCGCGTGCTCGATGCCTTGGCGCGTCCGGCACGCGTGGTGCGCATCGACGATGCCTTCGGCGGCTTGCGCGAACTGAGCGCACGCACCCCGCGCGGTCTGGCGGCCGCCTTGCTCGCACTGGCCGATGCCGATGCGCCGGTCTGGCTCGACGCCGCCGCGCCCGCCGAACTGGCGGCGCTGCTGCGCTTTCATGCCGGCGCGCCGATCGCGCCGCAACCCGCGGGCGCCGCATTCGCCGCGGTGCTCGATGCCGCGCAGGCCTTGCCGCTCATGCGCTTCGATCGCGGCACGCCCGATTACCCCGATCGCAGCACCACGGTCTTCATCGCGCTCGACGCACTCACAGACGGCACGCCGGTGCATCTGCACGGCCCCGGCATCCGCGAGCGCGCCACGATCGCGCCGCAAGGCCTGCCGCCCGGTTTCTGGGAGGACCGCGCCCGCGCCAACCATGAATTTCCGCTCGGCGTCGACATCGTGTTGTGCGACGCCGGCCGGATGATCGGCCTGCCGCGCAGCACGCGCGTCGCGCCGCGGGAGGACTGACATGTACGTCGCAGTCAAAGGCGGCGAGACCGCGATCCTCGGTTCGTATGCGCTGCTCGACGAAGCGCGGCGCGGCGACCTCGGCGTGCCCGAACTGACGGTCGCGCAGATCCGCGAACAAATGCGGCTGGCCGTCGCGCGCGTGATGAGCGAAGGCTCGTTGTACGAACCCGACCTCGCGGCCTTGGCGATCAAACAAGCCGCCGGCGATCTGATCGAAGCGATCTTCCTGTTGCGCGCCTATCGCACCACCTTGCCGCGCTTTGGCGCGACCGCACCGATCGACACCGCACGAATGCTGGTGCGCCGGCGCATCTCGGCCGCGTTCAAGGACGTGCCGGGCGGCCAGGTGCTCGGCGCCACCTACGACTACACCCAGCGCCTGCTCGATTTCTCCTTGCTGGACGACGCTGCGGTCGCGGGCGCGTCGAACGACGCCGATGCGCGCGCCGGCGCCGACGCAACGCCCGACGATGTCCTGACCGCGTGCGCACGCGTGGCCGATTACCTCGATCGCGATGGACTGATCGAACGCGAACCGCGTCCCGACGACGACGCCGCGCCGCCCGATCTCACGCGCGAACCCTTGTCGTTTCCGGCCGCGCGGCCGATGCGCCTGCAAAACCTCGCGCGCGGCGATGAAGGCTTTCTTTTGTCGCTGGGTTATTCGACCCAGCGCGGCTACGGACGCAACCATCCGTTTGCGGGCGAGATCCGGCATGGCGATGTCGAGATCGAACTGGTGCCCGAAGAACTCGGCTTCGCCATCTCGCTGGGCGAGATCGAGATCACCGAATGCGAGACCTTCAATCAGTTCCAAGGCTCCGACACCGCGCCGCCGCAATTCACGCGCGGCTACGGGCTGGCGTTCGGGCATGCCGAGCGCAAGGCGCTGGCGATGGCGCTGGTCGATCGCGCCTTGCGCGCACCCGAACTCGGCGAGCCGATCGTGGCGCCGGCGCAAGATGCCGAATTCGTGCTTTCGCATAGCGACAACCTCGAAGCCTCGGGCTTCGTGCAGCACCTGAAGCTGCCGCATTACGTCGATTTCCAGTCGGAGCTGGAATTGGTGCGTCGGTTGCAGAGCGAGTTCTTGGCGCGGCAGGCGGATGCGGCGGGGGTGTTGCGGTGATGGCGCCTGGGTCGGGCTTGGCAGCCGCGCAGGGCCGCGGGTCGGCGCGCTCATGCCGCCGCGGTCCGCGCTGCGCGCGGACTTCCCGTGACTCCCTTCGGAAGCAGGCGGCGCCCCGGGGTGGCCGTTCGCTTGCGCTCACTACCCCGGTGCGACCCGCGCGCGTCCCGCACGCGGGCAACCGCCTCTTCCTCGTCCGTCACGGCGCGGCGGAAATCGCGCACCGACCCGCGGCCCTGCGCGGCTGCTTAGTGGCGACGTGCTGCGCGCTGCTTGAACTCGGCGCTTTGCGCCGCGCGATGCGCGGCGCTCGCTGGGGCGCTGCTTCGCGTGCGGCCTTCGACTCGGCTGCTCGATGGCCTGGCTTGGACTCGGCTACTCGCGCGGCTCGGTTGGCTGGCGCTGGGC
>CAYUYC010000130.1:7102-9307 GCA_964448945.1 uncultured Burkholderiaceae bacterium
GGCCCCTAGGCGCCCAGCGCCAGCACGCACAGCACGACAAAAATTCCGCACAAGGCCAGCCCACACCATGAACACCGCCGGCTACAACTTCGCCTATCTCGACGAACAAACCAAACGCATGATCCGCCGCGCGATCCTCAAGGCGGTCGCCATCCCCGGCTACCAAGTGCCCTTCGGCTCGCGCGAAATGCCGCTGCCTTACGGCTGGGGCACGGGCGGCATCCAGGTCACCGCGTCCATCATCGGCGCCGACGACACCCTCAAGGTGATCGACCAGGGCGCGGACGACACCACCAACGCGATCAACATCCGGCGCTTCTTCGCGCGCACCACGGGCGTGGCGACGACCACGCGCACGCGCGACGCGAGCATCGTGCAGACCCGCCACCGCATTCCCGAGACGCCGCTGGCCGAAGGGCAGATCCTGGTCTATCAGGTGCCCATCCCCGAGCCTTTGCGCTGGCTGGAGCCGCGCGAGACCGAGACCCGGCGCATGCACGCGCTGGCCGAATACGGATCGATGAGCGTGAAGCTGTATGAAGACATCGCGCGCTTCGGCCATATCTCGATGACCTACGACTATCCGGTCGAGGTGAACGGGCGCTACATCATGCGGCCCTCGCCCATCCCCAAGTTCGACAACCCCAAGATGCACATGAACCCGGCGCTGCAATTGTTCGGCGCCGGGCGCGAGAAGCGCATCTACGCGGTGCCGCCGTATACCGCCGTCAAGAGCCTGGACTTCGACGACCATCCGTTCGAGGTCCAGCGCTGGGATGCGCATTGCGCGCTCTGCGGCGCCGGCGATTCCTTCCTCGACGAAATCGTGACCGACGACGCGGGCGGGCGCATGTTCGTCTGCAGCGATAGCGAGTATTGCGAACAGCGCCGCGCCGAAGGCCATGTGGGCGACGACGGCATCGGCGAGCAGCCCACGATGGAAGAGGAGGCCGCATGAACACGCCGCTGAACATCCGCGCCGCGACCGAAAACGATCTGCCCGAGGTGCTGCGCTTGTATGCCCAGCCCGCGCTCGACGCCGGGCGCGTGCTGCCCTTGCCCGAAGCGCGCGCGATCTTTGCGCGGTTTGCGCGCTATCCCGACTACACCTTGTACGTGGCGCTGGCCGATGCGCGCGTGGTCGGCAGTTTCGCCTTGCTGGTGATGGACAACCTCGGCCATCTGGGCACGCCCTCGGCGATCGTCGAAGACGTGGTGGTCGATCCGCACTGCCAAGGCCAGGGCGTCGGCCGACAGATGATGGACTTTGCGCGCGAACGCTGTCGCGAGAAGGGCTGCTACAAGATGGCGCTGAGTTCCAATCGCAAGCGCGAACGCGCCCACGCCTTCTACGACGGTCTGGGCTTCGAGCGCCATGGCGTGAGCTTCGTGATCGATCCGGGCACGCCCAATGCGGAGACCGCGCGATGACCACGCCTTTGCTTCGCGCCCATCAGGTCGGCAAGCGCTTTCACGGGCGCGCGGCGGTGGCCGATCTGCACTTTGCGCTGCATCCGGGCGAAGTGCTCGGCATCGTCGGCGAATCGGGTTCCGGCAAGACCACCTTGTTGCGCATGCTGTCGGGACAGTTGACCCCCGACGCGGGGCGCATCGAGTTCGCGACGCGCCATGACGGCGTGGTGGATCTGTATGCGATCTCCGATCCGCGCCGTCGTCTGCTCATGCGCACCGAATGGGGCTATGTGCATCAACAAGCGCGCGACGGCTTGCGGCTCGAAGTGAGCGCGGGCGCCAACATCGGCGAGCGCCTGATGGCGCAAGGCGCGCGGCATTACGGACAGATCCGCGCCGCGGCGCTCGACTGGATGGGCCGGGTCGAGATCGATGCCGCGCGCATCGACGATGCGCCCGCGCAATTCTCGGGCGGCATGCAGCAACGGCTGCAGATCGCCCGCAACCTCGTCACCCATCCACGCCTGGTGTTCATGGACGAGCCGACCGCGAGCCTGGACGTCTCGGTGCAGGCGCGCTTGCTCGATCTGCTGCGCCGGCTGGTCGCCGAGCTTCACATTGCTGCCGTGATCGTCACGCACGATCTGGCGGTGGCCCGGCTGCTGGCGCACCGGCTGATGGTGATGAAGGACGGGCGCTGCGTCGAAGAAGGCCTGACCGATCAGGTGCTCGACGATCCGCAGCATCCGTATACGCAATTGCTGGTCTCTTCCGTCCTGCAGGCCTGACCAT
>CAYUYC010000131.1:0-9242 GCA_964448945.1 uncultured Burkholderiaceae bacterium
GCTGGGCGCTGGCCTGGTGATCGGCGCGGCGGTCCTGTCGTGGGCCATCACCGCCCTGGGCGCGGTGCTGCTGGTGGCGGCGATCGCAGCGCTAACCCATCGCCATCGCATGGCGGTGCTGGCGTGCTTCGTCGCGGCATGGGCGATCGGCGCGTTCTATTACCTGCTGGCCATGCCGCTGGCGACCAAGGCCTTGCTGCTCGCGGGCGTGGGCGCGGGCGTCGGTGCGATGGCCTGGATCGAAGCGCGGCGCCAGCCTGCGGATGCCCCCATGCCCTCGCCCACCGGCGCGGCACCGGGCGCGACCGGATCCGCCGGCACCACGCCCGCGGCGGCAGCGCCCGGATTCCAACTCGATCTGAATCCGCGCGGCGCCGCGGTCTGGGCGCTGGTGGGTCTGATCGCAACGCTCGGCGTGGCCAATTACGCGATCTGGGACAAACAGCGCCTCATCGCGCACGGCCGTACGGTGCTGGTGGAACTCGCCCCGGTCGATCCGCGTTCGCTGATGCAAGGCGACTTCATGGCGCTCAATTTCCGCGTGCCCAATCCCGAGTACAGCCCGGCCGAGACCTTCGGCGGCAAGCGCCCCAAGGTCGTCGCCAAGCTCGACGCGCGCGGCGTGGCCACGATCGAGGCCATCGCCAACGGCGCGCCCTTGAGCGCCGACGAGGTGTTGATCGAACTCACACCCAGCCGCCGCAACGACTGGATGCTCGTCACCGACGCCTGGTTCTTCCGCGAAGGTGAAGGCGAGCGCTGGAGCCAGGCGCGCTACGGCGAGTTCCGCGTGCTGCCCGATGGCCGCGCGCTGCTGGTGGGGATGGCCGACGCGCAATTGCGCAAGATCGAATAGCGCGCCGCGACGCGCCGCCATTGCGCGTCGACCGACAACGCACCGGCCCCGAAGACCGCGATCGTCGCCAGCATCACCCCCCAGGTGAAATGCTGGGCGAGCGCGGCTTCGGCCAGGCCCGGATACGAGATCACCGCGACCGCGTTGAGCACGAACAGACCCGCCGCGCCAAAGCGCGTGAACAACCCGAGCACCAGCAACACCGGCAGCAGCAACTCGCCCGTGGTGCCCGCTGCCGCCGCGATCGCTGGCGGCAAGACCGGCACGTGATACTCCTCGGTGAACAAGAACAAGGTCGTATCCCAATCGCGGATCTTGGTCAGCCCCGAGGCGAAAAACACCTGCGCGACATACAGTCTGAGGAACAACGACAGCACCGATTGCGCCTTGGGCGTCACCCAGACATCGATCGCGTTCCAGGTCTTGAACAGGTTCATGCGGCCTCCTGCGCCATGAGATCGATGAGCGCGTGCGCCTGATCGGCATCGAGCGCCGCCACACGCACCTGCCAGCCATCGCGATACACCCATGCGCCTTGCGCGCGCCAGACGATGTCGGCTGGCGCCAGCGTGGCGTCGTCCTGATGCGCATGCCAGATCTCGGCAATCGGATGCGCGCTCGCCAGCACGGTGCTGCCGGGCGCGCGCAGCAATTGCTGTGCATCGGCATGCGCCGCGCGCGCTGCATCGGGCACATCGGCCGCGGTCTCGGCGCGATGCACCGCCCATTCGAGGCGCGCAAGATCGGGCAGATAAGGCAAGCCCTGGGCGTGCACGTCATGCGCGACGAAATCGGCCAGCGCCGCGCCGTACTCGCCCAGGTCGCCGCTCGTCGATGCATGCGCGCCGCAATAGGCGCGCGCGAGCTGAGCGAAGAATTCCGCGCCGACGATGCGCGCGATGACCGGGTAATGCGCACGCAAGGCCGCGGTCGCATTGGCGATCGCGTTGGCGCGATACACCGCCAGGCGTCGTGCATTGCGCGCAGCGTCGCCGTCGAGCGCGGCACAGGCCGCAGCAACGATCGCCGCATGCGCCGGTGCACGCGCATCCAGACTGCGCAAGGCCGCCCCCACACGCGCCTGCGCTTGTGCCAGCGTGAGCACGTCAGACATGAGCCACCTGTGCGCAGGCGACGCGTGCTTCGGAAGGTTCGCCGCGGAGTTGGGTCCGCGCGGCGCGGGTCTGTGCCGCATGCGCAAGGACGGCTTCGCCGACGAGCACGTCGAGCGCCGGCACCCGCGTATCCCATTCGATGAGGGTCGGCGCAGCACCGAAGCGCGCGAGCGCCGCGTCGTACAAGTCCCAGACCGGCGCGGCGACCCGCGCGCCGTGATCGTCGATCAGGCATTCCTCGGTCACGCAATGGCCCGCGAGATGCATCTCGCCCACGCTGCCGGCGGGCAGGCGTTCGAGCAAGGCGAGCGGATCGAAGCCGAAGTTGATGCTGTTGACGTACAGATTGTTGAGGTCGAACAGCACGCCGCAACCGCTGCGCCGCGCAGCTTCGGCGATGAAACTCAGTTCATCCATTTCGTCGTGCGCAAAGCGCATATAGGCGCTTGCGTTCTCGATCAGGATGCGGCGCCCGAGCGCGTCCTGGGTGCGCGCGATGTGCGCGACCAGGGTGTCGAGCGCGGCGCGCGTATAGGGCAAGGGCAGCAGGTCGTTGAAGCACGCGCCGGGCATGGCGGTCCAGCACACATGTTCCGAGACCAAGGCCGGCTCGATGCGATCGACGAGTGCGCGCAGCGCACGCAAATGCGCGTCATCCAGGCCGTGCGCATTGCCCAGCCCCAAACCCACGCCGTGCAGGCTCACGGGCATCATGGCGCGCACGCCTTCGAGCATCGCCAGCGCCGCACCGCCGGCGCCGAAGAAGTTCTCGCTATGCACTTCGACGAAGGATGCGGGGGCGATGGCCGCGCCACCGGCTGCGCCGACCGCACGATAGTGCGGCCCGCGCAGCCCGATGCCGACCGAAGATCGGGCGAGCGTCATGACGCGCTCAGCTCTTCTTCATTTCCATCTGCTTCTTCTTGGCCATCTCGGGCGTCAACGCACCGCCCATTTGATCGCAAGTGCCTTTGGGGACGGCCTTCCAGTCGTCGGCGGCCATGTCCATCTTGGATTGCCCGGCGCAGGCATGTGTGCCGGCCTTGTTCGCGCAATCGTTTTGTCCGGCCTTGGCGATGCCGAAACATTTTTCCTTGCCGTCTTGCGCCAGCGCGGTGCCGGCGACGCCCGCCGCCGAGATCGCGAGTACCGAGGCCAGGGCCGATTGCAGCAATGCACGCTTGTCCATTTGACATCCTCCACAGAGCAGTTGCGTGTCGCATGGGCGATGTGCCCATACGCGGAGTCAGTCGCGGCAGACGCGGTGTTCTTACACAGGCCGATGCCATAATGCGCGACCCTTGCTGCGGCGCACCTCATGGACCTCCTACTTCTCATCAAGGCCGCGATCCTCGGGATCGTCGAAGGCCTGACCGAATTCCTTCCCATTTCGTCGACCGGACATCTGATCCTCGCGGGGTCTTTGCTCGACTTCGTGGGCGAACGCGCCTCGACCTTCGAGATCGCGATCCAGACCGGCGCGATGCTCGCGGTGATCTGGGAATACCGGCGACGCATCATCGACACGGTCGCGGGTCTGGCGACCGAACGCAGCGCGCAAAGGTTCGCGCTCAATGTGCTGATCGCGTTCGCGCCCGCGGTGGTGTTCGGGCTGGCGCTGGGCAAGCTCATCAAATCGCATCTGTTCCACCCGGTGCCGGTGGCGGTGGCCTTCATCGTCGGCGGCCTGATCATCCTGTGGGTCGAACACCGTCATCGCCATTTGTACGGCGAGCGCGATCTCGAAGGCGCGCGCCATGCACGCGTCGAGACCGTCGACGACATGACCGCGCTCGATGCGCTCAAGGTCGGGCTCGCGCAATGCGCGGCGCTCATCCCCGGCATGAGCCGCTCGGGCGCCACCATCATCGGCGGCATGGTCTTCGGCTTGTCGCGCAAGGCCGCGACCGAATTCAGCTTTTATCTCGCGATCCCGACGCTCGTCGGCGCGGGCGCGTATTCGCTTTACAAGGAACGCGACGCGCTGGCCTGGAGCGACGCGCCCTTGTTCGCGGTGGGCATGGCGTTCGCGTTCGTCAGCGCCTTCGTCTGCGTGCGCTGGCTGATCCGCTTCGTGAGCACGCACGACTTCACCTGGTTTGCGTGGTATCGCATCGCCTTCGGTCTGGTCGTGCTCGCGACCTTCGGCACCGGCGTGCTCGCCTGGCACGCCTGAAATCGGCGGCACCAACGACGACGGGCGCGACCTCGATGGTCGCGCCCGTCGTCGTTGGCAGCTCAGGCGTGGTCAGTGCTTGCCATGCCCTTTGCCCTTGCCGTGTCCCGGACCACGATCGTCCTCGTCACCGCGATAGTCGCGGCGCGGCGGCGGGGGCGGCGGGCCGTATTCGGACGAGCGCACGAAGTACACCGGGCGATCGCAGGCATGGTAACGACCGCAATACCGGCGCCAGTTCTTGGCGTGTCCCGGCGGCACATGCATGTACACCGGCGCGACATACACGCGCGGCGGCGGCTGCTGGATCCACACCGGCTGCGCATACACCACCGGCGGCGGCGGACGATTACCCAGCTCGATCGTGCCGTACACGCCGGGCTGGATCTCGCCCGAGATCGTGACGCCCACACTCACATCGCCCGCATAGGCATTGGCCGCGCCCAACGCACAGGCAACCGCGGCCGCTCGGGCCCAAGTCTTGATCATGCTCACTCCCAGATTCAAATGGCAGCGGAACCGCCCGCCGACCGCACGATTATCGGAGCACCGAACGTCCGGCCTTGTTGCCGGCCGACAATTGGTTACGCCCGCCAAGCTTGCTCACAGGATCGCCCATCGCGCCATGGGGTTTCATGCCCGTGCAAGCGCGAACGCAGGGCGCATTTCCCCGGTGACGATGGCGCGGTGATTGCGAAATGCCGGACGCGCGTAGGCCGCCAGCGCCGCGCGCCTTGCGTCGTCGAGCAAGCCGAGTTGATCGAGCACCGCGGTTGCAGCGCAATACAGCGCCGCCATGTTGCCGTCGGCGATCTTGATCGCGATCCCCAGGCCCGCCGAACGCACGCCGAAGGTCTGCACCCCCGCGGCACCGACCTTGGACACCAGATCGGGCTGCCCATCGGGTGCGACGAAACTGCCCATGAAGAGCTGATCGCTGCGCCCGGTACCGGAGACCAATTCGGGATGACGCGTCATCGCGCGCGACAAGCGTTCGAGCGCTTCCGCCGGAGCGAGCACCGCGCCTTCGGCACGCGCATCGTCGGCCGCATCGGGACGTGCCAGCAAGGCATACAGGCGCGCCAGACGCGACAAGGGCAGCGCGAGATTGGGCGCCGAACACCCGTCGATGCCGACGGCCAGCGTCGCCTCATCGATCCCCGCCATCGCCGCCACCCGATGCCGGATCGCGCGCTGCAAGGGATGGCCTTCGTCGAGATAGGTCTCGATCGGCGTATCGGTCAGGCGGCAATAGGCCAGAAAGCCCGCATGCTTGCCCGAACAATTGTTGTGGCGCTGGTCGTACTGCGCGCCAGCGGGCGCGGGCAGATCGAACGCCAGATAACGCATCGGCACATGGCAGCCGCATTGCAGATGGTGCTCGTCGCATTCGGCCTTGCGCAGCATGCCGTCGGCGAGCGCGACATGCATGTCTTCGCCCGAATGGCTCGCGCACAGCATCGCGGTTTCGGATTCGTCGAATCCGAAATGCTTGAGACCGCCGGCCTCGACGAAGGGCAAGGCCTGATAGGGCTTGAGCGTGGAGCGGCTGAAGGTCAGCGCCTCGGGATCGCCGACCGACCACAGCAGTTGGCCGGCGCCATCGACCACGGCGATGCTGCCGTAATGCGCGGACTCGACCGATTGCGCGATGCCCACGCCACGGGTTTCGACGACGAGGGGCGCGTGATTGGGGGGCGTGTTCATGCTTCGTTGCTCTTGCGGATGCGGGCCAGGGTCGCGGTGGTGGAGCGGTCGTGCTCGAAGGCGATCGCGCCCACGCGCCCGCCGTAGCCGAGCACCGCCGCGCCTTCGGGCGTGGTCTCGACCACATAGTCGCCGCCCTTGATGTAGACGTCGGGCCGCGC
Organism: uncultured Burkholderiaceae bacterium; assembly: GCA_964448945.1. GTDB lineage: Bacteria > Pseudomonadota > Gammaproteobacteria > Burkholderiales > Burkholderiaceae_E > CAXBRX01. The sequence goes on from CAYUYC010000131.1 coordinate 6,016, forward strand.
TTCGAGCACCGCTTCGCGCGCGGTGTCTTCGTCGAAGGGCACGACCAGGCTCACGCTCTCGAGCGCTGCCAGCACCGCCATGCGGTCGGCACAGGTGTTGACCGGCCGGTCATCGCCCTTACCCAGGCGCTTGACCGAGGCATCGGTGTTGACCGCAACGATGAGGCTTGCGCCTTCGGCGCGGGCCTGGGCCAGGTAGGTGACATGGCCGCGGTGCAGGATGTCGAACACCCCGTTGGTGAAGACCACGGGGTGCGGCAGCGCCGCCGCGCGGCGTGCCAGATCGGCGCGGGTACAAAGTTTGGATTCGAAGTCGACGGGCATGATGGCCCGCATTATCGCGCGCGCAGCATCCTCGTGACCCGGGTGCGGAATTCCTGCGGCGCGATCGGCTTGGTCCAATAGTCGTCGAAGCCCGCGGCACGCGCGGCGGAAATGTCTTCGGGCATCGCATTGGCCGAGAGCACTACGCACGGCGTATTGGACAACGCGCGATCGGCACGCAAGCCCGCGAGCACCTGATGCCCGTTCATGTCGGGCAGGCGCATGTCGCACAACACCAACGACGGCTTGAGCATGCGCGCCTTGGTGATGCCTTCGGCGCCGGTGCGCGCCAACTCGCAACGCACGCCGGCCAGTTGTTTGCAATAAGCCGCCACCAGCATCGCGCCGACCGGGTTGTCTTCGATGTAGAGCAACAGCGCGGGTTCGTCGTTGGCTGCCGCCGGGTCGCCTTCGCGCACCGCGGGTTCGATCGCCTCGATCGATTGCGCGGCGTCTTCGGCGCGCGCCGACGGCAACACCAGCGTGAAAGTGCAGCCTTGCCCGGCCTTGCTTTCGACGCTCAGACCGCCGCCCATGTCGCGCACCAGTCCGCGCGCGATGGCCAGACCGATGCCCGTGCCTTCGATACCGCTTTGTTCGCGGCCCAGACGTTCGAACGGCTCGAATACGCGCTGCAGCGCTTGCTCGTCGATGCCGGGGCCGGTGTCGCGCACGACGATCTCGACCCCGTCGGGTGCGACCGCGCGCAGATTCACGTCGATGCTGCCTTGTTCGACGTTGTACTTGACCGCGTTGGACAACAGATTGACCAGCACCTGGCGCAGACGCTTGGCGTCGGCGCGCGCATGCGTGGGCGCGCCGGGCGCGATCGCGAGCGTGGCGACGATGCCGCGCGCGCGCGCGGCCGGGTCGATCAGTCGCATGCAATCGTCGAGCAAGGGCTGCAAGGCGATGGCGCCGAGTTCGAACTTGACGCGCCCGGCTTCGATCGTCGCGAGGTCGAGCACTTCGTTGATGAGATCGAGCAGATGGCGCCCGGCCTCGACGATGTGCGCGATGCGCTCGCGCCCTTGGACATCGAGTCCGTCGGACTCCTGATCGACCAGATGCGCGAAGCCGAGGATGGCGTTGAGCGGGGTGCGCAATTCATGGCTCATGCGCGCGAGAAACTCGCTCTTGGCGCGATTGGCGCGGCGGGCTTCATCGGCGGCCGCAAGTTCGCTCACATCGTGCAGCATCGCGGTGAAACAGGTCTGGTCCTGCAGCACCACTTCGCTGATCGTGGTCTCGATCGGAATCAGACCGCCGTCCTTGCGCCGGGCATGGACCGAACGCCCGCGATGCAGACGCACCGGACTGTTGCCGGCCACATGCCGGTGCATATAGCTGTCGTGATGCGCGGCGACGTCGGCCTCCATCAGCATCGCGACGTTGCGTCCGATCACCTCGACCATGTTGTAGCCGAACATGCGTTCGGCGGCCTGATTGAATGCGAGGATCACGCCGCGCCGATCGATGGTGACGATGGCCTCGGGTGTGGCGTCGAAGATCGCGCGATGCAAGGCCTCGCTGTCGCGCAAGGCCTTCATGGTCAGATGCCGTTCGGTGACGACGCCGGCCAGGCGTGCCGCGAATTCCACCAGTTCGCGCTCATAGTCATTGGGGCCACGCGGCGCCGGAAAATACACCGCGAAGGTACCGAGTAATTCCTGTTGCGAATCGAAGAACGGCGTCGACCAGCACGCGCGCAACCAGGTGCGATGCTCATTCACGACGTCCTTGAATCGCGCCCACAACGGGTCGGCAGCGACGTCGGTGACGACCACCGATTCACGCCGAGCAGCCGCGGTGCCGCACGAGCCCATGCCTTCTGCGATCGGCAGGTTTTCGACTAGCGCGTTGTAGCTCTCGGGAAAGCTTGGGGCGACGGCGTCGTGCAGCACGCCGCGCACCGAGTCCGCGCGCAGGATCGAACAGCGGATGCCGAGGTCTTCGGCTTCGATCAGGGTGACGATGTCGCGATACAGTTCATCGAGCGTCGGCGCGATCGACGCATGCTCGAGGATGCGTGCCTGCGCCAGGCGAAGACGTTGTTGCGATTGCGCGTGGCTGGCTTCGAATCCACTGCCCTTCATGATGCGGCCCCGGGCAGCGCATCGGCGAGCGGCAGATCGCGCGCGACTTCCTTGCGATAGCGATTGAGTTCCTGCGCGGTCTTGAAGGTGCGCCCGAACAGCACCGACAGGCTGTGCAGGATGCGATCGACCACGCGTTGCTCCCATTGCGCATCGAACCGGATCTGTTCATCGAGCCAATGCTCGAGCCATTGCGGATCGGGCAGTCGCGATTGCACGGTGTCGTTGGGGAACAAGCCTTTGTTGACGTGCAGATTGGTCGGGTGCAAGGGCTTTTCGGTACGGCGCGCCGACGCCATCAGCACGCCGATCTTGGCGAAGGCGGCGCGCGCCGCATTGCCGGCCTGCCCGAGGCTCTTGCGCATGTAGCGCAGATAGGCGCCGCCGTGGCGCGCCTCGTCCTGGCTGATCAGGGTGTAGATGTGCTTGATGACCGGCTCGGTATGCCATTCGGCCGCGCGCCGATACCAATGATTGAGCCGGATCTCGCCGCAGAAATGCAGCATCAGGGTCTCGAGCGGCGGCGCCGGATCGAATTCGAATCGCACCGCATGCAATTCGTCTTCGGTCGGCAGCAGTTCGGGACGGAAGCGCCGCAGATACTCCATCAGCACCAGCGAATGCTTTTGCTCTTCGAAGAACCAGATCGACATGAAGGCCGAGAAATCGGAGTCATGCCGGTTATCGCGCAGGAACATCTCGGTGGCCGGCAAGGCCGACCACTCGGTGATGGCGTTCATTCGGATGGTCTGCGCCTGCTCATCGCTGAGCAGGCTCGCGTCGAAGCTCGCCCAGGGCACATCGGAC
>CAYUYC010000132.1:0-9166 GCA_964448945.1 uncultured Burkholderiaceae bacterium
GCTCTGGATCGTCTGGGCGACGGCCAACATCTGCATGGGGATGAACGATGTCGCGGCGGCGTGGCTGATGACCCAGCTCACCCATCAGCCTTTGATGGTGGCGCTGGTGCAAACCGCAGCGTCGGCGCCGATGTTCCTGCTGGGCATCCCGAGCGGCGCGCTGGCCGACATCCTCGATCGGCGCCGGTATTTCATCGCGACGCAATTCTGGGTCGCGGTGGTGGCGGTGGTCTTGTGCGCGGCGTCGATCGCGGGGGCGCTCACGCCGGGCTTGCTGCTCGCGCTCACCTTTGCCAACGGCATCGGCTTTGCGATGCGCTGGCCGGTGTTCGCGGCCATCGTGCCCGAGGTGGTGAGCCGGCCGATGCTGCCGCCGGCCCTCGCGCTCAACAGCGTGGCGATGAATGTGGCGCGCATCGTCGGGCCGATGACCGCCGGCGCCTTGCTCGCGGCCTTCGGCGGGCCGGCGGTCTACATCGTCAATGCGGTGGCGTCGATCGGCGCCGGTCTGGCGCTGATGCGCTGGAAGCGCACGCGGGTGGTCAATGCGCTGCCGGCCGAGCGCTTTCTGGGCGCGTTGCGCGTGGGGCTGCAATACGTGCGCGAAGCGCCGCGGGTGCGCGTGGTCATCCTGCGCATCTTCGTGTTCTTCACGCAATCGACGGCGCTGATGGCCTTGCTGCCGGTGGTGGCCAAGCAATACCCGGGGGCCGGTGCGGGCACCTTCACCTTGTTGCTCGCGGCCATGGGCGCGGGGGCGATCTTTGCCGCAACCTTTTTGCAAAACCTGCGGCGGCGCATGAGCATCGACGCGCTGGTGCGCTACGGCACCCTGGTGCACGCGAGCATGACGGTGCTGGTCGCGCTCGCGCCCAATCTGTGGCTGGCGCTGCCGGGCATGTTCGTCGCGGGCATGGCGTGGATCAGCGTGGCCAACTCGATCATCATCGTGGCCCAGCTCGCGCTGCCCGACTGGGTGCGCGCGCGCGGCATGGCGATCGTGCAGACCGCGCTCATGGGCGGCAATGCGATCGGCGCGGCGCTCTGGGGGCAGGTCGCGTCGATGTTCGGGGTGCGGGTGAGCCTGGTCGCGGCGGCGATCGCGGCGAGCCTTTCGCTCTTCCTGGTGCAGCGCTTCAAGCTGCAGACCGGCGAAGGCGAGGACCTGAGTCCGGCCCGGGTCTGGAAAGAGCCCGAGACCGCCTTCGCGGTCGATCCGCATGACGGCCCGGTGATGGTGACGATCCGCTATCGCATCGACCCCGCGCAGGCCGAGGCGTTTGCGCAGGTGATGCAGGAAAGCCGGCGCTTTCGGCTGCAGCACGGCGCGCTGGCCTGGGAGTTGTTGCGCGACACCGCCGAACCCGACACCTGGATCGAGTATTACGTCGATGAATCCTGGGCCCAGCATTTGCGGCGCTTCGACCGCGCGACCGCCTCGGACGTGGCGCTGACCGAACGCAAGTACGCGTTCCATGTCGGGCCGGGTAAGCCGGCGGTCTCGCGCTTCATCGCGCAATCGGCCGGCGCGGCGCGCGCCAGCGGCCCGACCCAGGCCGGACAGCCCGGCCATCTGGTCTGACGATCTGGTCTGACGCCGAGGTGTCGTCCGGCGTGACGAACCGCATGCGTGCGCCGCCGGCCCTTCGGTAGGATGCGGCATCGCCTTGCCGGCCTTTGAAGCACCTTTGCTCGGTCCTCGTTCATGCGCACCCCACGACGTACCCAACGCGGCTCTGCCCGTGCCTTGCTCGGCTGGCTCATCGTCGCATTGGCGATCTGGGGCGCCTACCACTGGAGCGTCCAGCGCGAACAAGCCAAGCGCGACGGCAGCCCGACCAGTCTGCTGCCCTCGTTCTCGGCCTGCGCCGATCCGTTCCCGAGCGCGGGGCCGATGACCAACGACACCGCGGGCACACCGGCCGGCAGCACCAGCTTCGTCAATCACACCGGCTATGACTGGATCATCGACCTCGGGCCGGAATCGGCGGTGCGGCATCGCATCGCCCTGCCCGCCGGGGCCAGCGCCAATGCCGCGCTGCCGACCGGCGTCTATGCCTGGCGATTGCGGCGCGGCGCAGCCTGGTGCGCGCGCGACCAACGCCTGGTGCGCGAACAGCAGATCGAGATCACCTCGCCGCTCGAACTGGTCGCGAGTTCGCGCCTGACCGTGCTGCTCGACCCCGGCCCCGAGCCGACCGGGGTGAGCATCGCCACGCGCGACCAGCCCATCGCCACCGTCCAGACCGACGCGGCCATGCCCTCGCAAGCGACGGCCATGCGCTCCGATGGCCGCCTGGTGCTCGCACGCGAACGCGACGGCCATTACCGCATCGACGGCGCGATCGACGACCAGCCCTTGCGCTTCATGATCGATACCGGCGCAACCGAGATCGCGGTACCGCAATCCTTTGCCCATCGCATCGGCGCCTACTCGGGCGAGCGCGTGATCAGCCGCACCGCCAACGGCACGGTCGAGGGCTATGCCTTCACCGCGCGCCAATTGCGCGTCGGGCCGTTCGCCTTCGAGAACGTGCGCGTCGTGGCCCTGCCGGTGCTCGAAGGCGACGCGCTCCTGGGCATGCGCGTGCTGTCGGGCTTCGACCTGCGGCAAAGCGGCGATACCCTGGTCCTCATCCCGGTCAATGCGGGTTCGGGCGGATGACGCCGGACCCGCGCATCGTGTAGGCTTCGTCGGTCATGTCGATCCAACCCTGGCACAAGCGCATCGCGCGCGTTCTCGCCGCCGCATTGCTGTTCACGCAATGCGCGATGACGGCGCATGCCTGCCAGATGGCGTTCGCTGCCGCGACCGACACCGCAGCCGTGCCGGCCGCAGTCATGGCCCCCGCGCCGATGGCCGAGGGCAGTTGCGAGCACATGCACGACGCCCCCGTGCTCGCACCCGCCGACATCGACCCGCCCGACGCGCCCGCGGTCTCGGTGTTGTGCAAAGCCCATTGCGACCAAGGCCAGCAATCGGTCGGCGCCAAGCTGCAGATCGACGCATCGTCGATGGCCACGGCTTGCGTCGCGATCGTGTCTTGGCCGATTCTCATTGCGCCCGCACCCGTCGCCGTGGCGCGTTTCACGCGTGACGCAGGGCCTCCGCCCGGCACCCCGCCGCTGTACATCGCCTACGCAGTCCTGCGCCGTTAGCCCCTGAATCCACGCCCGTTGCCGGTCCGCGCACATGCGCCGACCGGTGCTTCGTCTTGGTTTTCGTCGCTACTTCGGAGGATGCCGCATGGTGTTCCCATCGATCGCCGCCCGCGCATGGACGGCCACTCGCACGCGTGTCGGCGCTGGTCTTCGCGCATGTTCCGCCGCGCGTGTCGGCGCGGTTCGCGTTGCGCCACGCGTCGCCTGCTTCGCCGCGGGTCTTGCGCTGTGCGCATCTGCGCACGCGCAGACACCGCCCACCTACACCGCCGCCGCATCGCCCGCTGACGGCCTGAGCTTTGCCGAGGCCACCCGCATCGCGCTCGAGCGCGCGCCTGCGCTGGCTGCGCGCCAGGCCGATCTCGACGGCGCGCAAAGCGCGAGCCAAAGCGCCGACGCCCCGCCCGATCCGCGCTTGCTGGTCGGCATCGACAACCTGCCGATCAGCGGGCCCGAACGTTTCAGCACCACGCGCGAAGCGATGACGATGAAGCGTCTGGGCTGGATGCAGGAAGTGCCCAATGCCGACAAGCGCCAAGCGCGCGCCGACGCGGCGAAAGCCGAGGTCGCGCAAGCGCGCGCCGCGCTCGTGCTCGACCGCAGCAATGTGCGCCGCGAGGTCGCCCTGGCCTGGCTCGCGCGCTATTACGCCGAGCAACGCCTGGCCTTGTTCGCCGCGCTCGAAGACGAGAACCGCTTGTTGCAGCAGACCATCGTTGCGCGCGTGGCCGCCGGCCGCGCGCTGCCCGCCGACGCGAGCATGGCGCGCCAGGAAGCGCTGGCCCTGGCCGACCGGCGCGACGAACTCGAACGCGCGCGGGCACAAGCCGCCGCCTCGTTGCGGCGCTGGGTCGGCGCCGCCGCCGCCCAACCGCTCGCGGGCGATCCGCCCGAACTGGTGCCGCACGCCGCGCATTTGCTCGACAACATCGATCGCCATGCCGAACTCGGCACTTACGAGGCGACGCTCGCGCGCACCGATGCCCAGACCCGCGAACTCGAAGCGTCCAAGCGCGGCGACTGGAGCTGGGAGGTGATGTACGGCCGGCGCGCCCCCGAATACGGCGACATGGTCTCGGTGCAATTGAGCTTCGAACTGCCGTTCTGGTCGGGCCAACGCCAGGACCCGTTGATCGCGGCCAAGCGCCAGGAGCGCGCGCGCATCGATGCCGAACGCGACGACATGCGCCGGCGCCACGCCGAAGAGATCGAAGGCATGCTGGCTGAGCACAGCGCGCTCAGCCAACAACTCGCGCGCGCCCACGACGCCGCGGTGCCGACCGCCGACGAGCGGGTGCGCCTCACCCTCGCGAGCTACGAAGCCGGCCGTGCCGATCTGGGCGCGGTGCTGGCCGCGCGCCGCGACGCCGCCGAGGCGCGTTTGCGCACCATCGATCTCGCAGCCCAACAACATGCGGTGCGCGCACGCCTGGCCACCTTGAGCGCGGAGGAAGCGCAATGAACCCGAATCTTTCGCCGCGCACCGCGTGGCTCGGCCGTGCGCCGCAGCGCATCACCCTCATCGCGGCGGTCGTCGTCGCCGCCTTCGCCGCAGGTGCGGCCGGATTTGGCCTCGCGCGCTGGACCGGCGGGCACGACTCGCGCGCGAATGGCGTTGCAGCCACGACAGGTGCAGTGGTGCCCGGCAGCGGCGCGAACGCCGCCGACGCCGCCACCGGCCCCGACGGCAGGCGCGTGCTCTATTGGTACGACCCCATGGTGCCGACCCAGCATTTCGACAAGCCGGGCCGTTCGCCTTTCATGGACATGGACCTGGTGCCCAAGTACGCCGATGCACAAGGCGGCGGAGGGGTCAGCGTCGATCCGCGCCTGGCGCAAAGCCTGGGGCTGCGCGTCGCGACCGTCGAACGCCAGACCCTCGCGCCGCGCATCGAGGCGGTGGCCCAGGTGAGCTTCGACGACCGCGCGGTCGCCATCGTGCAAGCGCGCAGCGGCGGTTTCGTCGAGCGTGTGCATGCACGCGCGCCCGGCGATGTGGTGGCCGCGGGCGCACCGCTGGCCGAAGTGCTGGTGCCCGAATGGGCCGGTGCGCAACAGGAATACCTGGCGGTGCAGGCCACGGGCGATGCGGGTCTGGCCGCCGCCGCGCGCCGGCGCCTGGTGCTGCTGGGCATGCCCGAGGACTTGATCGCGCGCGTCGAACGCGAACGCGCGGTGATCACGACCACGACCGTCACCGCGCCGATCGGTGGCGTGATCCAGGAGTTGAATCTGCGCACCGGCATGACGCTCGCACCGGGCATGACACTCGCGCGGCTCAACGGGCTGGCCCAGGTCTGGCTCGAAGCCGCGGTGCCCGAAGCGCAAGGCGCGCTGCTCGAACGCGGACGCGCGGTGCAGGCGAGTTTCGCCGCCTACCCGGGTCTACGCTTCGACGGCAAGGTCGATGCCGTCCTGCCCGAAGCGAATCGCGAGACCCGCACCTTGCGCGTGCGCATGGTCTTCGCCAATCGCGAAGGCCGGCTGCGGCCGGGCATGTTCGCGCAAGTCGCGCTCGACGGCACGCGCGAGGACGCGCTGGTGATCCCGAGCGAAGCGGTGATCCGCACCGGCAAGCGCACCATGGCCTTCGTGGCCGAAGACGGCGGGCGCTACCGGCCGGTCGCGATCGAACTCGGCGCCGAGGTCGACGGCAAGACCGTCGTGCGCGCCGGCCTGAGCGCCGGCCAGCGCGTCGTGGCTTCGGGCCAGTTCCTCATCGATTCCGAAGCGAGCGTGACCGGCCTCCTCGCGGCGGCGCAAGCCCCCGACGCCGCGCGTGCGCCCGCCGCGGATGCCGCACCGCATGCACCGATCTACGAAGGCGTGGGCAAGGTCGTCGACCTCTCGGGCGAAGAATGGATGCTCGAACACGCGCCCATCCCCGCGCTCAAATGGGGGGCGATGACCATGGGCTTCAAGCCCGGCGCGGCCCGAGCGCAAGGCGCCAAGCTCAAGGTGGGTGATCGCATCGTCTTCAAGTTCCATCAGGACGACGACGGGTTCACCCTCGACAGCATCGCGCCGGCCGCTCACCCCGGAGGCCAGCCATGATCGCGCGCCTGATCCGCTGGTCGGTCGGCAACCGCTTTCTGGTGCTGATGCTGACCGTGGCCGCGACCGCCTGGGGGGTCTGGGCAGTCCGGCATACGCCGATCGACGCCTTGCCCGATCTGTCGGATGTGCAAGTCATCATCCGCACGAGCTATCCGGGCCAGGCGCCGCAGATCGTCGAGAACCAGGTCACCTATCCGCTCGCGACCACCATGCTCTCGGTGCCGGGCGCGAAGACGGTGCGCGGCTTTTCCTTCTTCGGCGATTCCTTCGTCTATGTGCTGTTCGAGGACGGCACCGATCTGTATTGGGCGCGCTCGCGGGTGCTCGAATACCTGAACCAGGTGCAAGGCCGGCTGCCCGCCGCGGCCAAGACCGCGCTCGGCCCCGATGCGACCGGCGTGGGCTGGATCTACCAGTACGCGCTGGTCGACCGCAGCGGCGGCCACGACCTCGCGCAATTGCGTGCGTTGCAGGACTGGTTCTTGCGCTTCGAGCTGAAAAGCCTGCCTGATGTCGCCGAAGTGGCTACGGTGGGCGGCATGGTCAAGCAATACCAGGTGGTGCTCGATCCGGTGAAGCTCGCGGCCTATGGCGTGACGCAAGATCAGGTGCGCGCGGCCTTGCAGGCGGCCAACCAGGAAACCGGCGGTTCGGTGCTCGAACTCGGCGAAGCCGAGGTGATGGTGCGCGCGAGCGGCTACCTCAATGGCCTGGCCGATTTCCGCGCGGTGCCCATCGTCACGCGCGCCGGCGTACCGGTACGGGTGGGCGATGTGGCGACGGTGCAGACCGGCCCCGAAATGCGGCGCGGCATCGCCGAACTCGATGGCGAAGGCGAAGTCGCGGGCGGCGTGGTGCTGCTGCGCTCGGGCAAGAACGCGCAACAGACCATCCAGGCGGTCAAGGCCAAGCTCGCCGAGCTGCAAAAGAGTCTGCCTGCGGGCGTCGAGATCGTGCCGACCTACGACCGCAGCGGCCTGATCGAACGCGCGATCGAAAACCTGAGCCACAAGCTGATCGAGGAATTCATCGTGGTCGCGCTGGTCTGCGTGGTCTTCCTCTGGCATTTGCGCTCGTCGCTGGTCGCGATCATCTCGCTGCCGCTCGGGGTGCTGATCGCTTTCATCGTCATGCAGCGCCAGGGCATCAACGCCAACATCATGTCCTTGGGCGGCATCGCGATCGCGATCGGTGCGATGGTCGATGCGGCGGTGGTGATGATCGAGAACGCGCACAAGAAGCTCGAAGCCTGGCAGCACGCGCATCCGGGCGCCAAGCTCGAAGGCGAAGAACATTGGCAGGTGATGACCGAAGCCGCGGTCGAGGTCGGACCGGCGCTGTTCTTCAGCCTGCTCATCATCACCTTGTCCTTCGTGCCGGTGTTCACCCTCGAAGCCCAGGAAGGCCGCTTGTTCGGCCCGCTCGCCTTCACCAAGACCTATGCGATGGCCGCGGCCGCGGGCCTCGCCGTCACGCTGATTCCGGTGCTCATGGGCGCCTGGATCCGCGGGCGCATCCCCGACGAGAACAAGAACCCGATCAACCGGGTGCTGATCCGCGCCTACCGGCCCGCGCTCGACGCGGTGCTGCGCCGGCCCAAGACCACGCTGGCGGTGGCCGCACTCGCTTTCGCGAGCGCCTGGTGGCCCGCGAGCCGCCTCGGCGGCGAATTCCTGCCGCCGCTCGACGAAGGCGATCTGCTTTACATGCCCTCGGCGCTGCCGGGTCTATCGGCGGCCAAGGCGGCCGAGTTGCTGCAACAGACCAACCGCATGATCCGCACCGTGCCCGAGGTGGCGCGCGTTTTCGGCAAGGCGGGCCGCGCCGAGACCGCGACCGATCCGGCGCCGCTCGAAATGTTCGAGACCACGATCCAGTTGAAGCCGCGCGAGCAATGGCGGCCCGGCATGACGCCCGAAAAATTGGTCGAAGCACTCGACGCCGCGGTCAAGGTGCCGGGCCTGGCCAACATCTGGATTCCGCCGATCCGCAACCGCATCGACATGCTCGCCACCGGCATCAAGAGCCCGATCGGGGTCAAGGTCGCGGGCACCGACCTCACCGCGATCGACCGCATCGCGGGTGAGATCGAGCGCGTGGCCAAGACCGTGCCGGGCGTGAGTTCGGCCCTGGCCGAGCGGCTGACCGGCGGGCGCTATCTCGATGTGCAGATCGACCGTGTGGCCGCGGCGCGCTACGGCCTGAACATCGCCGAGGTGCAATCGGTGATCGCGGGCGCGGTCGGCGGCGAGAACATCGGCGAGACCGTCGAAGGCTTGGCGCGCTATCCGATCAATCTGCGTTATGCGCGTGAATTGCGCGATACGCCCGAACGCTTGCGCGCCCTGCCCATCGTCACGCCCATGGGCCAGCAGATCACGCTCGGCACCGTGGCCACACTCGCGCTCGCCGACGGGCCGCCGATGCTCAAGAGCGAGAACGCGCGTTTGTCGAGCTGGGTCTATGTCGATGTGCGCGGGCGCGATCTGGCCTCGGTCGCCCACGATCTGCAGCGCGCGGTGATCGAGCAAGTCCAGCTCGAACCCGGCGTCAGCGTCGCCTACTCGGGGCAGTTCGAATATTTCGAGCGCGCCAATGCCCGGCTCAAGGTGGTGGTGCCCGCGACCTTGCTGATCATCTTCGTGCTGCTCTACCTGACCTTCAAACGCTTCGACGAAGCGCTGCTCATCATGGCGACCTTGCCGTTCGCGCTGACCGGCGGGGTCTGGTTCCTGTATCTGCTCGGCTATCACCTCTCGATCGCGACCGGCGTGGGCTTCATCGCGCTCGCGGGCGTCGCGGCCGAGTTCGGCGTGGTGATGCTCATCTACTTGAAGCATGCGCTGGCCGAGCACGCGGCGCGCGGCCGCGACGTCGGCCAGCCCGACGCGCTCGACGACGCGATCCGCGAAGGCGCGGTGCTGCGCGTGCGGCCCAAGGCGATGAC
>CAYUYC010000133.1:0-9123 GCA_964448945.1 uncultured Burkholderiaceae bacterium
AGATCCTTCATCACGCGCGAAATGGTTTCGCGCGTGATGAAGGATCTCGAAACCGACGGCTATTTCGTCGAGCAGGGCGACGGCACCATCCTCATCAACGAGCCGCTCGCGACCTGAGCGAGTGATCCCGGCGCGCGACACACGGCGCGCCCGGGTTGCCCGCCTATAATCGGGCATGCCTCGTAGTTCCTCTTCCTCCAACGCTGGGCGCGCGAGTGCGCGTCATGGCGAAGCCTTCATTCCTGCACGCGGATCGTCCGCACAGGACGAGGGCGGCTCGCGTCTGGGTCGCCTGATTGCCGAAGCGCGCTGGCTGGTGCTGGCGGCGCTCGCTTGCTACCTGCTGATCATCCTGCTCACCTACCACGCCGGTGATCCGGGCTGGAGCCGCGATACCGGTCAGGCCATCGTCAACAAGGGTGGCCGCGCCGGGGCGTGGATCGCCGACTTGTTCTATTACGTGTTCGGCGTTTCGGCGCTGTGGTTGGCGATCGGCATGTTGCGACGGGTCTGGCTGGGGCTGGGCCGTTTGCGCGCCGCTTTGGCGGGACGTGCATGGATCGAGGACGAGCACGCGCACGCGGGCGCGTGGTCCTTGCTCGGGTTCTGCGTGCTTTGGTTGTGCAGCATGGGCATCGAAGCATTGCGCTTTTGGGAGGTCGGTGTCGCCTTGCCTTTCGGCGCTGGCGGCGTGATCGGCAATGCCATCGCGGTGCGCGCTCAAACATGGCTGGGCTTCACTGGCGCGACGCTTGCGCTGCTGGCCGGATTCTTCGCAGGCTTTTCGCTGTACTTCCGTGTCAGTTGGCTGGCGGTGGCCGAACGCGTCGGTGCGTTCGTCGAGTCGAGCATCCAGCGCGTGCGCTGGTGGTACGAGGCCAGACGTGATCGCAAGATCGGCGAAGCCGCGGCGGCGCAGCGCGAGGAAGTCGTCGCCGAAGAGCGCGAGCATTTCATCGAGGTGAAGGAAGCCAAGCCGATCCGCATCGAACCGCAGATCGTCGAGGTGCCCAAGTCCGAGCGCGCGATCAAAGAAAAACAACGCCCGTTGTTCGCCGAACTGCCCGACTCCGACCTGCCGCCGCTCGATCTGCTCGACGCGCCGTTGGCTGCACAGGAATTCGTGAGCACCGATACCCTCGAATTCACTTCGCGGCTGATCGAAAAGAAGCTCAAGGACTTCGGCGTCGAAGCGACCGTGGTCGCGGCCTATCCGGGCCCGGTGATCACGCGCTACGAGATCGAACCGGCCACCGGCGTGAAGGGTGCGCAGATCGTCAATCTTGCCAAGGACATCGCGCGTGCGCTGTCGTTGGTGAGCGTGCGCGTGGTCGAAACCATTCCGGGCAAGACCACGATGGGCCTCGAACTGCCCAACCCCAAGCGGCAGATGGTGCGCTTGTCGGAAATCCTCGGCTCGACGGTCTACAACGAGGCGTCGAGCCGTCTCACGCTCGCCCTCGGCAAAGACATCGCGGGCAAGCCGATGGTGGCCGATCTGGCCAAGATGCCGCATTTGCTCGTGGCCGGGACCACTGGCTCGGGCAAATCGGTCGGCATCAACGCGATGATCCTGTCGCTCCTGTACAAGGCCGATCCGGCGCAGGTGCGCATGATCCTCATCGACCCCAAGATGCTCGAGCTGAGTGCGTATGAAGGCATCGCGCATCTGCTCGCGCCGGTGGTCACCGACATGCGCCAGGCCGGCCATGCGCTCAATTGGTGTGTGGGCGAGATGGAACGGCGCTACAAGGTGATGAGCAAGCTGGGCGTGCGCAACATCGCCGGGTTCAACGCCAAGATCGACGAAGCCGAGAAGCGTGGCGAGAAGATGACGAACCCGTTCACCCTCACGCCCGAGGCACCCGAGCCGCTGGAGAAGCTGCCGATGATCGTGATCGTGATCGACGAACTCGCCGATCTGATGATGGTGGTCGGCAAGAAGGTCGAGGAACTCATCGCGCGCATTGCGCAAAAGGCGCGCGCGGCCGGCATCCATTTGATCCTCGCCACGCAACGCCCGAGCGTGGATGTGATCACCGGTCTGATCAAGGCCAACATCCCGACCCGCATCGCCTTCCAGGTGTCGAGCAAGATCGACTCGCGCACCATCCTCGATCAGATGGGCGCCGAAGCCTTGCTCGGGCAAGGCGACATGCTCTGGCTTGCGGCCGGCACCGGGCTGCCCATTCGCGTGCACGGTGCCTTCGTCGCCGATGACGAAGTCCATCGCGTCGTGAGCTTCTTGCGCAAGCAAGTGGAGAAGACCGGCGGGCCGCAATACATCGAGGGCATTCTCGAGGGCGGTGTCGATAGCGACATGGTGGTCGATCTCGGGCCCGGCACCGGCGCGATCGAAGCCGAAGGCGGCGAGGGCGACGCGCTCTATGACCAAGCCGTGGCCGTCGTCTTGAAGAACCGTCGCGCGTCGATCTCGCTCGTGCAACGGCATTTGCGCATCGGTTACAACCGAGCCGCGCGTCTGCTCGAACAGATGGAGCAGTCCGGCCTAGTATCGGCCATGCAATCCAACGGCAACCGCGAAATTCTGGTGCCGATCTCAGGCAACGAATAAATGAAGCTTCCTACCTTGATCGTCGCGGCCCTCCTGGCCGCGTCTGCGTCGTTCGCCCATGCGAATGCGCTCGAACAATTGCGCACCTTCGCCACGCAGACCAAGTCCGCGCGCGGCGAGTTCGTCCAGAGCATCGTCAAGTCGGGCCAGACCAAATCCTCATCGGGGACGTTCGCGTTTGCACGGCCCGGCAAATTCCGGTGGGCCTACGCCAAGCCTTTCGAACAATTGCTCGTCGCCGACGGCGCCAAGCTCTGGATCTACGACAAGGATCTGAATCAGGTCACCGTCAAGAAGCTCGGCAATGCGCTCGGCGAATCGCCGGCTGCGATCCTCTTCGGCAGCAACGATCTCGAGAAGAGTTTCGTGCTCAAGGATGCCGGTACGCGCGATGGTCTCGAATGGCTCGATGCCACGCCGCGCAGCAAGGATTCCACCTTCGAGCGCGTGAGTATCGGTTTTCGCCAAGGTGTGCCCGAGGCGATGGAACTGCGCGATGCGTTCGGGCAGGTTTCGCACCTGGCGTTTCGCAACATCGTGCGCAACGCCGATGGCGGTGCGGACCAGTTTGCATTCACGCCGCCCAAGGGGGCCGACGTTTTCGAGCAATAGGAGATCGCCATGTTCGTGCGTAGCCTGTCGATGTTGATGGTTGCCGTCGGATGCCTGGGCGCCTGCGCCACGCCCGAGCCGCCGTTCAAGCTCACCGATGCGCGCACCGAAACCCGGTTTGGCGATGCCCGCACCACGGTCGAAGGCGCCGAAGTCATCCTGTCCGATGATGCGATTTCGCCGCGCCTGATCGATCGGCTCAGCACCGCGCTCCAAGAAAAGCTCGAGGCCCAACTCACCGGGAAGGAAGTGCGCATCGACAAGGCGGTGGCCGTCCTGAAGGTCGACGATGCACGCGTGGTGCCGACTTCATTGCTGCGCCCCGCAGGCTCGTTGCCCGTATTGCGCGATGTGACGCTCACTGCGCTCAAGCATGTCAGCGTCGATTACGAAGGCAGCATCGACGGCCGTCGTTTTGTCGGTCATGGCGAAGAAAGCTATCGCCTCGGCGACGGTGCCGCCGAGCTGTCGCGTGCGATCCATATCGCGGTGAACGCTGCCGTCAACGACGCGCGCGAACAACTCAAGTAGCCGCAACCACGGTGCCGTGCGCGCGATTTGCGACAATCGCGCGCATGCCCACCGATTCCCTGTTCGACGACGATCGCGCCACCTCCGGCGGCAAGCCCGCGCCGGTGCGTGCCGACGCGCCGCTGCCCGAGCGCCTGCGCCCGCGCACCATCGCCGAGGTGATCGGCCAGCGCCATCTGCTCGGTGAAGGCAAACCACTTGCGGTCGCCTTCGCATCGCACAAGCCGCATTCGATGATCCTTTGGGGCCCGCCCGGCGTCGGCAAGACCACGCTTGCGCGCCTGATGGCCGATGCCTTCGGCTGTGCCTACATCGCGCTGTCGGCTGTGCTGGCCGGTGTGAAGGACATCCGCGAAGCGGTCGCGCAAGCCGAACTCACGCGCGCGCAAAGCGGCCGCCAGACGCTGTTGTTCATCGACGAAATCCATCGCTTCAACAAAAGCCAGCAAGACGCGCTGTTGCCGCATGTGGAAAGCGGCCTGTTCGTCTTCGTGGGCGCCACGACCGAGAACCCGAGCTTCGAAGTCAATTCAGCCTTGTTGTCGCGCGCCGCGGTCTATGTGCTGGCCTCGCTGACCGAAGACGAACTCGGCGAATTGCTCGACCGCGCGCTCGCCTCGGACGCTGCGAGCGAGTTGCACGGCATCGGGTTTTCAGAACCCGCGCGCCTGTTGCTCGTGCGCTCGAGCGATGGCGATGGCCGCAAGCTGCTGAACAACCTCGAGATCGTCGTGCGCGCCTTGCCCGCCGATGCTGCGATGATCGACGGCAAACGCACGATCGACGAAGCAACGCTGGCGCGTGCGCTCTCGGAGAACCTGCGCCGTTTCGACAAGGGCGGCGAGGCTTTCTACGACAGCATCAGCGCCTTGCACAAGAGCGTGCGCGGCTCCGACCCCGATGCGTCGCTGTATTGGTTTTGCCGCATGCTCGATGGCGGCACCGACCCGCGCTACCTCGCGCGCCGCATGCTGCGCATGGCCAGCGAAGACATCGGCCTGGCCGATCCGCGCGCGCTGCAGTTGTGCCTGAATGCGGCCGATGTCTATGAACGCCTGGGCTCGCCCGAAGGCGAGTTGGCGCTCGCGCAGGCCCTCGTCTATCTGGCGGTCGCGCCCAAGAGCAATGCGGTCTATGTGGCCTACAACGCCGCGCGCGAATTCGTGAAGCACGACGGCTCGCGCCCGATCCCCATCCATCTGCGCAACGCGCCGACCAAGCTGATGAAGGAACTCGGCTACGGGCGCGAATACCGCTACGCCCACGACGAGCCCGAAGCCTACGCGGCGGGCGAGCAATACCTGCCCGATGGCATCGCCGACGCGCAGTTCTATACGCCGACCGGGCGCGGCCTCGAAGGCAAGATCGCCGACAAGCTCGCGCACCTGCGCGAACTCGATCGCAAGGCCGGCAAGCGCTGATTGCCCCGGGGCGGCGCGCATTGCGCACGCCCGATGCAGTCGATAGGCTGCGACCCTCGAACACACAACCACGAGGAGACATCGATGCGCCATCGTATGAGCCGATTCGCGTTGCTGTTGGTGTTGTTGGGCGGCATGCTCGGTGCGCATGCCGACGAGATGCTGGTCAAGAAGCAATCGTTCTCGTTGCTCGGGTTCCAGACCGTCGGCGGGCAGGCGATCAAGAACGTCAAGCTCGGCTACGAGACCTACGGCAAGCTCAACGCCGCAGGCGACAACGCGATCTTCATCGCGCACTTCTACTCGGGCACTTCGCACGCGGCCGGCAAGTACAAGGAATCGGATCTCGTGCCCGGCTACTGGAATTCCATCATCGGCCCGGGCAAGCCGATCGATACCGACAAGTTCTTCGTCATCAGCGCCGATACCTTTGCCAACCTCAACGCCAAGGATCCGAACGTCATCACCACCGGCCCGGCATCGATCGATCCGGCCACGGGCAAGCCTTACGGCATGCGCTTTCCGGTGGTATCGATGCGCGACTCGGTGCGCGCCCATCGCGTCTTGCTGGACATCCTCGGGGTCAAGAAGCTTTATGCGGTCGCCGGTGCGTCGGGCGGTTCGGTGCAGGCGATGGAATGGGCGGCGCTGTATCCCGATCTCGTACAACGCGTGATCCATGTCATCGGACCGGGATTCGACATCCATCCTTATGTGATCGGACTGCTCGATGTCTGGGCCACGCCGGTGCGCCTCGATCCGCGCTGGAACGGCGGTGACTATTACGGCCGCGAAGAGCCGGTCGACGGCGTGGCGCAATCGCTCAAGATCGTCACGCTGACGGCGCGGGCCTTTGGCTGGGCCGAACAATCCTTCGGCTACAAATGGGCGACCGAGCGCAATCCCGGGTCCGACATGCATCAGGTTTTCATGATCGAGGATGCGCTCAACAAGGCCGGCATGGCGCGCGCCAGGTCCACCGACGCCAATTCCATCCTGTACATGTCCAAGGCCAACCAGCTCTACCGCCTGACCGACGACGAGGTCAAAGGCATCAAGGCCAAGCTCTTGTTCGTGCCCGCCAAATCCGACCAGATCTTCCCGCCCGAATTGTCTCGCCGCGCGGCCGAGCGCTTTCGCGCGCAAGGCGGTTCGGCCGAAGTCTTCGAGATCGAGGGCAACGGCGGCCATCTCGACGGCGTGCTGGCGATCGATCGCGCGGGCGAGGCGATTCGCGGCTTCCTCGCGAAGTAGGCGCGTGCCGCGGCGCGGCATGCGAAAATGCACGGCCGCTGTCGCAAGACAGCGGCCTTTTTCATGCCCGTCGCGGGCTCATCAGGCGCTTCCCATGCTCGACATCAATCTGCTGCGCAAAGACATCGACGCGGTCGCCAAGCGACTCGCCGACGGTGGCCGCTTTGCCTTTCCGGTCGCCGAATTCCAGGCACTCGAAGCCGAACGCAAACAGGTGCAAACGCGCACCGAAGAACTCCAGGCCAAGCGCAACACGCTGTCCAAGGCCATCGGCATGAAGAAGGGCAAGGGCGAAGACGCATCGGCCGAGATGGCCGAGGTGGCGGCGCTGCCCGAACAGGTCAAGGCGCTCGAAGGCCAGTTGGCCGACATCCAGCAGCGCATGCAGGACTTGCTCATGCGCGTGCCCAATGCGCCGCATGCCAGCGTGCCGGTGGGCAAATCGAGCGACGACAACCTCGAAGTGCGCAAGTGGGGCACGCCGCGCGCATTCGACTTCGCGGTGCGCGACCATGTGGACGTGGGCGCGGGCCTGGGCCTCGATTTCGATGTGGCCAGCAAGCTGTCGGGCGCGCGCTTCTCGTTCATGAAAGGCCCGGCCGCGCGGCTGCACCGCGCGCTTGCGCAATTCATGCTCAACACCCATACCGGCGAGCACGGCTACACCGAGTGCTACACGCCCTACATCGTCAACACCGCGACCTTGCTCGGCACCGGCCAATTGCCCAAGTTCAAGGACGACATGTTCTGGGTGACCAAGGGCGGTGGCGAAGACAAAGAAGAGCAGTACCTCATCGGCACGAGCGAGATCAGCCTCACGAACACGGTGCGCGAGCGCATCCTCGACGCGGCGCAGCTACCCATCAAACTGACGGCACACAGCCCCTGCTTCCGCAGCGAGGCCGGCAGCGCCGGGCGCGACACGCGCGGCATGATCCGCCAGCACCAGTTCGACAAGGTCGAGATGGTGCAGATCGTCGATCCGGCCACGTCTTACGACGCGCTCGAACAAATGACAGGCCATGCCGAGGCGATTCTGCAAAAGCTCGGCCTGCCGTATCGGGTGGTCTTGCTGTGCACCGGGGACATGGGCTTTGGCGCCGCCAAGACCTATGACCTCGAAGTCTGGCTGCCGGCGCAGAACACCTACCGCGAGATCAGCTCGTGCTCGAATTGCGAAGCCTTTCAGGCGCGTCGCATGCAGGCGCGGTTTCGCAATGCCCAGGGCAAGCCGGAGTTCGTGCACACCCTCAACGGCTCGGGCCTGGCGGTCGGCCGCACGCTCGTGGCGGTGCTCGAGAACTATCAGAACGCCGACGGCAGCGTGACTGTGCCCGAGGTGCTGCGGCCGTATCTGGGCGGGGCGCAAAGGCTCGAAGCGTCGGTCTGAATCGAGCGGCTGCGGGTCGCTTTGCGCGGCCCGCGGCTTTGCTATACTCCGCGCCTCCCGTGACCACGCGGGCACCTGTTGGAGAGGTGGCAGAGTGGTCGAATGCGCCGGATTCGAAATCCGGTGTACGGTTATACCGTACCGTGGGTTCGAATCCCACCCTCTCCGCCACCCCCTGTTTTCTCGAGTCAGACCGGTTCAGCCATTGAACTCGCCGTCATGTTCGACTCGCCTCCCCCAGTCCTTGACCGTCCATGACCGAGCACTTCGAAGCGCAGTGCGCACGCGCGGCGGATCTGATCGAACAGGCCGATGCGCTGATCATCGCCGCCGGCGCCGGCATGGGCGTGGATTCCGGCCTGCCCGATTTTCGCGGACCCGAAGGCTTCTGGCGCGCCTATCCGGCGCTGGGGGCTCGCGGCTTGCGTTTCGAGCAGGTCGCAAGCCCCCAAACCTTCGGTACCGATCTCGGTCTGGCCTGGGGCTTTTATGGCCATCGCCTCGCGCTGTACCGGCGCACGGTGCCGCACGCGGGATTCGCCACCTTGCTGTGTTGGGCGGCGCGCATGCCGCAGGGCGCGTTCGTCTTCACGAGCAATGTCGATGGTCAGTTCCAGACTGCCGGTTTCGATCCGCAGCGCATCGTCGAATGCCACGGGTCGATTCATCACTTGCAATGCCTGGCGCCGTGCTGCGGGGACGTCTGGTCCGCGGACGGTTTTGCGCCCGAGGTCGACGAAGCCGCGTGTCGTTTGCTCAACGCCGCGCCGCGCTGCCCGCATTGCGGCGGATATGCGCGACCCAACATCCTGATGTTCGGCGATTGGGCGTGGCGCGAGCACCGCAGCGCTGCGCAATCGATGCATCTGGAACGCTGGCTCGCCGACGTCGAGCGTCCGGTGGTGATCGAACTCGGCGCCGGCACCGCCATTCCTTCGGTACGCATGATGGGCGAGCGGATCATGTGCGATTTCGGCGGTCGGCTGATACGCATCAATCCGCGCGAACCCGAGGTGGCGAATCCGCGCGACGTGGGCATCGCGCAAGGCGCCGCCGCCGCGCTGGCCGCGATCGATGCGCAGATGATGGCGCTTTGATTCGCCCTCGAAGTGACATTGACCCGATCTTGAAGCTTCACTACGTTTGAGTACGCCATGAAGAAAGCGATCCTCGCTGCCATCCTCCTGATCGTCGCCATCGCCGCTGCGGGCGGATTCGTCTGGTTCAAGCAGCGCGGCGCGTACGGCGATGCCGCGGTACCCGCGACGCAAACGGCGGCGAGCAAGCCGTCATCCAAGACGCCGGGCCAAGACGCGCCGGCGCCCAACCCGATCCATCGC
>CAYUYC010000134.1:0-9119 GCA_964448945.1 uncultured Burkholderiaceae bacterium
GACCAAGGTCGAGACCATGCCGCAGGCGAGCTACTTTCCGCGCTTCAACAAGGGCGAATTCAGTTTCGCCTTCGTCGGCTGGGGTTCATTGCCCGGGGATTCGTCGATGCGGCATCAATTCGGCACTTACGACGAACAAGCCGGCTGGGGCGCATGGAACGGCGGGCGCGGCAGCTATCCGGAACTGGACGCCATGCTCAAACAGGCGCGCGCCACACCCGACGACGCCAAGCGCATGGAGATGGCCAGATCGGCCGCGGCACTGATCGCGCGCAACGACCAAGCGGTCTTCGTCTACCACCAGGTCTACACCTGGGCGATGCGGCGCGAGTTCAATTACCCGGGCCGGGTCGACGAGCAGACCCTCGGCCAGTTCTTCACCCGCGGCTAGCGCGCGGCGCAGTCACACCCCGGTCCAGCGCAACAGATCGCCGGCGCTCATCGCCCCGGCGGTGCGATTGACTTCCTGCCCGCCACGCAGCAAGGCGAGCGTGGGAATGCTGCGAATCCGGAACCGTAGCGAGGTCTTGGGGTTGTCGTCGGTGTTGAGCTTGACGAACAGCGCGCGCCCGCGCGCCTGCGCCGCAGCCTGTTCGAATTGCGGCGCCATCATCCGGCACGGTCCGCACCACGGCGCCCAGAAATCGACCACGATGGGCAATTCGGTCTTGCTCGTCACCGCGTCGAAGTTGGCATCGGTGAGTTCGATCGGCGTGCCGTCGAGCATGGGCGCGCCGCATTTGCCGCAGGTCGGGCCATCGGCCAGACGTTCGTCGGGAATGCGGTTGGTGGCTTGGCACTGCGGGCAGACGACCAGCATGAGTTCCTCCTGCAAGCGATGGGATTGCGCTGCAGTTGGGGGCGGTCGCGCGAAGATCAATCGCCGCGCGCGGTGACCGCGGTCACGCGGCTCAGCCCGGCACGACGATGCGGCCTTCGAGGTAGCGCACGCAGCGCCCGGTCATGAACACGCGCTCGCCATCGAGCACGATGTCCATCGCGCCGCCGCGTGCCGAGGCTTGATACGCACGCAGACGGGTCCGGCCTAGTCGTGCGGCCCAGAACGGCGCGAGCGTGCAATGTGCCGAGCCGGTCACCGGATCTTCGGCAACGCCCGAGACCGGCGCGAAGAATCGCGAGACGAAATCGAAGCCCGAGCCGGCCTCGCCTGCCGCGGTGACGATCAGATTGCGGTCACCGAGCCAATCGAGCGTCTGAAAGCGCGGGCGCAGTGCGCGCAAGGTCGCGAGGCTGTCGACCACGGCCAGATTGCGCCGGCCGATCCAGTATTCGAGCGGGCGCACGCCGAGCACCGCGACCGCCTCGCCCGGCAGCTCGGCGCGCTCGGGCACATCGGCCGGAAAGTCCAACGTGTATCCCGACGGCCCGCTGGCCGCGGCGCGCGCCACGCGCAACATGCCGCTGCGCGTGGCAAACGCCACCTGATCGCGACCGGGCTCCAGCGTTTCCATGATCACGCTGGCCGATGCGAGCGTCGCATGCCCGCACAGATCGACCTCGACCGCCGGGGTGAACCAGCGCAATTGCCAATGGTCTTCGTTGCGCACGAAGAAGGCGGTCTCGGACAGATTGTTCTCGGCGGCGATGGACTGCATGACCGCCTCGGGCAGCCAGGCATCCAAGGGCACCACCGCCGCCGGGTTGCCGCGAAACACCTGATCAGCAAAGGCATCGACCTGGTAGATGGGCAGCGTCTTCATGTCGGGCTCCGGTCAGCGTGCGCGCAGCACGGCGAGGATGGGGGCGAGCACTGCGGCACCGAGCGCACGGCTGCGGGCGCCGCCCCAGCCGGTGTGCTCGCTGGGCAGGTTGGCGTTGTCCTTGAACGGCATTTCGAGCGTGAGCGACAGACACCCGAACGCCTGCCCTACCCACTTGGATGCGAGCTTGAGCGCGTCGGCGGTGTACTTGTCGGTCGGGTAGCCGTGTTCGGTCTGGAAGTCGGGCGCGGCGAGCTTGAATTGCTCGGCGAACAGCCTTTGCAGACGTGCCTGCTGTTCGGAATAGCTGGGCAGCATCTCGCTGCCGGCGATGAAGACGAAGGGCAAGGCTTCGTCGCCGTGCACATCGAGAAAGAACGCGCAGCCGGTCTCGGCCATCTTGGTCCGCACCGCGAGCACCTCGGGTGAACGCAGCGCATCGGGCGCCATCCATTCGCGATTGAGGTTGGCGCCGGTGGCGCTCGCGCGCAGATTGCCGCGCACGCTGCCGTCGGGGTTCATGTTGGGCACGATGTATAGGCGCGCCTGATCGAGCATCACGCGCGCGAGGCTGTCGTTGGGATCGAGCAGACGATCGATCATGCCTTCGATGAACCACTCGGCCATGGTTTCGCCCGGATGCTGACGCGCGATGATCCAGACCGGTTTGCCGGACGGATTGCCCAGCGCGACGGCATTGAAATCGCGCCCATCGGGCGTGCGGCCCAGATCGACCAGCGCGGCGCCGGGCGCGGCCTCGGCGCGGCCGATCAAGGCGAGATGGCGCTCCCAGCCATAGGGCTCGAAATAGGCGAAGTAGACCGAGTTGCGCTCGCAGGCGAACTCGGCGCGCATGACGTCGCCATCGAACCGCGTCGGGATGCGAAACCAATGCACATGGTCGTAGCTCGCGCAGATGCGGTAGTCGTCCCACCCGGCGGCGTAGGTGCAATCGCCGGCGTTGAGAAATGCCAATGACACGGTGCGCCCGGCGCCGCCTTGCACGCGGAAATGAAACCATTGCCGGAAATCGCACGCGGGATCGCTCGTGCTGTCCTGGCGAATCTCCAGATCGAGCCGATCGCCGTCGATCGCGACGATGTCGATGGCGCCCGAGTCGAACGCGGTGGACACACTCAGCATGCACACTCCTTGAATGTTGAAGCCATCAGCGCTGCATCATGCGGCTAGGCGCATTCGCGCCGAAAACGCCAAGTGAACTCATCGGAAGCGCCGGCATCGAACCCATAGCCCGCCGCATCGAAGGCCTTGAGTTCGTCGGGGTCGACGATGCCACGGGTGATGGCGTAGCGGGCCATCATCCCGCGCGCACGCTTGGCATGAAAACTCACGATCTTCCATCCGTCTGGCGTACCTTCCTCGAACACCGGGGTGATCACCGGTGCGTCGAGCGCATCGAGGTGCACCGCCTTGAAGTACTCGACGCTGGCGCAATTGACGATCGCGCGCGATTTGCCCTTGAGGGCTTCGAGGTCTTCGCGCAGACAGCGCGCGATGCGCTCGCCCCAGAAGGCATAGAGGTCTTTGCCGCGCCGGGTCGCAAGACGCGTCCCCATCTCGAGACGGTACGGTTGCATGTAATCGAGCGGCCGCAGCACGCCGTACAAGCCGCTCAGGATGCGCAGGCGGTCCTGTGCGTAAGTCAGGTGGTGCGCTTCGAGCGTGGCGGCATCGAGACCGTCGTAGACATCGCCTGCGAACATGTACAACGCTTGCTTGGCGTTCTCGGCGTCGAAGCTCGGCGTCCAGCTCGCATAGCGCGCGACGTTGAGCGCCGCCAGGCTGTCCGACAAGGACATCAACTCGGCGATCTGCGCCGGCGCATAGCGGCGCAACTGTGCGACCAGCGTCATGGACTCGGCAACGAAGCGCGGCAATGTGGCCTGGGTCACGGGCGACGCGGTCGCGACGTCCAGGCGCTTGGCAGGAGACAGCACAATCAGCATGGCGGGGTCAGAATGCGGGGCGCCGAGCGAGGACGGCGCACGTTGATCGGCGTCAAGCATACGACACGCTCGCGTCCGCGGCCGCGACGGCGCGGCAACTAAAATCGCGCTCACACACATCATGGGCATCTTCCATCACGCACTCCCGGACGAAATCGCATGGCTGACGCTTGCGCTGGCGGCGGTCGTGCTCGTCGTCTGCTGGCGGCGCGCGCCGTGGGCGCGCATGCAATCGAACGTGGTGCTGTTCACCTGGCTCGCTTCGACCACCCTCACCGCATCGACCTGGCTGTTCACCGTCAAGGTCCAGCCCGACTTCGTGCTCTATCTGCTGTGCACCCCGCTGATCGCGCTCATGTTCGGACCGGCATTGGCCATCTTGTCGGTCGCGATCGCGCTGTGCTTCTACACCTACGTCATCGACGGCATCTGGACCAACCTCGGCTTGAACCTGATGCTCAACGGCGTGCTGCCCGCGCTCATCAGCCATACGGTCCTGCGCCTGTCGCAGCGTTACATGCCGCGCAATATCTTTGTCTATCTCTTTGTGAGCAGCTTCTTCGGCGGCATCGTCGCGATCTCGTCGGTGATGCTGGCGAGCATCGGCGTGCATGCGATCGCGGGGTATTACGCCGCGTATTACCTGGTGGACCAGGTTCTGCCGTCGGCCTTGTTGCTGGCCTGGGGCGAGGCATTGACCCTGGGCATGATCGCCAGCGTGCTCACGGTCTACGCGCCCGCGGTGATGCTGTCCTTCGACGACAAGGTCTATCTCGCCAAGCTTCCGCCGCCGCCCGGAGACAAGCCCAGCGATGGCCATGACTTCGGCGATCCCGGCAAGTTTTGAATCCCGTGCGCGTCATTCTCGACACCAACGTCTGGCTGGACCTATTCGTCTTCGATGATCCGCGCGTGCGCGACCTCGGCGCCTTGCTGGCCCAAGGCAGCTACACCGCCACCGTCAGCCCGCCCATGCTGGGTGAGTTGCGCGCCGTGCTCGATTACGAGCATCTGCGCGCGCGCTGCAGTGATGGCGACGGCCTGGTGGAACGCGTGCGCGCCCTGTGCGCCCCGATGGACACGCCGCCCGATGCGCAACTGCCGCGTTGCCGCGACCCGCACGACCAGAAGTTTCTCGATGCCGCCGCTGCCAGCGGCGCGCAATTGCTGGTGACCAAGGACCGCGCGTTGCTCAAGCTCGCGCGCCGCATCCGCAGTTTTGCGATCCTGGCGCCGGGCCGCGCGCTCGACGACTGGATCGCCACGCATCGCCCGAGCTGAGCGCGCGCAACCGGCTTTTTTGCGACACTGGCGCCTTGCGCCGCCGATCGTGACCGCTCGGCATCGTCGCGACCGTCATCGCCTCTTCCGGTTTGCACATGAACTCCAGTACCACGCCGCGCCTCGATACCCGCCTGCCCAAAGTCGGCACCACCATCTTCACCGTCATGAGCGCCTTGGCCGCCGAACATCGCGCGATCAACCTCGGGCAAGGGTTTCCGGATTTCGATTGCAACCCCGCCTTGATCGATGCGGTCGCCGACGCCATGCGCGCGGGCCACAACCAGTATCCGCCGATGGCCGGCATGCCGGTGCTGCGCGATGCGATCGCGCACAAGATCGAAGCGCTTTACGGCCGCCGTTACGACCCGTCGAGCGAAATCACCATCACCGCCGGCGCGACCCAGGCCATCCTCACCGCCATCCTCTGCGCGGTACATCCGGGCGACGAAGTGATCGTGATCGAGCCGGCCTACGACAGCTATCTGCCCGCGATCACCCTGGCCGGCGGCACGCCGGTGCTCGTCGCCATGACCGCGCCGGCCGACGGTCGCGGCTTTGCGGTGCCCTGGGACCAGGTCGCTGCGGCCGTCACGCCGCGCACGCGCATGATCCTCGTGAATTCGCCGCACAACCCGACCGGGATGGTCTTCGGCGAGAGCGACCTCGACGCATTGGCCGCGATCACCGCGGGCACCGACATCCTCGTGCTGTCCGACGAGGTCTATGAGCACATGGTCTACGACGGCGCGGCGCATGCCTCGGTCGCGCGCCATGCCGATCTGGCTGCGCGCAGCTTCGTGATCTCGAGCTTCGGCAAGACTTATCACGTGACCGGCTGGAAGGTGGCGTATTGCGCCGCCGCCGCGGCACTCACCGCCGAGTTCCGCAAGGTGCATCAGTTCAACGTGTTCACCGTCAACACGCCGATGCAAGTGGGGATCGCGAGCTACATGCGCGATCCCGAACATCACCTGGGCCTGGCCCGGTTCTATCAGGCCAAGCGCGATCGTTTTCGCGATGGCCTCGCGCGCACGCGCTTCAAGCTGCTGCCGTGCGCGGGCACGTATTTCCAGTCCGTCGATTACCGCGCGATCTCGGATCTGTCCGAAGCGGATTTCTGCCGCTGGCTCACCACCGAGATCGGCGTCGCCGCGATTCCGGTCAGCGCGTTCTTCGATACCCCGCGCGAGCACGGCATCGTGCGCTTTTGCCTCGCCAAGCAGGAGGCGACGCTCGATGCTGCGATCGAGCGCTTGAGCAAGTTGTGATTGGCGTATGGCTCAAAAGCGGTAGTCGAGCCCGGCCAGACTCGTAGTCACCTTGGTGTCGGTGAAGCGTGTCACGGTGAGCTTGAGCGCCCAGCGCTCGGCGAAATCGTAGGCCACGCCCGCTCCCACGCTGACTTCGGTCTTGTGTTGGTCGGGCCTGCTGCTGGAGTAGGCCGACTCCATGGTCGTGCGACCTACTCCCAAGCGGCCCAGCACGCGCGTGCGCTCACCCAGCGGCAGCCCACCGACGACTGCGACACCGAGGTGGTCGGACGGGTAATAGCTGTCGTCCCCCGCCAGCCAATCGAACATGCGAAAACTCATGCTGCGCCAGAACACCTCGACCGATGCATTCGGCGCAACCGTGTAGCCAAGGGCGAATCCGTATACGGGGTCATTCTTGCTTTCGTAAACGTGAGAAGACACGCTCGATCGACCAACATCGACGCTGAGATACATCGTTGACCGTTGGTCTTCCGCGTGCACACAAGCACTCCATGTCAGCAATGCAAACCACACGCAGCTCGCGTAACGTAAATGCATGATCACTCCAGAATGGGACAGTCGGCGGTAGGAGGAAAGGGGCGGCTCCACGTAAATATTAAAGCCAGCATCGACGGACACAGACGCACGCCCATCAACACGGGATAGTCAAGCTGAGTCCGTAGCTCATACTGTTTCGAAATAGATCTACCTTCGGCAGACCTAGGGCCACATGAAGATCATGCGCGGCGGCGCAACCTTGCTTCCGTTCGGCGCCGCCCACGCAATTTCCTTGACCCGCTGCTGCGCGTCGTCCGGCTTGTCCAGTGCCAACAAGGCGAGGATCAGGAAGACACGCGCATCGTCATCCTTCGGATCGGCCGCCAACTTTCTTTCGGCCGCCAGTCGCACCGCATCGGCGTCGCCCCGTTGCTTCAACAGCGCCACATAGCGTTGCCCGAACCAGAAGGCTTGCACATCCAGCAAAGGGACTTGCTTGGGATTCTTCAGATCGCCGTGGCACGACTGGCAATCGGCCGACGGCCAATGCCCCAGTTCGTGCAGGATGCGCTCGATGGCCGCGCGCTCTTCGTCGACGTTGCCGGTCAATTGGGCGAGCCGCACCTTCAATGCCCAATAGCGCCGCTGATCGCGGGTGTTGATGCGCTGCAGATTCGTGATCTGCGCAAGCGCATCCTTGGCCGCTGCAAACCGGCCTTCGTTGAGGTAGCCGTTGGCCAGGAGCAATTGCGCAAGCGGCATCAATGCAAACGGATCGTCCTGCGCTTGCAGCGACACCAGCCACGCACCGTCGCCGGTGCGTACTGCGGCCTCGCGCGCAAGATGAACCCAGTTGGCACGATCCTCGTCGTTCATCGACGTCGTTGGCATCGCGCGCAAGGCTTTGGCGGCGCCTTGAACATCGGCCCGCGCATCCTTGCGGATCTGCTCCAACTGTTCTTTGGTCGATGGCGCCGGCGCACTGCGCTCCTGGGACGAGACGCCCGACATGAGGGTCGCCATCAACACCGCTGCGGCAACGATCAGACGCTGCTTCTTCATGATCGAAAGTGAATCCGTGAATGGTCCTGCGACGAGGAGGGATTACTTTCGAGACGATACCGCAAGGTCCATGCGCAATGGCTGCGCCCAAGCTGCGCTAACGCATGATCACGCCAAATGCGAGCGCGCCGCGTCCGACGTTGATGCCGGCCGTGAGGCTCATGTGGGATTCGAGCACGCGCACATCGCGCGCGGCGAGACGCTCGCGCAAGGCGCGGTAAGGCGCGATCTTCTCGAGGGTTTCGTCGGGACCGCCATAGCCGACGTTGACGATGGGCTCGATGGTGCGTGCGTCCGCGGCATCGCCGATCACTTCGGCCACGCGTTCGATGGCACCGTCGTAGCTGCGCACCTTGGCCCAGGCTTCGGTCTCGCCGTTGAACGCGCGAATCACGGGCTTCACGTCGAGCATCGAGCCCAGGGTGTAGCTCATGAAGTTCACCGAGCGATCGTTCTTGCGCTTGGCGCGCGTATAGAGGTACTTGAGGTCGTCGGGCACCATGAAGCCCACGGTGCGCGAGATCGCGCGTTCGAGCGCAGGATCGATCGCCTCGGGCGTACCCAGCTCGCGGATGAGTTGCACCAGACGCGCGACTTGCACGCCTTGCGCGGCAAACAGATTGCGGCTGTCGACGACCTTGACCTGCAACAAGGACTTGATGCCCTTGGCATAGCGCCGGTTGACGGCTTGTTGCGCGAGCGATGCGCATGCCGCGCGCGCGTTGCGGAAGATCTCGCTGCGCGTGGCGCTGATCGTCAGCACATAGATGACGTCGTACTCGAGCGCCATCTGCGAAAGGATGAGTTCCTGGAATTCATCGACCGTCGTCGGCAGGGTCTCGGCCGCGTCGGTCGATTCCCAGCCGAGTTCGTTGTCGAAGAAGGATTCGGTGCTCCAGCGATCGCGCGCATCCTTCAGAAAGCGATCGCCGATGCGCACCGTGATCGGCGCGATGCAGATGCCGTGCTCGCGCACGAAATCCGCCGGCAGATCGCAGGCAGAGTCGACCAGGATGCCGATGCGCATCGCGCTTGCCGACGGGGTCAGAAATGCACCGTGCAGCCGGTCTTGGTGCGGATCTCCTCGTGCTCGACGCCGGGCGCCAGCTCGACGCACTTGAGGCCCGCATCGGTCACATCGAACACCCCGAGGTTGGTGATGATGCGATCGACCACGCCCACGCCGGTGAGCGGCAGTTCGCAGGCCTTGAGGATCTTGTGCGCATCGGCCTTGGCGGTGTGCTCCATGAGCACGACCACGCGCTGCACGCCGGCCACCAGGTCCATCGCGCCGCCCATGCCCTTGACCATCTTGCCGGGGATCATCCAGTTGG
>CAYUYC010000135.1:0-9084 GCA_964448945.1 uncultured Burkholderiaceae bacterium
CACCGAGAATTTCGTAGTAATCGCGCTTGGCCATGAGGCTGCTTCTAGGTTCGTTCTAACAACGACAACGCCGGGCCGGGTGCCAGCAAGCTGCGCACCGGTGCCCGGCGAAACTCACAACGCGAGCCCGATCAGTCCCGCTTCACTTCCTTGAACTCGGCATCGACCACATTGTCGTCGGCCGGTTGCGCCTGTTGCGCGCCACCCTCGGCGCCGGCCGCATTGGCCGCGCCTGCCGCCGCTTGCGCCGCCTGCGCATCGGCATACATCTTTTCGCCGAGCTTTTGCGACGCGCTCATCAAGGCCTCGGTCTTCTTCTCGATCGCTTCCTTGTCGTCGGCCTTCAGCGCTTCTTCGACGTCCTTGATCGCGGCTTCGATCTTGTCCTTTTCGCCCGCTTCGAGCTTGTCGCCATAATCGGTCAGCGACTTCTTGACCGTGTGCACCATGGCGTCGGCCGCGTTGCGCGCGTTGGCGAGTTCGAAGCGCTTGTGGTCCTCGGCCTTGTTCGCCTCGGCATCCTTGACCATGCGCTGGATCTCGTCTTCGTTCAGACCCGAATTGGCCTTGATCGTGATCTTGTTTTCCTTGCCCGTGCCCTTGTCCTTGGCCGAGACGTGAAGGATGCCGTTGGCGTCGATGTCGAAGGTGACTTCGATCTGCGGCATGCCGCGCGGTGCCGGCGGAATGCCTTCGAGGTTGAACTCGCCCAGGCTCTTGTTGCCCGAGGCCATTTCGCGCTCGCCCTGGTACACCTTGATCGTCACCGCCGGCTGACCGTCGTCGGCCGTGCTGAAGACCTGGCTGAACTTGGTCGGGATCGTGGTGTTCTTCTGGATCATCTTGGTCATCACGCCGCCCAGGGTTTCGATGCCCAGGGATAGCGGCGTCACGTCGAGCAACAGCACGTCCTTGCGGTCGCCCGAGAGCACCGAGCCCTGGATGGCCGCACCGACCGCGACGGCTTCGTCTGGGTTCACGTCCTTGCGCGCTTCCTTGCCGAAGAACTCCTTGACCTTCTCCTGCACCTTGGGCATGCGCGTCATGCCGCCGACCAGGATCACGTCATGGATGTCGCCGACCTTCACGCCCGCATCCTTGACCGCGATGCGGCAAGGTTCGATCGTGCGTTCGATCAGGTCTTCCACCAGCGATTCGAGCTTGGCGCGGGTGAGCTTCATGTTCAGGTGCTTCGGACCGCTCGCATCGGCCGTGATGTAGGGCAGATTCAGTTCGGTCTGCTGGCTCGACGAGAGTTCGATCTTGGCCTTTTCGGCCGCATCCTTCAGGCGTTGCAGCGCGAGCACATCCTTGCTCAGATCGGCGCCCGATTCCTTCTTGAACTCGGTCACGACGTAATCGATGATGCGTTGGTCGAAGTCTTCGCCGCCCAGGAAGGTGTCGCCGTTGGTCGAGAGCACTTCGAATTGCTTTTCGCCGTCGACGTCCGCGATTTCGATGATCGAGATGTCGAAGGTGCCGCCGCCGAGGTCATACACGGCAATCTTGCGGTCGCCCTTTTCTTCCTTCTTGTCGAGGCCGAAAGCAAGCGCGGCCGCGGTCGGCTCATTGATGATGCGCTTGACTTCCAGACCGGCGATGCGGCCGGCGTCCTTGGTGGCCTGGCGCTGGCTGTCATTGAAGTAGGCCGGCACCGTGATGACGGCTTCGGTCACTTCTTCACCGAGGTAGTCCTCGGCGGTCTTCTTCATCTTGCGCAGCACTTCGGCCGAGACTTGCGGCGGCGCGAGCTTCTTGTCGCGCACCTGCACCCAGGCGTCGCCGTTGTCGGCCTTGGCAATGCCGTAGGGCATCAGGTTGATGTCCTTTTGCACTTCCTTTTCTTCGAACTTGCGGCCGATCAGGCGCTTGACGGCGTACAGCGTGTTCTTGGGGTTGGTGACGGCCTGACGCTTGGCCGGCGCGCCGACGAGGATCTCGCCGTCTTCCATGTACGCGATGATCGACGGCGTGGTGCGCGCGCCTTCGGAGTTTTCGATGACCTTGACCTGGCCGCCTTCAAGAATGGCGACGCACGAATTCGTCGTGCCGAGGTCGATGCCGATGATCTTGCCCATGTTGATGTCCCTTGGATTGGTCTGATGCGATGTTTCGGAAATGGTGCTGGTCAGCGCGCTTTCAAGTCGCCGGTCTGAGCTTTACTTGCCCTGGGCCACGGTGACGAGCGCCGGGCGCAGCACGCGGTCGGCGATCATGTAGCCCTTTTGCATGACGGCGACCACGGTATTGGGCTCGGCATCGGCCGGCACCATGGCGATGGCCTGGTGCTGATGCGGATCGAACTTCTGCCCGACCGGATTGAGTTCGATCAGGGCGTTCTTTTCAAAGGCGCTGGCCAGTTGGCGCAGGGTGATCTCGATGCCTTCGCGATAGCTTTCGAGCGTCGCGGTCTGCACGCCCAGCGCGGCTTCGAGCGAATCCTTGACCGGCACCAGCGCCTCGGCAAACTTCTCGATGCCGAATTTGTGCGCCTTGCTGATGTCTTCCTGGGCCCGGCGGCGGATGTTTTCCATCTCGGCCTTGGCGCGCAAGAACGCGTCGTATTGCTCGACCGCCTTGGCTTGCGCGGCCTCGAGGTCGCGGCGCAGCGCATCGAGTTCTTGTTCTAGCGTCGGGCCGCCATTGCCCGTATCGGCGCCCGCAGCGGCCGGGGCCGTCGATGAGGCTTCGGTGCCGGCGGTGGGCGCGGTCTTCTCGGCGTCGGACATGTTTTCCCTTCTCGTTCAGTGGGTTATCAGTGCTTCGCGCGAGATATGGGGGGCGACCCCTGGAGTTTCAAGAGGGTGCCGACGACGAATTGCTTACACGCGATACAGCAAGGCAATCGGCGGTCCACGGCCCGCGCGGGGCGCACAAGGTAGCATCGCGGCCATGTGGATTTCACGTATCGCCGCGGCGGCCCTGGTCGCCGCGGTTTTCTTTGCGCCGATCGCGCGCGCCCAGACACCGTACACGGTGACCATCGTCGACCAGATGTGGCACGACGACAACCGCAATCGCGACATTCCTTTGCGCATCCGGGTGCCGCAGGCCCGCACCGCCACCGAGAAATTCCCGGTCATCGTCTTTTCCCACGGCCTGGGCGGCAATCGCGAAGCCGGCGAACGCTGGGGCGATTATTGGGCTGCCAACGGGTATTACGTGGTGCACGTCCAGCATCGCGGCAGCGACGAAGAACTCTGGAAGGCGGTCGAAGACCGCATCACCATCCTCAAGAACCTCACCGCCGCGGCCAATGTGTCGCAGTTGATCGAACGGGTATTCGACGTCCAGTTCGTGCTCAACGAAGCGCCCGGCCATTCCGAGTTCGCGCACGCGGACTTCGCCCACATCGGCATGAGCGGGCATTCCTTCGGCGCCTATACCACCCAGGCGCTGGTCGGCCAGAAAGTCGCGCGGCGCATGGCACCGCAACTGTCCGACGGCCGGATCAAGGCGGCGATCGCCTTCAGTCCGAGCGTACGCAATCGCGTCGATGCCGAAAGCCAGTTCGAGGATGTGGTGGTCCCCTTCATGAGCGTGACCGGCACGCTCGACGGCGAAGAATCGTCGATCGCGTTCTCGCCCGAAGAGCGCGTGCGGCCGTTCTATGCCTCGCCGCCCGGGCAAAAATACCTGCTGGTCTTCAAGGATGGCGACCACGCCGTGTTCGCAGGCCGCGCCCAACCGGCACGCGAGATCAAACGCCTGCCCGAAGCGGTCGAAGCCGATGCGCGCATCGTGCGCGCGACCCAGGTCATGACCCTCGCCTTTTGGGATGCCTACCTGAAGGGCAACGCCGCAGCGGAACGCTGGCTCGTCACCCAGTCGCGCCGGGTGCTCGGACCGAAGGACCGCTTCGAGCGACGCTGAACGCCGCCGCGACTACACGAGATTGCGCGCGCCCATGTCCTGAGCGCGGGTTCGACTGGCCGCCGCGGCTTCTTGCGCCTGCACCCGATCGGACAGGCGCGGCAACCAGCCCGCGCCATGCGCTTCACACAATTCGGCCAGCGCCGCGATCCAGCTCGGGCGATCGTTCAGACACGGGATGTAATTGAACGCCTGCCCGCCGGCCGACAAGAACTCGGCCCGCCCCTCGATCGCGATTTCTTCCAGCGTCTCGAGACAATCGGCCGCAAAGCCCGGGCACACCACATCGACCCGCTTCACGCCTTGCTTGGCCAGTGAGTGCAAGGTCGGCGCGGTATAAGGCTCCAGCCATTTGGCCTTGCCAAAGCGCGATTGGAAGGTCACCACATAGGCGTCGTCGCGCAATCCGACCCGCTCGGCCACCAGACGCGCGGTCTTGTGGCATTCGCAATGGTAGGGATCGCCCAGCTCGAGCGTGCGCCGCGGCACGCCATGGAAGCTCATGACCAATCGATCGGGTCGGCCGTGCATCTCAAAGTGCGCACGCAAGGCATCGACCATTGCGCCGATGTAGGCGGGATGGTCGTGGTAATGCTTGATCAGGCGCAGCTCGGGCAGGTTGCGCAACCCTTGCGCGGCCTGAAAGACCGCATCGAAAGCGCTTGCGGTCGTGGTCGCGGAATATTGCGGGTACAAGGGCAACACCAGAACACGCTGGACATTGCGCGATTGCAGGTCGGCCAGGGTATCGGCCACCGACGGTGCGCCATAGCGCATCGCATACGCGACTTCGACATCCCAGCCGCGTTCGCCCAGATAGCCGCGCAGCATCGCCGCCTGCTTGGCGGTCCAGACCTTGAGCGGCGAGCCTTCGCGCGTCCAGATGCTCGCGTACTTGGCGGCGGATTTCTTCGGTCGCGTCGGCAGAATCGCCCCGTACAGGATGGGGTTCCAGATCAGGCGTGGAATCTCGACCACCCGCCGGTCGCTCAGAAACTGCGCGAGATAACGCCGCACCGCCTCGGGCGTCGGCGCATCGGGCGTGCCCAGATTGATCAACAGCACCGCAGCGCGTTCGACGCTGCCATGACGGTACTGCGTGGAGGCGCTGGCGCTCATCTCACCTCTTTGCGGGATAGGAACGATGGGCCTGCATGGTAGCGTGCCCTCGTTCACCATATTGCTGGAAACAAGCCCGATATGCCCCTGCGCCTGAACGTCGCCACTGCAATCGTCGTGGTCTGCATCAATGCCGTCGCGCCCACACGCGCCGCCGATGAAGACCTCAACGCCTATGTGAACGGGAACTTCGAGGTAATGTCGGCTGAGCAGCGCGCATCGTTCATCGACACGGAACGCGCGCTCGATCGCGCGGCGACCTCGCAGGATTTGCGATTACGCGTGCTGGCGGCGCGTTGGTGGCCGGGTCAACCCAGAATCAGCAAGCCCGAAACACGGCTTCCCACCGTCAAGGAACTGGCCGAAGCAGCGCAAGGGTCGACCGATCCGTATGTGCTCGCCGTGATGGCGGCCCGCTGCCGCGGCGCCATGGCTTCCGAATGCAGCGGCGCCGACTTCTTGCGTCGTTGGACCGAAGTGGCACCGCAAGACGCGCGGGCTTGGCTGAACCTCGCGCTCTGGGAGCGTTCGCAAGGCCACGAGGAAGCGAGCGTGCAGGCCTTCAGGAAGATCGCCGCTGCGAACGAGCTCAGCGATCCGCATGCAATGGGATTGCAGATTGCAGTCGCCGCCACGAAAGAAGAAGGTCCGCCATCACGAGATCAACTGGTCCTCGTGACCCAGGCCGCTGCGACGGGATCCATGGTCACACTGCCGTTATCAAACCTGACGCAATGGTGTGGCGCCGACGATGCATTGAAGCCCAGCTGCCGCCATCTCGCCGATTTGATGTTGGAACGCGGTGGCCTCCTCGATTTCGTCCTCGCACAGGCCATCCTCGATCGATTGCCCACCACCGCGCCGGCCGAGCGGCAGCAACTCGCGACCGCCAAGAAGGCCTACTTTTGGGCGCTCACATTGCCCGCCAGCTGCTATGCCGATCAAGCCATGAACAGCCCGACCGTGTCGCCCGACTGCCCCGCCGCCGCCTGGCTCTATGGTGTGGCCGCCTTAGGCGAAGTCCGTTATGCGAAGGCCGAGTTGCAGCGCCGGCGCATCAGCATCGCCGACGCGGCGGCAGCCTACGATCGGGAACTTGCGGCCGCACACTGATCCCCTGCGGATAACCCGGCCAGAGTCACCCAACTCAGACTGATTTCAAGCGCTCGCAGTACCGCGCCAATTGCGTGCGCGCGTCGTCGCGGATCTTGCCGCGCACGAAGATCGTCCAGCCGAGCAGCCAGCCGATCGGCCCCAAGGCCATCGCGCTCCAGCGCCACAGGCTGAACGTATCGACCTGCTGCGCGATCCTGCCGTCGCGCAGATGCAGATGGGTGCGCACATGGTTGCGCACGCGCCGCCCGGTCTTGCCGAAGGTGTAGGTCGCGATCCAACTCACCTCGACCAACTCGCCTTGCACGCTCAGGACTTGCGCGCTCACATGAAGATCCGTCGCGCGTTCGAGCAGCATGCGCCACATCGCGCGCGCCTGCGGGGCGTCGAGATCGAGAAAGACCGGGTCATGAAACCGAGCGTCGTCGGCATACAGCGCACCCATCGCGGCCCAATCGCGGCGCGCGAATGCGGCGTAGAACTGCTCGGCAATCGTCTGCGGGGTGTCCAAGACCTTATCCGTGGCTCGACAAGACATTGGTCAGCAAACGCGCCGTGATGTCGACGATCGGCACCACGCGGTCGTAGGCCATGCGGGTCGGACCGATGACGCCCAGCGTGCCCACCACCTGCCCGTCGACTTCATAGGGTGCGGTCACGATGCTCATCGAATCGACCGGAATGAGTTCGGAATCCCCGCCGATGAAGATCTGCACGCCTTCGGCCCGGCCGGATTGGTCGAACAACTGCAACAACGACGTCTTGTGCTCGAACATCGCGAACAGGCGTTTGAGCTTGTCCATGTCGGAGGCCAGATCGGAGACGCCGATCAGATTGCGCTCGCCCGAAATCACCACCGCGTCGTCGTCGTCGGCCATGGCCTCCTGGCCGGCCTGGGCCGCACGCGTCATGAGCTGGTTCATGTCGTCGCGCAACTGGCGCAATTCGGTCTGCAGGCGCTTGCGCACCTCGTCGAAGCTGAGTCCCGCGAAATGCTGGTTGAAGAAATTGCCCGCTTCGATGAGCTGCGTGGGGGTGAAATCGCGATCCATCAGCAGGATGCGGTTTTGCACCAGGCCGTCGGGCGACACGATGATGAGCAGCACGCGCTTGTCGCTCAGGCGCATGAATTCGATCTGCGACACCACGGCGCTGCGCTTGGGCGCGAGCACCACGCCGGCAAATTGGCTCAGGTCCGACAAGACATGCGCTGCGGCGGAAATCACCCGTTGCGGATCGCCGCGTGAAAGCTGGCCATGCAATTCGGCGTCGATGGCGTCGGCCGGAATCTGCTCGAAGGATTGCACCGTGAGCAAGGTGTCGACGAACAAACGGTAGCCGCGCGGCGTCGGAACCCGCCCGGCCGAGGTATGCGGGCTGGCGACGAAGCCGAGTTCTTCGAGATCGGCCATCACGTTGCGTATCGTCGCCGGCGACAGATCGAGCCCGGAAAAGCGCGACAACGCGCGCGAACCGACCGGCTGGCCTTCGATGATGTAGCGTTCGATCAGCGTCTTGAGCAGCGCTTGCGCGCGTGCATCGAGCTGCGGAGATCCGGAAACGTTGTTGCGTTGCTGCGCCATGGCGGCGATTCTACGCAAGGCACGCCGGGGGCAGTCAATCCGGCCGATTCCCACTACAGGCGTTGTGATCTAATTCCCGCATGCCACGCAACCACAAGACCGCCCGCAGCACCCAGCGTGCATTTCGCACCGCGGCCATCATCGGCAAATATCGCGCCCAGGGCATCGCCGAACCCTTGTTCGCCTTGGCCGAATTCCTCGCGCGCCGCGGCCTGAGCGTCCTGTTCGAGACCGAAACCGCCGAAACCATCGGCGCCTCGGGCTATCAGGCGCGCAGCCCGGAACAGATCGGTGCCGAAGCCGATGTCGCCATCGTCGTCGGCGGCGACGGCACCATGCTCGGCATCGCGCGCCAGCTCGCCGCGTTCGACGTGCCGCTGATCGGCATCAACCAGGGCCGGCTCGGGTTCATG
The DNA here is from genome assembly GCA_964448945.1 of uncultured Burkholderiaceae bacterium. Lineage (GTDB taxonomy): Bacteria > Pseudomonadota > Gammaproteobacteria > Burkholderiales > Burkholderiaceae_E > CAXBRX01. The sequence continues at coordinate 8,102 of CAYUYC010000135.1, forward strand.
ACCGACATTCCGCTGGCCAACCAGTTCGACGCCCTGTCCTCGATGCTCGACGGCCAGTTCGTCGAAGAACGCCGTTCCTTGCTGCACGCGCAAGTGCTGCGCCCCGACCCCGCGCGGCGCGCCAAGCCCAAGTCGATCTACGAAGCCATCGCCCTCAACGACGTGGTGATCGCGCGCGGCGCGGTTTCCGGGATGATCGAACTGACCGTCGACGTCGACGGCCACTACACCTACACCCAGCGCGCCGACGGCCTGATCGTCGCGACGCCCACCGGATCGACGGCCTACGCCTTGTCGGCGCATGGCCCCATCCTGCATCCTTGTCTGGCGGGCATCGTGCTGGTGCCGATCGCGCCGCAGGCGCTGTCGAACCGCCCGATCGTGCTGCCCGACACCGTGCAGATCGTCATCACCCTGAACCGGCTCGCCAGCGGCGCCCCTAATCCGGCGTCGGCCAGCTTCGACATGCAGACCCTGACCACCTTGCGCGAAGGCGATCAGATCGTCGTGCAGCGCAGTCCGCACGCAATCACCTTGCTGCATCCGGTCGGCTACAACTATTTCGGCGTGCTGCGCCAAAAACTCAACTGGAGCTTGATGCCGGTGGGCGCACCCCTGGCCGCACAATCCGCACCGGCAGTCCCCGAACGCAAACGCGCACGCAAGAAAAAACCCGCCTGACCCGTCACCGCCATGCTGCTCAATCTTCATGTTCGCGATTTCGTGATCGTCGATGCGTGCCAGCTCGACTTCGCCCCCGGCTTCACGGTCTTCTCCGGTGAGACCGGCGCCGGCAAGTCCATCCTCATCGATGCGCTCGCGCTCACGCTGGGCGAGAAGGCCGATGCCGCCGTGGTACGTCAAGGCGCCGCGCGCGCCGACGTGACCGCCATCTTCCGCACCCATGCGGCGCTCGATGCCTGGCTGGCCGAGCATGAACTCGCCGCCGACGAAGGCGTGGTGATGCTGCGCCGGACCGTCGA
>CAYUYC010000136.1:0-3278 GCA_964448945.1 uncultured Burkholderiaceae bacterium
GCCGGGCGGGGGCGGCGGGGGTTGCATCGACTTCGCGGCCTCGGTGCCTTCTTCTTCGCTGATCGCGCCGTCGCCGTCGGCATCCAGTGCCGAGAACAATTCGTCGATGGCGTCGCTGCTGATGTTGGTCGTGCCGTCGGACGACGCCGAGGCCGAGGTGATCGCGTCGGTCAGTTCGGTCTTGTCGATCGCGCCGCCGTCGTTGGCATCGGCACCGGCCAACAAGGATTGCAGCCCCGATTGGCCGTCCGCGGGCGGCGGCGAGGGCGGCGGACCATAGCTTTGCGCGAGTTGCGATTGCAGTGCGTTCATCGCGTCCGAGAGTTCAGTGGAACTGATGCCGCCGTCTTCATCGCTGTCCAGCGCCGACATCAAATCGGTCACTGCGCTGTCGTCCGACGGATCGCTTTGCAAGGCGCTGGCCAGTTCGGTCGCGTCGATGCTGCCGTTGCCGTCGGTATCCAGCGAGGAGAACATCTCCTCCTGCATTTGCTTGGGGTCGGGGCGCTGCGTGCGCGTACTGCTGTACGCGCTGGTATAGGCACTGCTGCTGCCGATGCTGCCGATGGACATGTCGTGCTCCTTGGTGAGCGTTGCGAGTCTTGCGGCGCGCGGGTTGCGCTGCGCCGCCCCACACGCACCGCCTTCGACTGCACATCAGCGCCGGCGCGTGTTCACATCCGGGTTATCGGCAGGCCCATCGTTCAACTTGCCCCCGCATCAGGTAAAGCCGGGTAAAGACTCGTTAAGACATCAGCGGCGCGGCGCGGGTGCGCCGTCGCGCGCACCGGGTTCGGGCGCAACGGACCCCGGTCTTCCAGGGGCCGGGCGTTCTTGCGGGCCGCCTGGTTCGCGACGCGCTTCGTCGAGTTGCTTGCGCTGTTCGGGCGTGAGCGATTGCAGGATCTGCGCATCGATGCGCGCGCGGGCCAGCAGCGATTCGGCCTGGGCGCGCGCCGCGGCATCGGCCAGGGCGCGGGCCTTGGCTTCGTCGTACGGTCCTTTGAAGACCAGGGCGTGCAGATCGCGCCGGGCCTGGTCGAGCGCCTTGAACTGTTCGCGCTGCGCAGGCGCCTGGGCATGGGTGAGCGCAAAGATCTTGTCGCGCTGCGCTTCGGTCAATTCGATGCCGCGCAGATAGGGCGGCACGCCGTCGGCAAAGGCTCCAAGGGGTGGCGCGAAGGCTCCAAGGGGTGGCGGCATGTGATGAGCCGGCGCGTCGATCGCGTCGGGCTCCGGTGCCGGCGCACGCGCTTGCGCCGCGGCGCCGAGGGCGAACACGAGGCCGCAGGCGAGCACCGTTGCGCGCGCGGCGGCATGGGGGTGGGCGGGAATGCGGAATCGGACAGACATTGGAGGGCTCCTGGTGGTTCGAGGCTGTGGCGCACGGTCGGCGCAGCGGACGGGCAGGCGGACGCTGGCGTGGGAAGGACGGTCAACCGCGGACGGGTACGTGGGCCTTGCCGTGGAGCTGGCGCAGCCCGTGCGTCACGACCGTCATGCTCCGCGCGTGCGTGTTAAGTTCGGTAAAGCCCGGGCAAACCGCGGTAAAGGCCATCGGCGGGCCCGCAGGTTTGGGCTATGTTGCGTAGAGAAACAGCGACGCAAAAAGGGCGAGCGGGGCGGCGATGACGAAGGTGCTTTTGGTGGACGACGATGCGGAGCTCGTCGAGTTGCTGACGCAATACCTCACTCGCGAAGGGTTCGATGTGACCGCCGTGAGCGATGGCGAATCGGGCGTGCGCGAAGCCTTGAGCGGCCAATACGCGATCGCGGTGCTCGATGTGATGATGCCGCGCATGAATGGCGTCGAGGCGCTGGCCCAGATCCGCGCGACGAGCCAGATGCCCATCCTCATGCTCACCGCGCGCGGCGACGACATCGACCGCATCGTCGGGCTCGAATTCGGTGCCGACGATTACGTGCCCAAGCCTTGCACCCCGCGTGAACTGGTCGCGCGCCTGCGCGGCATCCTGCGCCGCACCGCCGGCGCCACCGCCGCCAACGAATCGCATGGACCGATCGCCGTGGGCGGCCTGAGCATCTGGCCGGCGCGGCGCAGCGCGCAATGGCAGGGCAAGGCGGTGAGCCTGACCAGCACCGAATTCAATCTGCTCGAGGTGCTCGCGCGCAATGCCGGCCGTGCGGTCACCAAGCGCGAATTGTCCGAAGCCGGTCTGGGCCGGCCGCTCGCGCGCTTCGATCGCAGCATCGACGTGCACATGAGCAGCATCCGCCAAAAGCTCGGCACCCTGGCCGACGGCCGTTCGTGCATCCAGACCGTCTACCGCATGGGCTATCAGCTGGTGAAGGAATAGCGCCCGTGGGCCGAATGTTCTGGAAGTTCTTTCTGGCCGTCTGGCTGGCCCAGGTCGCGACCTTCCTGGGCGCGGGCGCGGTGTTCTGGTTCACGCACACCACCGAAGGCCGGATCGATCCGATGGCCGAGCGGCGCGTTGCGCGCCAGATCGACGAGGTCGCCCGCACGCTCGCCAGCGCCACCGAACCGGCGCGCGTCGCGCTCGAACGCCGCTGGCCGCGCGCCGAAGCGCTTGCCGAGGTCTACGTCGTCGATGCCCAAGGGCAGGATCTTTTCGGCCGCGCGGTGCCGACCGCGCCGTACGCATGGGCACGTGAATACGCACACGATGCACGCTCCGGATTTGGCCCGCCCGCTTTCGCATCCGATGCCGTGGGACCGGGCGCCGCCGCTCCGCCCTTGCCCGCGCAAGAAAGATTCGGCCCCGGCGGCGCGCCGCCCGGTGAACTCGAGCCACTGCGCGTGCACATGCCCGACGGCGCGCAATACCTCGTGTTCTCGACGCAGATGCGTGGCGACAAGCCGCTGCGGCGCGACGGCGCTCCTTTTCCCTTGGTGCCGTTCGGGGTGGCGATCGTGGCCAGTCTGGTGTTCGGCGCCTTCCTCGCCTGGTATTTCGCGGCGCCGATCCGCGTGTTGCGCGGCGCATTCGACGAAGCATCGCGCGGCAATCTCAACCAGCGCGTCGGACCGTCGATCGGCACGCGCCGCGACGAATTGGCCGATCTGGGCCGGCACTACGACCGCATGGCCGCGCAGCTCGCAGCCTTGATGGACGGCCAGCGCCGTTTGCTGCACGACGTGTCGCACGAATTGCGCTCGCCCCTGGCGCGGCTGCATGCGGCGATCGGGCTGGCGCGCCAGCAACCCGACAACGTCGATGCGAGTTTCGCGCGCATCGAGCGCGAAGCCGATCGCATGAACGATCTGGTCGGCGAGCTGCTGACCTTGTCGCGCC
>CAYUYC010000136.1:3288-9036 GCA_964448945.1 uncultured Burkholderiaceae bacterium
AGTCCGTCGATGCGGCCGAGCTGACCGCCGCCGTCGTCGACGACGCGCGCTTCGAAGCCTCGGCCCAGGGCCGCACCGTCGAATTCAATGCCGACGGCGAAGCGCCGGTCTTCGGTCAGCCCGAGCTGCTGCATCGCGCGATCGAAAACATCGTGCGCAATGCGCTCGTGCATACGCCGGTCGATACGGCGATCGAGGTGAGCGTGACGCGCGATGGCCAGCAGGTGCGCATCGCGGTGTGCGATGCCGGCCCCGGCGTGCCGCCCGGTCGGCTGGCCGACATCTTCGAGCCTTTCGTGCGCATGCCCGGCGCCCAGTGCGACGGGCACGGCCTCGGGCTTGCGATCGCGCGCCGCGTGATCGAACGCATGGGCGGGCAGATCCAGGCGCACAACCGCAGCGAAGGCGGATTGTCCGTCGAGATCACGCTCCCGATCGCCGAGCGCGACCCGGCGACGCCTTAGGCATGCGCGCCCGCACCGTCGTTGCGCACAATGCCCGTACCGCGCATCGGCCTGAGCGCGGCGCAGCGCGCGGCGGGTGATATAAAAGCCGGCCCTTCAGGCCGGCCGCATGTTCCAGTCCCTCTTCGCGCTCACCGCGCCGCTATTTCTGCTGGTCTTTCTCGGCTATGCGATCGCGCATTGGGGCCGTTGGCCTGATACCGCGACCGATGCGCTGACGCGCTTCGTGTTCTCGGTCGCGCTGCCGATGTTGTTGTTCAAGCTGATGTCGGGTTTTCGCAGCCTGCCGCATACCGACAGCCGTCTGCTCATCGCCTATTTCGGCGGCTGCCTGATCGTCTTCGTGCTCGCGCGCATCGCGGCCAAGTTCATCTTCGACATGGACGGCGTTTCGCAATCGGTGTTCGCGCTCGGCGGGGTGTTCTCCAACAATGTCCTGCTCGGCATTCCGCTTGCGCGCATCGCGCTCGGCGAGGCGTCCATCCCCTCGGTCTCGCTGGTGCTGGTGTTCAACGCGCTCACGCTCTGGACCCTGGTCACGATCTCGGTCGAATGGGCCAAGCATGAACGGTTTTCGCTCAAGGCGGTCGCGGCGACCGCGCGCGGCGTGAGCACCAATCCGCTCATCCTCGGCATCATCGGCGGCACGGTGTTCGGCTATACCGGCCTGCCTTTGCCCGGGGTCGTCGATCAGACCCTGGGCCTGGTCGGCCAGGCCGCCGCGCCCTTGTCCTTGATCGTGCTGGGCATGGGCCTGAGCCATTTCGGCATTCGCGCAGGCCTGCGTGAAAGCTTCGCGATCTGCGCCTTCAAGCTCGCGCTGTTTCCGCTCGTGGTCTATGGCCTGTGCCTGGCGCTCGGCCTGCCCACGCTGGAAACCCAGGTGGTGGTGATGCTCGCCTCCTTGCCGACCGGAACCAATGTGTTCTTGATGTCGCGCCAGTTCAATACCCTGGGCAGCGCGGTCGCGGCCAGCCTGGTGCTGTCGACCGCGATCGCAGCGCTGACCACGCCCGTGGTGCTGACCTTGACCGGAGCGGGCGGGTAGGCCGCGCGCCAATCTGTGCTCCAATCGCGCTCACCCTTCTATTGCCGTTGCACGACATGTCCAATTCCTCCGCCCCCATGCGTCTGGTGATCGTTCCGGTCACGCCCTTCGAGCAGAACTGCTCGGTCCTGGTCTGCGAACAGACCAAACGCGCCGCGGCCTTCGATGCCGGCGGCGATCTGGACCGCATCGACGAAGCGCTGGCCGCGACCGGCGCGACGCTCGAAAAACTCTTCGTCACGCATGGGCATCTCGATCATTGCGGCCAGACTGCCGAATACGCGCGGCGCCATGGCGTGCCGATCGAAGGCCCGCAGATCGACGACAAATTCTGGATCGATCAATTGCCCGACTCGGGCAAACGGTTTGGTTTTCCACCGCTCGAGTCTTTCGTGCCCGAGCGTTGGCTCGCCGATGGCGACACCGTGCAATTCGGTGCGCAAAGCCTGTCGGTGCTGCATTGCCCCGGCCATACGCCGGGCCATGTGGTGTTCTTCCATGCGGCGGCGCGCCTGGCGATCGTGGGCGACGTGCTGTTCCAGGGCTCGATCGGCCGCACCGATTTTCCGCGCGGCAACCATGCCGATCTCATCGCGTCGATCACCACCAAGCTTTGGCCGCTCGGCGACGATGTGCGCTTCGTGCCCGGCCATGGGCCGATGTCGAGTTTCGGCGCCGAGCGGCGCAGCAATCCGTATGTGAGCGACCGCGCCATCGCGGCGCAGCACGCGCGCTGAGGCCGCGCGGCGGAACGAACGCATCGCCTGCGCGTCCAATCGTCTGCGGCAACCATCGGAGGAGACGATCATGGCAAAACGGCATTGGCAGGACTGGCTCAGTCTCGCGGTCGGGGTGTGGTTGTTCATCACGCCCATCGTGTTTGATTACGAGTCGCAGGCGGCGATGGTCAGCGCCTTCATCGTGGGGCTGGCGCTCATCCTGATCGAAACCACGGCGATCACCATGCCGAACCTCTGGGAGGAATTCGTCAGCGTCGCGCTCGGTCTGTGGCTCATGGTGTCGCCAATGGCGCTGGGCTTCACCGTTCATCGCAACGAGACCGAGACCGCGGTGTTCGTCGGCATGGCGGTGATCGTGTTGTCGGCCTGGGCGATCTTGCGCGACAAACACTTCCAGAAGTGGTGGCATGACCTGCATCTGATCTCGTAAGCTCGCTACCGCGAGTCTCGAGGCCGGGCCCGCCGCAGCGCGGGCCTTTTCGTTGTTCGATCCGAAGAAGAACCAGGAGCAACCCATGAGCGCGCCGCGTCGTGTCGCCGTCGTCATCGGCAGTTTGCGCAAGGATTCGTTGAACCGAAAAATGGCCCACGCCTTGATGGCATTGGCGCCTGCCACGCTCAAGCTCGAGATCGTCGAGATCGGGCAACTGCCTTTGTACAACCAGGACGACGACGATCATCCGTCCGCGACGGTCGTCGAGTTCCGGCAGCGGGTCGCGGCGATGGACGCGGTGTTGTTCGTGACGCCTGAATACAACCGCTCGGTACCCGGCGTGCTCAAGAACGCGATCGACATCGGTTCGCGTCCGTATGGCAAGAGCGTCTGGAGCGGCAAGCCGGGCGCCATCGTTTCGGTCTCGCCCGGCGCGATCGGCGGATTCGGCGCCAATCATCATTTGCGCCAATCCCTGGTCTTTCTCAATGTGCCGACGCTGACCCAGCCCGAGGCTTACATCGGCAGCGCCGGCGCGCTATTCGACGAGGCCGGCGCCGTGGCCAACGAATCGACGCGGGAATTCCTGAAGAAGTACCTCGATGCCTTCGCGCATTGGATCGACAACAACCTGAGCCGTTGACCGGCGTTCAATCGGTGCGCGGCGCCCCCAGGCTTTTGCGCACCAGATCGAGCCGCTGGCGCGCGGCCTCGGGCGCATAGGCGCTGGCTTCGGGTTGGGCGATGGCATAGGTGTAGACGCGCTCGAGATTGCGCAAGGCGATGGCGTTCTTCTGGTCGACCGCGAGCGCCGACAGCAGGCCCGCGTCGACACGGGCCAGGGCTTCGCGCGTGAGCACCGGCGATGCCGACAACCACGGCGCCGTCACCGCGGCCAGGGTGCGCAGCCCCGAAGACTCCTGAGTCAGATCGCAGGCTGCATCGAACAAGCGCGCGGCCTCCTGGCGGTGGTTGCCGTCGGGCGCGAGGCTGGGCGTGGTCCACATCAACACGCCTTGCAGCGCGCGGGCGAGCGCCGCGGCTTCGGGCGCTTCCTGCCAGGCGCCCGCGCCGTAATAGCCGGTGAGTCCGTTCGCACTCCAGGCATAGACCCGGCGCGCATCGGTGGACAGCGGCACCACGTCCGCGGTGCGCAAGCGCAGATAGCCGATCACGCCGTCGAGATAACCCAGCTCGGGCATGAAGCGTCGCAACGCCCATTGGTCGTCATCGGTGCGCGCGCGGACCCAGCCCGACTCGCCGGTCAGCATGGAGCGGATCTGCATCCAATCGCCCTTGGTCTGGATCACGCCGTAGGCGAGCGGCTCGTCGGGGCTGCGCTGCAGCGGGCGCCGGGCGGCATTGGCGTCGGGGCTGGCGTGCAGCATCAAGGTATCGCGCACCCGCGCTTCGATCGCTGCGACGTCGCGCTGGGTCAGGCGGCGCGGCTTCATCGCGACGGCGCGGTCGGGCAAGGGCGCGGTCAGCGTGAGCTGGTTGCCGGCGTCGTCGTTCAGGGTGACGTCGATCGACTCGTCGCGGTCGCGGCGCAGGAAGCGTACATAGCTTTGTACGTAGACATCATTGCCGTCTTCATAGATGCGGCCCCAGAGCACCACCAGCGCATGGCCGGGCCTGAGGGTGCCGGACCCGCTGCCGTGGGTCACGCGGTCGATCACTTCGCGCACATCGCAGACTTCGCCCGGCCGCACGAAGAGTTCGGTCGCGCCGATGCTGCCGTACTTGAGCATCGAGAACAGCACTTCCTGCTGGATCAGCGAAGCCAGCCGCATGCTGACCGGTTGCGCGCCGGCGCGCGGCGGCGTGGTGGTGCGATACGGCAAGACGAAGGCGCTGACTGCGGCGTCCTGAAAGACATGCGCGTCGCGGCAAGGCAGATAGCCGCCGGCCTGCGCGCCGACGCTCCACGCCCAGGCCAGTGCGCAGACCGCGGCGCGCAGCCATGCCGAGGTGCGCTTCATGGCCGCACCCTGCCTTCGCCGCAAGGATCGTCGGCCGAGGCGATCAAGGCGAGGGTGGGCGACGTCGCGCCGGCCCGGGCCATGGCTTCGGCGGCGAGATTGCGCACGAAGCCGCGCAAGGACGCGATGGTCTGGCTTTGCGCCTGGGTCGGCGGACTCAGGGCCAGGCGCTGCTGGATGCGCGCGAGCTTGGGACTCGCGACACAGAGCAATTGATGGGCGCGCGCGAAGTCGTCGCCGTCGAAGGCCATCATCCCGATCGCGGTGGCGACGAAGGCATGCAGATCGCCGTTGGAAATCAGATCGACGAAATCGCTCGCGACGATGTCGTGGTCGGGATAGTTGAAGCGATGAAAACTCGGGGCCGCCGGTTTGCCCGAATCGCTCGCACGCCGCAGCGGCATGAGCAGATAGTTGATGTGCGCGCGCAGGTTGGTGCGCTCGCCGTTCTTGAGATCGGCGTCGAGTTCGCCCCAGATCTCGATCACCACATTGCGGTTGTACAGGCTGCGCACCACTTCGCGCGTGAAGTCCTTGCCGTCGATCGCGGGCACCCGTCCTTCGCAGCGTGCGACGCGAAACGGCGCGCTCGCAAGCTCGGCCATCTCGAGATCGCGCCGTTGATCGAGATGTTCCTGCAGGCGATTGAAGAACGACACCATCTGCGGGCGCGAGGCGAAGGCGGCAGGCGTGAAGCTCGGCTCGCTCAGGAAGACCACGAATTGCGCGGATTCGGACGGACGGCAATCGGGCAAGGCGGCGCGGGCGTCGGGCAGCGCCGCAACCAGGGCCAGCGCGGCGAGCGCGGCCGTGGCGCTTGGCCGGCGCCGCGCCGGCGTACGCGGCATGCGGTGTCCGATGCGCATGACCCGCTCCAGCTTCATGACCAGCTCCAGCGCGGCTTGAGCGCTTCGAGTTGCTCGATCGCGTGCGCGATTTCCTGCTTGAGTTCCTTGAGTTGCGGATTGGTCGGCGCGGCGCGCAAGAAGCCCGCCTCGCGCGCATCGGCGGGCATGCGTTCGAGCGCGATGGCGGCCTGGTGCTGTTGGCGCAGCAAGGGCAGCGCCAACAGCACCAGGCC
>CAYUYC010000137.1:0-8982 GCA_964448945.1 uncultured Burkholderiaceae bacterium
ATCGATTACAACGTGCGCGCCGAGCGCATGGGCTGGTTGCCGTCGGCGCCGCAATTGCAGCGCAATCCGCTCGAGGTCTGCCGCGCGGCGCAGGCCCTTGGCCAAGAGCCCAAGGACTACACGGCGCGGGCGCTCAAGGACGGCAGTCTGCGCTTGAGTTGCGAAGACCCCGACCATGCCGACAACTTCCCGCGCAACATGTTCGTCTGGCGTTCCAATTTGCTCGGCTCCTCGGGCAAAGGGCACGAGTACTTCCTCAAGCACCTGCTCGGCACCAGCAACGGCGTGCTCGGCAAAGACCTCGGCGAGGAGGGCGGCGAGAAGCCTGAGGAAGTCGTCTGGCACGACCGAGCGCCCGAGGGCAAGCTCGACCTGCTGGTGACGCTCGACTTTCGCATGAGCACCACCTGCCTGTATTCCGACGTGGTGCTGCCGACCGCGACCTGGTACGAGAAGAACGACCTCAACACCTCCGACATGCATCCGTTCATCCATCCGCTGTCGCAAGCGGTGGACCCGGCCTGGGAAGCGCGTTCGGATTGGGAGATCTACAAAGGCTTCGCGAAGAAGTTCTCCGAGTTGTGCGCGGGCCATCTGGGCGTCGAGAAGGATCTGGTGCTCGTGCCCACGCTGCACGACACCCCGAGCGAACTCGCGCAAGGCCTCGATGTGCGCGACTGGAAACGCGGCGAATGCGAATTGACTCCGGGCAAGACCGCGCCGCAGATGATCGTGGTCGAGCGCGATTATCCGAACCTGTACAAGCGTTTCACCTCGCTTGGCCCCTTGATGACCAAGGTCGGCAACGGCGGCAAGGGCATCGCGTGGAACACTGTCGATGAAGTTCAGGCGCTCGGCGAACTCAACGGCTTCGTGACCGAAGCGGGCGTGAGCCAGGGCCTGCCCAGGATCGAGACCGATATCGATGCGGCCGAGACCATCTTGATGCTTGCGCCCGAGACCAACGGGCATGTGGCGGTCAAGGCCTGGGAGGCGTTGTCGAAGATAACCGGCGTCGATCACAAGCATCTCGCGCTGCCCAAGGAGCACGAGAAGATCCGTTATCGCGACATCCAGGCCCAGCCGCGCAAGATCATTTCATCGCCGACCTGGTCGGGCCTCGAAGACGAAAAGGTCAGCTACAACGCCGGCTACACCAATGTGCATGAGCTGATTCCCTGGCGCACGATCACCGGACGCCAGCAGTTCTATCAAGACCACAAATGGATGCTCGGTTTCGGCGAGGGATTTTGCGTCTATCGCCCACCGATCAACATGAAGACCACCAAGCCGGTGCAAGGGCGCTTCGCCAACGGCAACAAGGAGATCGTGCTCAACTGGATCACGCCCCACCAGAAATGGGGCATCCACAGCACCTACACCGATAACCTGATCATGCTGACGCTCAATCGCGGCGGGCCGGTGGTCTGGATCTCAGAAGCCGATGCGAAGGTCGCCGGCATCGTCGACAACGACTGGATCGAGATCTTCAATGCGAACGGCGCGATCGCTGCGCGCGCGGTGGTCAGCCAGCGCGTGAAGGCCGGCATGGCGATGATGTATCACGCCCAGGAAAAGATCATTAACACCCCGGGCTCCGAGATCACGCATCTGCGCGGCGGCATCCATAACTCGGTCACGCGCACGGTGGTCAAGCCGACCCACATGATCGGCGGCTACGCGCAGCAAAGCTACGGCTTCAACTATTACGGCACCGTCGGTGCCAACCGCGACGAATTCGTGGTGGTGCGCAAGATGGCCCAGGTCGATTGGCTCGAAGAGCAGACCGGCCCGGCGTATTCCCATCAACGTCCGGCGGCCTGACGAGGAGAACGCCATGAAAGTACGTGCACAGATCGGCATGGTGCTCAACCTCGACAAATGCATCGGCTGCCATACCTGCTCGGTGACTTGCAAAAACGTCTGGACCTCGCGCGAAGGCGTCGAATACGCGTGGTTCAACAACGTCGAGACCAAACCTGGCATCGGCTACCCCAAGGAATGGGAGAACCAGGCCAAATGGAAGGGCGGCTGGGTGCGCAAGGCCGACGGCAGCCTGCAACCGCGCCAGGGCTCGCGCTTGTCGATCCTGATGAAGATCTTCGCCAACCCGAATCTGCCCGAGATCGACGATTACTACGAACCGTTCACCTTCGATTACGAGCATTTGCACAAGGCCGGCGAATCGCAGGCCGCGCCGACCGCGCGCCCGCGCAGCCTCATCAGCGGCCAGCGCATGGAGAAGATCGAATGGGGGCCGAACTGGGAAGAGATACTGGGCGGCGAATTCGCCAAGCGCAGCAAGGATGCGAACTTCGAGCAGATGCAAAAGGACATCTACGGCGAGTTTGAGAAGACCTTCATGATGTACCTGCCGCGCTTGTGCGAGCACTGCCTGAATCCGGCTTGCGTCGCCTCGTGTCCGTCGGGCTCGATCTACAAGCGCGAAGAAGACGGCATCGTCCTCATCGACCAGGACAAATGCCGCGGCTGGCGCATGTGCATCTCGGGCTGCCCGTACAAGAAGATCTATTACAACTGGAAGAGCGGCAAGGCCGAGAAATGCATCTTCTGTTATCCGCGCATCGAGGCTGGACAGCCGACCGTGTGCAGCGAAACCTGCGTCGGCCGCATCCGTTACCTCGGCGTGCTGCTCTATGACGCCGACAAGATCGCCGAAGCCGCCGCGGTCGAAAACGACCAGGACTTGTACGAAGCCCAGCTCGGCGTCTTCCTCGATCCGCATGATCCGCAGGTGATCGCCCAGGCCAAGCGCGACGGCGTGCCCGACGCGTGGCTGGCCGCGGCCAAGCTCTCGCCCGTTTACAAGATGGCGATGGATTGGAAGGTCGCGTTGCCGCTGCACCCCGAATACCGCACCTTGCCCATGGTCTGGTACATCCCGCCGCTCTCGCCGATCCAGGGCGCGGTGCAAAGCGGTCTCATCGGCGCCAACGGTGAGATTCCCGATGTGAAGCAATTGCGCATCCCGATCAAATACTTGGCCAATCTGCTCACGGCCGGGCATGAGCCGCCGGTTGAACGCGCGCTGCAACGCATGCTCGCGATGCGCGCCTACATGCGCGGCAAGCATGTCGACGGCGCCGCCAACGCGGCCGCGATCGCACAGGTCGGGCTCGATGCGGCCACGGTCGAAGACATGTACAAGATCATGGCGATCGCGAATTACGAAGACCGCTTCGTCATTCCGACCACCCATCGCGAATACGCCGAAGACGCGTTCGACATGAAGGGCTCGTGCGGTTTTTCGTTCGGCAACGGCTGCTCCGACGGCACGTCCGAAGCGTCCTTGTTCGGCGGGCCGAAGAAAGGGCGCAAGACCATCACGCTCAAGGTGGAGGCCTGAACCATGAACCGCCCGACCTACACTTGGCGTGCGCTCGCGGCCTTGCTCGAATATCCGAGCGCCGATCTGATCGCCCACCTCGACGAATTGCGCGCCGTGGTCGCCGATGAACGCATCATCGAACGGCGCTCGCTTGCGCCCTTGTTCGACGCGCTGGTGCAAGGCGATCTGATCGACGCCCAAAGCGCCTACATCGATACCTTCGACCGCGGCCGTTCCACTTCCTTGTTGTTGTTCGAGCATGTGCACGGCGAAAGCCGCGACCGCGGCCAGGCCATGGTCGATCTGCTCGCGCAATACGACCGTGCCGGCCTGGCGCTCGACAGCACGCAATTGCCCGACTATCTGCCGATCTTCCTCGAGTACTGCTCTTTGCTGCCGCGCGAACAAGGCTATGACGCGCTCGGCGAGATCGCCCACATCGTTGCCGCGATTGCCCAGGCTTTGCGCCGCCGTGAAAGCCCCTATGCCTGCGCCCTGGAAGCGATCGCCGTCATCGGCGGCGCCGCGTTCGATGCGCCCGAGGGTGAGCGCGATTGGGAGCCCGAGTCGCTCGATGCGGCCTGGGTGGAGGAGCCGGTGACCTTCATGGGCGCATGCGCGCCGCAAACCGCGCGAACCTCAGCGTCGCAGCCGGTGGTCTGGATGGACCGGCCGCGCGAGGGTTCGGCCACGAGGAGAAATCCATGAGCTATCTGCACGGCATCGTGTTCGGGATCTATCCCTACGTCTGCCTCGCGGTCTTCCTGTTCGGCAGCCTGGCGCGTTTCGATCGCGAGCAATACACCTGGCGCAGCGAATCGAGCCAGATGCTCAAGACCGGCAGCCTGCGGCTGGGCTCGAATCTGTTCCACCTGGGCATCCTGGGCCTGTTCTTCGGTCATGCAATCGGCATGCTGATGCCGCCGGCGGTCTTCCACGCGCTGGGCATCGAGGCGTCGAGCAAACAAATGCTCGCCATCGTGGCCGGCGGCGTGTTCGGCGCGATCTGCCTGGCCGGGTTGGCCTTGTTGCTGGCGCGGCGCCTGGGCGATGCACGCCTGCGTGCGACCACCCGGCGCATGGATCTCGTGGTGCTGTTCTGGATCCTGGCCACCTTGCTGCTGGGCCTGGTCTCGATCGTGTTCTCGCTCGGCCATGCCGACGGCAGCGTGATGCTGTTGCTGATGGCGTGGGCGCGGGCCATCGTCAGCTTCGATTTTTCGGCCGCAGCGATCATCGTCACCGTGCCCTGGATCTACAAGCTGCACATGTTCATGGGAATGACGCTGTTCCTGTTGTTTCCGTTCTCGCGCCTCGTGCATGTCTGGAGCGGGTTCGGGGCGCTGGCTTACCTGGGCCGGTCCTATCAACTGGTGCGCACGCGCCGATGATCGGGAGAGGACCATGGACATGGAACAGATCTCCGCGCGCCTGCTCGAACGTGCCGCAACCCTCGGTTTGAACGCAGACACGCCCGAAGCGACCATTGAAGCCTTGCTCGCCCATGATGTGCAGGTGCCGCAGCCAACCGAGGAGGAATGCCGCCGCGCCTACGAGCGCGAGCCGCAGCGCTACGGATCGGAGCCGATCGCGCTGGTCGACCACATCCTGTTTGCGGTGACCGATGCGACGCCGATCGACCCGCTGCGTCAGCGCGCCGAGCAGGTGCTGATGCGTCTGCTGTGCGATGCGAGCGGCTTCGAAGCCGCCGCGCGCGAATGGTCGAACTGCCCGTCGGGCGCCCTCGGCGGCAACCTCGGGCAACTGACCCGCGAGGCCTGCGTGCCCGAATTCTGGCGCGCGATCGAGCAATTCGGCACTGAAGGCTTGCTGCCCACCCTTGTGCACACCCGCTTTGGGCTCCATATCGTTTGCGTCAGGCGCTACATCGGCGGGATGACCCTGCCGTTCGAGCAGGTAAGCCAGCGGGTGGCACAAAGTCTCGTGCAGCATTCATTCGTGAGCGCATTGCGCGCATATGTGAGCGATCTAAGCGCTGAAACCGCAGGTTAGCGGCGAGGCAGTGCGCCCATCTGGGCCGGTTGATCTTCTGCATGACTCGCGTAAGTCTTTGACGGTATTATGAAAACCTCAGTCTTTCGGAGTTCGAGTTCATGCCCGATGCAGTTTCCCCGACGGTGACCGAGTCGCCCTCGATGTTGCCTCCGCTTCCCTGGCTACGCATTCGCGGTCGGTCAGTGCTTCCGATCGTGCAGGGCGGTATGGGCGTGGGCGTGTCTGCACACCGTCTGGCCGGCAGCGTCGCTGCATGCAATGCCGTCGGCACCTTGTCGAGCGTCGATCTGCGCAACCATCACGCCGATCTGATGCACGACACGCGCGATCTGGGCATCGGCCCCGAAGCCAAGAACAAGATCAATGCGGTCAACCTCGTGGCCCTCGATCGCGAGATCAAGCGTGCCAAGGAAATCGCCAAGGGCATGGGCATGATCGCGGTCAACATCATGCGTGCCGTGGCCGAATACGCCTCGTATGTGCGCCAGTCCTGCGAATCCGGCGCCGATGCGGTCGTGGTGGGCGCAGGCCTGCCGATCGATCTGCCCGAACTGACCAAGGATCATCCGAACGTCGCGCTGATCCCGATCCTGTCGGACCTGCGCGGCATCCAGCTCATCGTCAAGAAGTGGGAACGCAAGGGCCGTCTGCCCGACGCGATCGTCATCGAGCATCCGAAGTACGCGGGCGGCCACCTGGGCGCCGCCAAGATCGAAGACCTCAACGATCCGCGCTTCAACTTCGAAAACGTCATTCCCGATACGCGCAAGTTCTTCCGCGACATGGGGCTGGCCGACGATGCCATTCCGCTCATCCCGGCCGGCGGCATCAATTCGCATGAACGCGTGCGCGAACTCATCAACATGGGCGCGGGCGGCGTGCAACTGGGCACCGCGTTTGCCGTGACCGAAGAAGGCGATGCGCACGAGAACTTCAAGCGCGTGCTCGCCGGTGCCGACGACGAACAGATCATCGAGTTCATGAGCGTGGCCGGTCTGCCGGCGCGTGCGGTCAAGACGCCCTGGCTCGAGAATTACCTCAAGGCCGAGCCGGTGCTGCAAGCCAAGGCCGCCGCGCGCAATGCGCCCAAGCCGCGCTGCGTGATGGTCTTCGACTGCCTGCAGCAATGCGGTCTGCGCGACGGCATCTCCAAGATCGGCCAGTTCTGCATCGACAAGCAGCTCGCTGCCGCCGTGCGCGGCGACGTCAAGAAGGGCTTGTTCTTCCGCGGCGCGTCGTCCTTGCCGTTCGGCAAGCAGATCCGCCCGGTGCGCGAACTCATCGACTACCTGATGACGGGTGTGCGTCCGGTGGGCGTCGGCGCCTGAGCCCGCGCGGCATTGTGGCGTCGGCATCGCCGGCGCCACAATGCCTGCCTCACCGCCAAGTTAAACTCGCTACGCCGCGCAGCCGCGCGGCTTTTGCGCAGGATCTTCACGCGTGCCGACCATCCATATCGAAGACCGGCTCGACCCGATCGCGGCGCTCGAGGGCGAGACCATCCTGTCGGCACTCAAGCGTGCCGGTGTGCCGATCGGCTATTCCTGCGAGTCGGGCAAGTGCGGCACCTGCAAATGCGAACTGCTCGCCGGGCATCCGCGCGAAAGCGCTCACGCTGAATTTGCGCTGACCCCGGCGCAACGCGCGCGCGGCGTCATCCTCGCCTGTCGCAGCGAGGTCATCGGCGATGTCCGCATCCGCATTCCCGATGCCGACGAGCTCATCACCCATCCGATCCGCACCATGCGGTGCGAATTGACCACGCTGAGTCTCATCACGCGCGACATCTGGAAGCTGGTGTTTAGCATCGTCGATGGCGGTCCGTTCGTGTTCTCCGCCGGTCAGTACGCCAAGATCGAATTCAGGACGCCGCAAGGCGAGCCGCTGGTACGCGATTTCTCGATCGCGAGCACGCCGGTCGCCAGCGAGTTCGACGGCCTGATCGAATTCCATATCCGCGCCGCGG
This sequence comes from uncultured Burkholderiaceae bacterium, assembly GCA_964448945.1. Classification (GTDB taxonomy): domain Bacteria; phylum Pseudomonadota; class Gammaproteobacteria; order Burkholderiales; family Burkholderiaceae_E; genus CAXBRX01. The sequence goes on from CAYUYC010000137.1 coordinate 7,332, forward strand.
CCGGCGGCAGCTTCACGCGTCTGATCGAACAAGGTGCGCTGGCCATCGGCAATGTCCTGCGCATCTCGGGGCCTGAGGGCACCAGCTATCTGCGCACGGGCTTTGAAGGACCGATGCTGCTGGTGGCCGGCGGCAGCGGCCTGGCGCCCATTCTGTCGATTGCCGGCGCGGCGATCGACCAGGGCATGGCCCAACCCATCCATGTCTACGTCGGCATGCGCGACGAGGCCGATGTCTACGGCGAAGCGCAATTGCGCGATCTGGCCGCGCGCGGCAGCAATCTGCGCTACACCTATGTGCTGTCCGAGCCCGGTGCGGCCACCCGAAGGCGCACGGGGCTGGTGACCGAGGCGATCGATGCCGACTTCGGCGATCTCAGCGCGATGAAGTCCTATCTCGCCGGACCGCCGGTCATGGTCGAATCGGCCGTCGCTTTGCTGCGCGCGCATGGCATGATCGAGCGCAATATCCACACCGACGCGTATTACGCGACCACGCCGCCGGCAGGACGGACCTGACCGGCGCTACACCGATCATAAGCAGGGGCTGCCCATGAGCGACACACTCGACAATCGCGTGGCCATCGTCACCGGCGGCGCACGCGGCATCGGATTGGCCATCGCACAGACCCTCGCGATGGAAGGCGCCAAGGTCGTCATCGCCGACAACGGTTGCGCGATCGACGGCAGCCCCGAGGACAGCGTGGTGATCGAGGCCGCCGTCGATCGGCTCAACGCCAAGGCACCCGATTGCGCGGTGGCCTTCACCGAAGACCTTGCGAGCCCCGGCGCGGCCGAATCCTGCGTGGCCCTGGCCAAGGCGCGATTCGGTTTCGTCGACATCGTCATCAACAACGCCGCGATCATGCGCGAGGCACCGATCCACGCCAGCCGGCGCGAGGATTTCGAGGCGGTGATCCGCAACAACCTGGTCGCGCCCTATGCCTTGCTGGCCGCGGCCACGCCGGTGATGCGCGAGCAGGTCAAGCATGGACGCATCCCGGGCAGCATCGTCAACATCGTCGCCACCGCCGGGTTCATCGGCAATTACGGGCAGGGCGCGTATGCCGCCTCCAAGGGCGGGCTGATCGGCCTGACCCGCGTGGTGGCGATGGACATGGCCGGTGCGGGCGTCACCTGCAATGCCGTGGCGCCGTTTGCAGCCACGCGCGTGACGCAGAACATCCAGCCGGTCAATGAAGTGCAGCGCGAATCGCGCGAGCACGCGCTCAAGGTGCCTGCCAGCTATGTGGCCAACCTGGTGGCGTTCTTATGCACCACCTATGCCTCGCGCATCTCGGGGCAGTTGTTCGGCGTGCGCGCGCGCGAAGTGTTTTTGTACCATCCGCCGGCACCCGAGATGACGATCTTCACCCACCCGGGCGGCTTCGACGCCGAGCAATACGCACTCTTCATGCAAAGCCTGCGCGGCAAGTACGCCGATCTGCGTACCGACGTCGAGGTGTTCAACATCGATCCCATTCTTTGAACCCACAACACCAATAACCTCTGGAGACCGCATGACCAAGCACTACGTGCTGACCCCGCCGCCGCAGGCCGCCGTGCCCGTGGCCGGCACGAGCGGGCTGTTTCCCGTGCATCGCATCTATTGCGTCGGGCGCAACTACGCCGATCACGCCAAGGAGATGGGC